>CAKOMD010000029.1:0-2219 GCA_934096555.1 uncultured Bacilli bacterium | reverse complement strand
ATGTTCTTAAGGTTAAGAATCTTTCTATTGGTTATGATAGAGAGTTATGTAAGTTATCTTTTGAGGTGGAAAGAGGGGACAAACTTGGTATTATTGGAGAGAATGGTATTGGTAAGAGTACACTTCTTAAGACTATAATGGGTGAAGTACCTTCACTTGGTGGTAAGTTTACTTTTGGCGATAGAGTTAATATTGGTTATTTTTCACAAGTATTAGATAATCTTAATTATGATAATTCTATTTATGAAGAGATTGATAAGGAGTTTCCTAGGCTTACTCCAAATGAAATTAGAACACTACTTGGAGCTTTTGAGTTTAGCGGAGAAGATGTCTTTAAAAAAATTAAAGATTTATCTGGTGGTGAAAAGGTTAGAGTTAGTTTATGTAAGATTTTGAATAAAAAACCTAATGTTCTTATTTTGGATGAACCTACTAATCACTTGGATATTATTGGTAAAGATACTATTGAAAAGATGCTTATTAGTTATAAGGGTACTATTATTATGGTTAGTCATGATAGATATCTTATTAAGAATGTCTGTAATAGACTTCTTGTTATGGAGGGTGGTAGAAGTACTTTATATAATTATGGTTATAGCGAGTATTTAGAGAAGACTAGAATTAATAATGCAAGTAATGATAATAAAGTTAAGGTAGAAAAGAAGAAGAATACTGATAAAAGAGTAGATACTTTTGATAAGAATAAAGAGATTAAAAAGATAGAAAAAGATATTTTTGAATTAGAAGAGAGACTTAGTAATCTTAATAACGAACTTTTAAAAGAAGAAGTTTATATGGATATTAATAAGGCTAATTTGATTAAGTTAGAGATTGATATTGTAAGTAAGGATATTGAGAAGAAAACATTAGAGTGGGATGAGATTACGAAAGATATGTAATCTTGGCATTATTTATTATTTGTTTATGTTACTTTTACATATAATGTTTTGATAATAATGAATGATAATATTAAGGATTTACTTGAAGGTTAAAGAATTAGGGAAAGATTTAGGAGGGCTGGTATTTACCCAATGGTTGGTCCTAGAGGTCCAAAAGGGGGATAAGCGTGATGGTATTAGTATTATTGGTGATTATGATAGTTATGAGGAGTTAATTAATAATCATCCTTCTGGTAATAGGGGCGACTGCTACTACTAATGAAAAAATTAGTGATATAGAGTTTGTTCTTGATAAGGGTACTACTAGTGATATGGATTTTTCAAAAGTTAATTTTGTTGATGTTTATGCTGGTGGTAATCTTGAAATAAGAACTGAAGTTATTGGTAATGATACTGGTAATATTTCTTTTTCTATGGTTAATGTTATTCTTAAACGTTATAATTTATAAATAGGGAAATACTGATCTTTGTGGTTGGTATTTTTTTATTCATTAAGTGCTATTTAGAGCCAATATTTAGTATATTGTCTCCATCCGTACTTATTATATATTAGTTATTATTATTGGAGTATGAGATGAGTAATGTAAAATTGATGTAAACTATATGGCTATTTAATAATTACTTTGATATAATTATGTTGCGTTGATTTACTTACCAAAAGTTAATGCTTAAAATTAGAGACGATAATTTATATTTTTAGGTAAGAAAAATATATCTATTCGAGTGTACTTTTAGAAGTATACTTTTTTATTATTTTGAGGAGGTATAAAAAAAGAATAATGGATTTCAAAATGAACGTGATTTTGTAGAGTTATTTAATAATAAGTATTTACATGAAATTGATGATAGAACTATAATATTTTTGAAGGAACTATTTGGCGGAGTAATTGATGATGAAGAAATTATTATTTCTTGGAAGAATAAGATGGTTCAAAAAGCTGATACATTTATTAAGTATAAAAATTATGTTAAAAGTGTTAGTTTAAAGGAATAAAGAAAATGTTTAAAGAAAATAATATTGAGGCACAAAAACAGGTTGATACTTTGATAAAAAATACTTATCGTGGTTTATTGACTAGATGGTCAAAGGGCTGTTTTGTTTTTTTGCGAAGACCAGTCATATCAAGAATATTTAAAAAAATTGTAATAAACATCAAATTTAATCGTTGATATGTTATAATAATATAGAGGTGTTAGATTGAAAAAATATAATGTAATAGTGGTTTTTGAAAAAGACTTAAATAGAACTTTAATGTGTAAAAGGACGAAAGAGCCTTACAAAGGAATGTTTAATTTAGTTGGTGGAAAAATTGATAAAGA
>CAKOMD010000028.1:0-4293 GCA_934096555.1 uncultured Bacilli bacterium | reverse complement strand
TGTTTGTAAAGCCTTTATTTATATAGGTTAATAGACTATCAAGCCCCCCCCCTAATTAACATAGAGTTAACGTTTCTGAATGCTACTTTTTTCATTGGAAGGGCCTCCTTTCTTGTTGATTTGCGAATTAATTGAGATCAAATATTTGCAATTTAATTGGGATCTTTTTAATAAAGTTTACCAAGTTAACTTGAGCTTATTCTGCAAATCACTTCTATTTACCTTACGTATAAATGATACCATAAATTAAGTATTCACACAAGTGTTTTTTATTATTTTTCTTCTATCTTCTTTTTTAGTTTATTTATTCTACTAAAAAGTAAAGTACATATTTTATTTATTCTTCTATCAGTCATTTTAGTAATATATTGATATTTATGTAATAGTTTATCAAACTCTTCACATATTCCATCTAATTTATTTAAATCATATTTTTTTAAATCTTTAATATTATCAAGTATATTATCAAATTTACTAACATTATAAAAGAACCTTCCATCACCATTTATTATTACTTCTTCGTCACTATAATCTATTATGTTTAGAGATTCTCCTGTATCAAATATTGGTGCAGTGCTAATCCAATTTAGTGTTTGAACATCTCTAATAATACCAAAATTATTAAGATGTCTATCTTCATTTAGCATTATGTAATCTAATATAAACATATCTTCTAGAGAACTTCTGGCATCTTTTATTCCATGTTTTTCAAGTAAACTAATATATGTTTCATATGCGTTATCTTTATCGCAATTATTATATAGTATTTGATATGCTGATACTAATTCAGTGTTCTCATTTATAAAGCATTCACATTTTGATACTACTTTATCTTTAATTACCTCTAGTGTATAAGTAACATGATTAAATCCTAAACGACTACTAATCATTGAGGATAATACTTCATTAAATGGTTGTAATACTTCATTTTTATAGCTACCCTTTAATAGATATCTTTTGCCGTCTTCAATTATCCAAGTCTTTTTTAATCTACCATCTGTCGTATTATTAGGTGAAATTAAACTTATTTTAGTACTTGTCTCTGCACTATTAGAAAAAGTAGCATCAGTAAATTCAGCATCATTAAAATCATGTTCAAAAAAATTAATATCTTTATATTCTATTTTTGAGTCATATGGTTTAATCCAATACTGATCAGATAATGATAAACCAAATGCTTTATCTAATAATTCTGCTGGTGCAGAGATATTTAGTTTAGATAGTAACAGATCTAAATCATCTCTCCATAATGGAATACCTCTACCTTTAAACCAATTAGATAGTATTACTTTTAAGTCTTTTTCTTTATTATAAACATTCTTTAATATTACTGGAGCAAAATCTATATTATAAATATCATAGATATCAGTAAATACTCCTAGTGAAGACTGATAATCCGCTGATAAGACTTTAGTATTTTTATTCATAAGTATACATTTCATACTATCCTCACCTCTTGATATTATTCTATCATACTATTTAATTTTTATCTATTACTTTTTAATAATGTTTTAAATTAATAGACCTTAGGCTATTAATTTCTTTTTGAAGACTACAGGCTTCAAAAATAGTGAGAGACTACAGGCTCGAACTAACCATAAAATTACTATTTGCATTTTTTATAATTATGTAGTATAATTTTATGCAGTGGTTATTCTTTAAAATTTTTTATTTTATTTAGTTTTATTTTATTTAACGAAGAAAGAATTATGAAAGGAGAATTTAATGAATACAAAAATTATTCCTCTTGGAGGACTTGGGGAAGTTGGTAAGAATATGTATGTGGTTATGCATAATTCTGAGATTATTATCGTGGATTCTGGTGTAATGTTTCCCGATGATGAACTTCTTGGAATTGACTACGTTATTCCCGACTATACCTTTTTAAAAGAAAATGAAAATAAAATTAAAGCTTTAGTTATTACTCACGGACATGAAGATCATATTGGTAGTATTCCATTTCTTTTACAGACTGTGGATATTCCTAAAATATATGCTCCTAGTAACGCTAAAGAACTTATTGATAAAAAATTAGAAGAAAGAAATATTATATATAAAAATTTATTTGTTTATGATGAAAATACTATTATAAAAACTAAATATTTTAATATTGAATTTTTTAGAACAACACACTCGATACCAGACTCTCATGGTCTTGCAATACATACCCCTGATGGTACTATTGTTATGACGGGAGACTTTAAATTTGATATGACTCCGATTGGTCCTATGTCTAATTTACATAAAATGGCTAAGATTGGTGAAAAAGGTGTCAGCGTACTTATGAGTGATTCTACTAATGCACTAGTACCCGGAGTATCACTTAGTGAATCGGTAGTTGATGAGAATTTAGGTGAAATATTCTCTTCTTGTAAAGATAGTAGAATTATTTTAGCTACTTTTGCCTCAAATGTTTATAGAATTAAACATATTATGGAAACTTGTAAAAAGAATAATAGAAAAGTTGCTCTATTTGGTAGAAGTATGGAAAATATGGTTGATGTGGCTTTGAAATGTGGTTACTTTAAGGATAAGGATATTGTTATTACTGCTGAAGAGGCTAATCATATGAAGCCTAATGAAGTGTGTCTATTATGTACTGGTAGCCAGGGAGAACCACTAGCGGCTTTATCAAGAATTGCTTCAGGAACACATAGACAAATTACTCTTATGCCTGATGATGTAGTTATATTTTCTTCATCTCCTATTCCAGGTAATGGAGCATCTGTATCTAAAACAATCAACAAACTTTATAAGAAGGGTGTTAAAGTATTTACTAATGCTATGAGTGAAATTCACTCTTCTGGTCATGCTAATCAAGAAGAACTTAAACTTATGATTAGATTATTTAAACCTAGATATTTTGTTCCTTATCATGGTGAATTTAGAATGCTTAAGATACATGCTGACTTAGGTGTTATGTGCGGAGTTAATAAAAATAATACTTTCGTACTAGAAAATGGTGATGTACTTAATCTTCGTAAGGGCGTTGTCACTCCTGGGGGTAAGGTACAAGCTGGTGAAGTATATGTAGATGGCTCTAGAATAGGTGAAGTTGGTAGTGCTGTTATTAAAGATAGAATTCTTATGAGTAATAATGGTATCTTAGTTATTATTGCTAATATTGATACTGAGAATAAGGTTCTACTTAGTACTCCAGCAGTTACCACTAGAGGGTATATTCTTGTTAATGAAAATGAAGATTTAATTAGAGATATTCAGTCTATATCACAAGGTATTATTAATAAGTGTTTAAAGAGTAAGTACTTTAATTATAATGATATGAAGAGTGAAATAATTAATGGTTTAATCCCATTTCTTTCTGATAAGACTGGTAGAGTACCTATTATTCTTCCTATTGTTATGGATGTTAAGACTAAAAAAGAGAATTAATAAAAAAATAACTATTATTAAACTTAAGCCCAATAGCTAGTTAGTTTATAAATAGTTATTTTTATTTTATCTAATACTGAAACTATTATTTATAGTTAAAATACTATACATAAATAGAACATCTTGATCATTAAAGTCTATATACTTATTTAATATTTTTGAAGAAATATATCTAATATCAATAACAGTTATCTTCTTATAACCCTCTATTAATAAAGGAATTAAACTACTACCGTAAGAATCACGAAAGACTATTAATTCTTTATCACTGCTGGTATTATTATTAATTATATCTATTATAGGTACTGCTCCTGATAGATAGATGTCATACTTATCTAGAGAATTTATTTTAGTATAGTCATAAACATCTGTATATTTTTTAGTTTCATAATTATACACACTACTATTAAGAGTAGATGGATTAGATATAGTTTTTATAGTATCAATATCTTTAGTTACTGATAATCTACCAGCATAACTACCATTAAAAGTAGTAATAGTATTTACAACATTATTATTAGTTATATCAAAATTCATTTGATTAGCAATAGTATTTGCAACATTAAATAAATCTTCCTCTTTCCAATGAGTATCAGTCTTATAATAATTATCAAGAGTTAATTTATCAAATATATTTATATAATTAATATTTGATAAATTATTTTTCATCATATCCTGTAATTTATTATAATCAAGTTTTAAATTACCATTATTAACAAAATAATTTTTATCAGGTATAATAGTATAATATATATTACTATTATTATTCAAATATGTATCTTTTATATAATTAATCTTATTAGTTAAATTATTAATAGAATTACTATTTAAAGGAAATATTTCTTCAATAATATAATCATCATACAAATATAAATTATTATATTCACCTTTAGTAGATAA
>CAKOMD010000027.1:0-4916 GCA_934096555.1 uncultured Bacilli bacterium | reverse complement strand
TCTTTATACCTTCTTTCTTACATTATCATTGTACTGCATCAAAAACGAAAAATATGTCGAATTATACTATAAACCAAAGAAAAATAGAGAAATATCTTATTAAGTACTTCTCTATATATTTTTAAATATTTTTTGTGCTTCTTTTATATTAGATGATATAGCTCCTACCATAACACCAGATAGCCCTTCTATATTAATAATCTTATCAACATTACTACTATCAACACTACCTCCATATATAATACTAGGCTTCTTATGATACTTATCTTCAATATATTTGCTAATAAAACCAGTTACTTCCTTAATTCTATCAACACTTGGAAGAGTTCCAGTACCAATAGCATAAGCAGGTTCATAAGCAAAAGTAATAAAATCAATATTAAGAACATCTTTTAGATAAGCATCAAGTATTTTAGGAATAGCTTCTTTATAATCCTCATCAATATTCTCGCCAAAACAAAGAATTGGTAATATATTCGCCTCTAAAGCCGCGATAAGTTTCATATTAACAATATTTTTATTCTCATGATACTTTTCTACTCTCTCATTATGTCCTATAATAGCATACTCTACCCCAAGTGCTCTTACTTGGTCAGTAGATATCTCACCAGTATTATTAACATCTAAGCCATAATTAATATTCTGACATCCAACAGCATAATCAGAATTATTTAAGAAAGCCTCTAAATAAATATCAGATGGACATACAACAATATCACAATCAGTATTAACATTATTAAGCATCTCTATATAACTATACAAGTCCTCATATAAAAGACTCATCTTATGATTAAGAACAACCAATTTATTCATAATTATGTTTCACCTTCTTCCACGAAATTGCAATTAAACCACCTACTATAAGAGGAATATAATAAGTAACAAGTCTCCACATCAACATATATGCCATTATATCAGATTCAGATATAAGACCAGTAAATAAATATACAAAGTTATATTCTGCCGCTCCACTATTACCAGGAGTAATAAATATAAGACTAAGCATCTTAACATAAGTAGACAAAATAAACATCTTAACTGCACTAATACTAGTAATGCCCATAGATACCGCTACTGGATAAGCCGCTAACATATAAAATAAGAATGATAACATTTGAATACCAATTACCTTAAAGAATAACTTCTTATCATGTTTTAACTTTTCAACACCATCATCAAAGTTCTTTAAATAGTTATCAAGTCTATCTCTAGTCTTATCAATATTTCTAACAAAGTGAAGTTTATGACCTATTTGTAATCCCTTCTTCATAATAAAATGATTAAATTTCTTATTGTAGGCCACCAAGAAAAAGAAACCAAGCAAAAATCCATTTATTAAAAAGTTAATAACCACAAAAGAAAAGACAAAACTATTAAGAGGAACAACTCTAATAAACAAATTAAGAATTACCGCTACTGTATTAATAATAAGTAGTGATATCTGGTAAGTAATAAATTTCTGTATAGTAATATTAGAACTCTTTCCCACCGGAATACCACAGTCTCTCATATATAATATTTCAAAAGATTCCCCGCCTAATGAACTAGGAGTAATACCCGCAAAAAAAGGATAAATAAGTTCAATAAGTACCATATCTTTTATTTTAATATCAGACTTTTCTTTTTTTGCCAAAAAATATAATGTTTCTCCAAGAAAATACTTAGATAGAAACATAAAGAATACACCCGTCAAAAGAAACAATATATTTACATCATTAAGAGCATTCAAAATATCCTTATAATTATCTTTCAAAGAAATATATAATACACATACAAATAATATTATAACAAAAGTTAAATACATTGTAAGTTTATTCTTTTTCATCATCAATCACTTCAATTCCAATTAATTTACCATCTTCTAAGTATTTCATCGTTGCCCCTCCCCCAGTAGAAACATGATAAAATTTCTTATCAAAGCCAAGTTTATTAACTGCAGACGCTGTATCTCCTCCACCAACAACAGTTTTAGCCTTAATCTCACTAAGTTGTTTCATTATCAAATAAGTACCATTACTAAATCTTCCTTCCTCAAACATTCCCATAGGGCCATTCAATATTACTCTTTTAGCAGTACTAAGTATCTTATTAAACTTATTAACAGTTTTAGATCCTATATCATATCCAATATCATCATCTTCAAAATGTTCTATCAAAGTATTACCAAGTACATCGTCCTTTTCAGTAATAAAATCCTCAGGTAACACTATCTTCTTAGGATACTTATCTAACATTCTCTTACAAAAAGAAATATGTTCTTCACTGACAATTGATTTACCAACATTATATCCCATTGCTTTAAGAAAAGTAAAAGACATAGCTCCACCTACTAAAAGTTTATCACACTTTTCTAAAAGTTTTTCAATAAGTACTATCTTATCATCTACTTTTTTACCACCCATTACTACAATAAAAGGATGCGTATCACTATTTAAAACAGTATCAATTTTATTTAATTCATTTTCAATTAAAAAGCCAATACCACTAGGTAAATACTTAGGTATACCAGTAACAGAAGCATGACTTCTATGACAAGAACCATATGCATCCTCAATAAAAATATCACCAAGTGATGCCCAATACTTAGATAACTCTTCATCACAATTAGATTCTTTATTGCCACATAAATCTTCAAACCTAGTATTTTCAACTAGTAGAACATCACCATTATTAAGTTCACTTACCATTTTTTCTAATTCATATCCCCTAGTTTCAGGAGAAAACTTAACTTCTTGATTTAAATATCTAGACAAAGCTTCTGCTACTGGATATAAACTATTATTCTTCTTATCTAATGCAGTCTTTACCTTACCTAAATGCGAAAGCAAAATAACTTTAGCTCCTTTCATAACAGCATATCTAATAGTTTTTAAATTAGCTTTTATTCTAGTATAATCAGTTATTTTATTCTTACTATTCAAAGGAACATTAAAGTCACATCTTATAATAACTGTCTTACCTTCTAATTTATAATTCTTAATTGTCTTTTTCATTTTCTATCCTCATCTATACCTAATTGTAACATATTTCTTATTTTTAGTCTATATTTAAATTTAAAATAATAAAATATTATCGAGGGATACTATGAAAAATATAATAGAATATTACTATAATTTAAGAATTGATGAACTACATAACACTAACGATATTTATAGTTTTAGTTTAAATAATAATCACTTTACTTTTAAGCCATATATAGATAACATAGATAAAAGTTATGATATATATAAACTAAATTCTATTATATCTAATAAATTAAACATCGATAGTATCATTCCCAATAAGTATAACAATCCCTTAACCAAAGTAAATGATACATATTATGTTCTAATACTAAATAAATCTAAAGTAAAATTATCATTACCACTAATATCAAATATGGCCATATCAAATATAAATATAACCACTTTAGAAAGAAACAAATGGGAACTATTATGGGAAAATAAAATAGACTACTACGAACTACAAATAGGAGAAAACGAAAAAAAATATCCTCTCATAAGAGAATCGTTTGATTATTTTATCGGTATGGCTGAAAATGCAATATCCTATTTAGTAAATACCAAATTAGAATTAAAACCCACAAATAGTGATCAAAAAGTAGTTGCCCATAATAACTTAATGGAGTCCCTAACTGATCCATCCAACCTAATACTAGATCATAAAGCAAGAGATGTCGCCGAATACATAAAATTATCATTTTGGATCAATAATAAAAATATATTCAAAGAGTTAGACGAATATTTTTACTATAATTACTATTCCCCTTATGGAACAAGAGTACTATTCTCTAGAATATTATATCCAAGTTTTTATTTTAATCTTTACGATGAAATAATACAAGATAAAAAAGAAGAAAAAGAATTAAATAAAATAATAAATAGAATAACTGATTATGAAATATATTTATATAATATCTATATATACTTAAGAAAATATTATGATATACCTAGTATCGAATGGCTAAAAAAAAGAGAACTTAATCCTCATTTACAACTTTAATAACTTCCGGTATTTCATTTACCAAAGCAGATTCAATGCCATCCTCTAAAGTAACAGAAGCCAAAGGGCAATTAGAACAAGCACCTACTAATGTTACATAAGCAACACCATTTTCATATCTATTAAATTTAACAGAACCACCATCATTTTCCAAATATGGTCTAATCTTATCTAATACATCACATATCTTTTTTTCAATTTCTTTATTATTCATAATTTTCATCACCACAATTATTATATATTTTTTTTACAAAAAAGACAATAAAATATTCTAAAAAGAAAGAAAAAGTGCTATAATAATGCCAGTGAGGAAGAAATATGAAAAAAATAGAAAAAGAAGATGTTGTCAAAGTGACGGTGACAGGCATTCAAAAATACGGAGCCTTCGCCCAAGCTGATAACTACGAAGGATTAATTCATATTTCTGAAATATCTTATGGTTACGTAAAAAATGTAAACGACTTTGTAAAAATTGGTGATGAAATTTATGCTAAAGTTGTAGATATTGATAATGAAGATAATCATCTAAAACTCAGTATAAAAGATATAGACTATAAAAATGATGGTTCAAAATTAGAAAGAATGGAAGAAACAAAAAATGGTTTCAAGCCCCTAAAAGATAATTTAGAAATGTGGATAACAGAGAAAATCAAAGAAATCACAAACAAAATGTAAAAAAAATAAAAAAAGTTAATAAATCTCTTGACAAAAGGCCTAAATAAATGGTATATTATTGATTGTCCAGAGATGATATGGGCGATTAGCTCAGTTGGTTAGAGCACTTGCCTTACAAGCAAGGGGTCATAGGTTCGAGTCCTATATCGCCCACCATTTATTTATGCCGAAATAGCTCAATTGGTAGAGCAACTGACTTGTAATCAGTAGGTTACGGGTTCAATTCCTGTTTTCGGCAC
>CAKOMD010000026.1:0-5110 GCA_934096555.1 uncultured Bacilli bacterium | reverse complement strand
TCTAAAACGGTAGATACCACACTAAAGCCATTTACTGATCAAAGTGGTAAAAAATTAAAATACGAATGGTATCAAATAACCGATGAAGAATTCTATAATCCAGATAACTTTTTTATCACAGCACTAGCGCATTGCTACCCAGGAAAAGATAAAAATGGATGTGATAAAGCGCCACCTAAAATATGCTATGAAAAATGGATAAAGAAAGAATTAGAATATATAGATAATAAATTATATATAATAATTGGAGCCAAAGCCGCTAAAAGATTTTTTCCAAATGAAGATTATAATGACCTAATATTTAAAAATAATATATTATTTAATAAACCAGCAATAGTTTTGCCACATCCATCACCACTTAACATAAAATGGTTTAAAGATAATCCAGACTTTATGGAAAAAAGAATTATTGAAATAAGAAAAATAATAAATAATACATTAAATAAAGATTAAAGGTACTAAAAAAATAGTATCTTTTTCTTCTAGTCAAGTTAACCAAATTAACATTATTTACATATACTACTTTGAAGGTGATAACTATGAATAATAATGAAGATAGAGCGGTCCGTAAAGTAATAATTGACCCAGGTCACGGTGGTACGGATTCTGGTGCTACAGGCAATAATTTACTAGAAAAAGACTATAATCTATTAATATCCAAATATATGTATGATAGATTTAAAGAGTTAGGAATACCAGTAGCTATAACTAGAGACTCAGATACCACATTATCTCCATCTGATAGAGTAAATACTATTTTAAATAAGTTTGGTAACTCATCTGATGTTATACTAATATCGAACCATGTTAATTCAGGAGGTGCCGATGGTCAAAGTGTAACAAATATAAAGTATAACAATTAAAGCCTAAAAATAATAAGAAATGGAGAAATGTTATGAATGTTAGTTACACTAAACAAGGCAATTATTTATTACCTGATTTAATATTAGAAACTAAAGTACAATTTAATATAGGAAAATATGGATTATTAAGACTAGAATATATTAAGAAATACAGACTTTGGTTATATTTTGATTTACTAGTTAATGATACATTAAATGAATATCTTTATAATATAGACACTACTGTTATGGAGATGGCGCAGAAGTTAATTAAAGAACTCACTGAAAAAGAAAATATTACTGAAGAATTAAAAAGTAGTAATCAAATGATATGGATAGGTAAAATGAATAGTATTAAAAATATAGCAGAAGAAATAATTTTAAAGGAGTATATCTATGTGTGATATAACTGATAAAGAATTTGAAAAAATATATTTACCATTCTATAACAATGTTAATGATTATTTAAATAAATATGTTATACCAGATTTAGTAGCATTTTATTTAGCAAATGCATATAGTAGACATTGCTTATCAGAATGTAATTTAATAAATCATATTAACTCTGCAATAGATATATTTAATTGTAGATGTGATATAAATAAACTTATACCCAAGGTAAAAGAAATATTAAAAATTAAATACAATTTAGTAGTAAAAAATACTAATCCATTAAGATTAAAAAGATATCAATAAAGAAATTAACACTATCAGAAATGGTAGTGTTTTTGGTTTGTAGGATTATGTTTATTGTCTAGCCAGCACTGAATTTGTACTCCCGTGCGAAATTCGTATGTGGAAATGTCCCAAACCCTTGATTTTTTGACAATAGTATGTTAGTATGTATACATACTAACAGAGGTGATTGAATTGGCTATAAAAAGTGAATATGGTAAAATTCTTACTAGTTTAATAAAATCTAAAGGTATGAGTCAAAGTTATTTTTATCAGCATTTGAAAATTGCTAAACCATATTTTTATGATATAGTTAGTGGAAAAGTAAAACCGCCACCAGCAGAAACTCAAATAAAAATTGTTAGATTTTTAAATTTAGATAAGAAACAAATGATATCTTTGTTTGATGTAGCAGCGGCGGAGAGAAATGAATTGCCTTTGGATGTTATGCTGTATTTAAAAAAATTAGAAAATTTAGATGAA
Source organism: uncultured Bacilli bacterium (assembly GCA_934096555.1). GTDB lineage: Bacteria > Bacillota_I > Bacilli_A > RF39 > UBA660 > CAG-302. The sequence continues at coordinate 3,110 of CAKOMD010000026.1, read as the reverse complement.
ATACGTTTCAATATAGACTATTCAGAAATATTAGGAGGTAGTGTATAATGTCAGAAGAAATAACAAAAGGATTAGTGAAAAAAAGACTTATTGATGTGGGTTATCCTATAAATCAAGATGAAAATGTGAACGGAATTATATGTTATAAGGAAGATAGTTATAATAATGGATTAAACATGGATAAAAAACTGGCTGTTGCATTTTTGAATGCTAGTAAAAGAAATAGTGGTAATAAGGGGACTCCAGATTATATTATAAAGTCAGATAAATCTAATTTAGTTATAGTCATTGAATGTAAAAGCAATGTAGATTATCATCAAACATATGATGACTTAAATAAATATAAACAAAATTTGGGAAATTCTAAAGAAATTTGCGAGTATTGTATAAATGGTGCTTTGCATTATGCGACATATTTAAATCATGATTATGATGTAATTGCAATTGCCACTTCTGGTGTAACTGAAAATAATTATAGATGTACATCATTTTATCTTCCTAAAAATGGGAAACTTAGTAATTTAATTTTATTGGAAGATGGTGATTATCAAAACACTATAATGAAAATTGATAGTTATCAAGAAATTATTGATGAAAAAACGGGAAAAAATCAAGAAGAAATAGAAAGATTAACATTAGAATTACAAAGCTACGCTAATGCATGTAATAATTATTTAAGAACAAACCATATTTCTGCTAAGGATAGAGCTGGATTTATTTCGGCATTAGTACTCGCTTTAACAGATGAAGAATCTGCTTTGTATACGTTAACTGTCGCTTCTTTTGGTAGTCCTGAGCAAAAAATACCATTTAAAGACAAATTAGGAAAAAATGCAATAATTGAGTTAAAAAAAGCTTTAAACGATATTTGGGTAAATAAAGATAAATTTCCAGAAATCAAGAGAAAAAAATTAGAAGAATATTACGACAGAATCTTAACATCACAGTTGTTAGAAAAACCAGAAAGTAGTCCTAAATTTTTTAAGAATGGTGATAATATATTATCTTCGTGTATTTTTTCGGCATATGAAAATATTGTGTTGAAAATAAAAACACGTACATCAGTTGATGTAATGGGAACTTTTTATACTGTTTTCTTAAAATATGCAAGTGGAGATGCTCAAGATAAAGGAATTGTGTTAACTCCAAAGCACATTACTGAATTATTTTGTGATATTGCAGAATATTATTTAGGTAGAAAATTAGATGATACCACAAAGGTCTTGGATTGTTGTTGCGGTACAGGTGGTTTTTTAATTGGCGCCTTAAATAGAATGGATTTCAATATAAATCAACTTCAAATTTCTAACGATTTAAAAAAAGAAAGAAAAGAAATCGTTAGAAAAAATTGTTTAATAGGTATTGAAAGAGAACCTGAAATGTTTGCACTTGCATATGCGAATATGAGGTTTCATGGTGATGGTAAATCTAAATTATATTGTTGTTCATCTTTAATAAAAGATAAAGGGATAGCAAGAGTAAATGAATTTAATGAAAATATTACACTGCAAGAAGAACTTAATTCTATAGAAGATGGTCCTATTATTGGTATGATTAATCCTCCTTATTCAATGAGAACTGAGGTATCTGATGAGAAAAAAGGTGAAAAACAAAAGGGTCAATCAGAATTGGATTTTGTTTATTCAATGTTAAATTATTTAAAAAAAGGTGGAATAGGAATAGCTATTGTGCCAATAAGTTGTGCAAGTAATAAAGGTGAAAAATTGAGAAAAACAATATTGAAAGAACATTCGCTTTTAGCTTGTATGACAATGCCAGTAAATCTTTTTCAAAATAGTGGTGTGTCTATTCCAACATGCATAATGGTCTTTAAAGCTCATATTAAGCATGAGAATAGTGCCAAAAACGTTTTTCTATCTAGGTGGCTTGATGATGGATTTGTAACCATAGTTCATTCCGGCAGAACTGATAGAAACGGTAACTGGTTAGCTAAAAAGTCAGAGTGGCTTAGAGAATTGAAGGGATTATCAAAACCTAAAAATACCGAATTTTTAATGCAGGAAATAAATGTAGATGACGAAGCTTTAGCAGAAGCATATATAGAAACAGATTATTCAATATTAACAAAAAAGAATTTTGAAAATATTTTAAAGCGTTATTCATTATTTAAATATTCATATTTACATAATCAAAAATTAATTACTGTAGAGGAAACATTATATTGGTTGTTAGATAATTTAAATGACTTTGAAAAAACTTGCAAAGGATGTTGTGATTCCAAATATAGCAATTTAGAATTTGATGTAGAAGAATGGAAAGAATTTAAGTATTCTGATATTTTTGAAATTTGTAAAGGATATTATAATAAAAAACCTGATCATTATAATGAAGGAAATATAAGATTTCTAGGCGCAACAAAAAACAATAATGGAGTAACTGAATTTTATACATATGACGAAATTGATTTGTTTCATAAGGACGGTTCAAAGAAACCTGATGAAATAACAAAAAAAATATTTAAAGGGAATTGTATCGCGGTAACTAATAATGGAAGCGTAGGTAATGCGTATTATCAATCTGAACAATTCACCTGCAGTCATGATGTTAATCCGCTATATTTAAAAAATTATAATTTAAATAAATATATAGCAATGTTTTTATGTACAATTATAGAAACAGAAAAATTTAGATGGAGTTTTGGTAGAAAATGGCGACCTAATAAAATGCCAAATTCTGTTATGAAATTACCAGTTAAAAAAGATAAATTGGGTAATTTTATACTTGACGAAACGGGAAACTATATTCCTGACTATGAATTTATGGAAAAGTATATTAAAGGAATTGAATTTAGTAATTTTATATAAAAATTGGGAGTACAGAAATGTACTCCTTTTGTATATTTTGTACAATTTCTTTTTATTTTAATTTGTTATAAGATTAAGTCACCTAGGGAAAATAATATTTAAAAGTGCACTTTTATTATCTTGGAGATATATCTTATATATTGATTATTATGGATAAAGAAGAATTTATAAATGTATTTATTTTAAAATCCGTATTAAGAGATAATAGGTTAACATTTTTAGAAAGATTATTATTAATTCATATAATAAGTCTTTGTAAGAAAAATGGTTATTGTTGGGCTACTA
>CAKOMD010000025.1:0-7053 GCA_934096555.1 uncultured Bacilli bacterium | reverse complement strand
ACAAAATTTATGAAAAAATACAAATGATTTTTGTAGGAGAGGATACTATCTATACTGAAGAAATAGGTAATATGTATAATTTATATGATTTTATTAGAAGTACTAATTTTAATGGTGATAGAGTAATCTTTAATAATTTTACTTGTAATAAAATAGAAAAAATTGCATTTTATATCTCAAAATATAAAAATATAGATAGTATTTCTGGCTACAATGGAATGATTATTAGTAATAAAAAGAAAAATAGAGGTTTAAATTATGCCAAAATGGACAGATGAACAAAAAGAAGCAATATATAAAGAGGGGACTAATATTATCGTATCTGCTGGTGCTGGTTCTGGTAAAACAGCCGTTCTAACCGAAAGAGTATTAGAAAAAGTAAAAAGCGGTATTTCAGTAGACAATCTGCTTATACTAACCTTTACAAAGATGGCCGCTAAAGAGATGCGTGAGAGAATAGGAGAAAAATTAAAAGAAAATGGTTTTACTAAAGAACTAGCCAAACTGGATACTGCTGATATAACAACATTTGATGCCTATGCTTTATCACTAGTTAAAAAATACCATTACTATTTAAATCTATCTAAAGATATTAATATTATAGATGCTTCAGTAATAGGACTATATAAAGAAAAAATGCTTAAAGATATCTTTGAAGAGTTATATACTAGTGAAGACTCCAAGTTTTTAAATCTAATTAAAGAATACGCTTTAAAAGACGATAAAGAAATATTTAGTTTTATTCTAAATATTAATAATAAATTAGATTTAAAAACAAATAAGAAAGAATATTTAGATAGTTATATAAGTATCAAATATAATGAAAAAAATATAGATAAAGATATAGATAATTATATTAAAGTAATATTAGATTTAATTAATAATATTAGAGATTATTTAGAATATATAGATGATAGCGCTTATTTTGATAAGATATATAAAGTACTTAGTCCTTTGTTATCTTCAGGTGATTATGATGATATTAAACTTAATATAGAAGTTAAACTTCCCATAGCTAAGGGAGTATCAGATACTACCAAAGAATATAAAGAGAAGATATCTAATACTATTAAAGAAATAAAAAAATTGGTCATATATGATAATTATGATAGTATAAAGAGTGGTATATTAAAAACTAAAGATTATGTAGAAGAAATAATAACCATAATAAAAGAATTAGATAAAAGAGTATCAGAATATAAGAAAAAATATAATTACTTCGAATATGGTGATATATCTTCTTATGCCATAGAACTTGTAAAAAACAATACCGAGATAAGAGAAGAAATTAAAAATAATTTAAACGAAATAATGATCGACGAATATCAAGATACTAATGATGTCCAAGAAGAATTTATTGCATATATATCTAATAATAATGTCTATATGGTTGGAGATATTAAACAGTCTATATATAGATTTAGAAATGCTAATCCATATATATTTAAAAATAAATATGATTTATATAGTAAGAATGTTAATGGTATTAAGATAGATCTAAATAAAAACTTTAGAAGCAGAGAGGAAGTTATTAATAATATTAATCTAATGTTTGATAGAATAATGGATGATACTATTGGCGGAGCCTCATATAGAGTAAGTCATAGAATGGTATATGGTAATCCTATGTATCAAGGTGATGGTGCCAGCGGGGTAAACAATAACTTTGAAGTATATAGTTATCTTAATGAGACAATATTCAAAAAAGACGAAGTAGAAGCCTTTATAATAGCTAGTGATATTAAAAATAAAATTACTAATGGTTATCCAATCTTTGGTAAAGATACTAAAGGTATCAGAAAAGCTAAGTATAGTGATTTTGCTATCTTACTTGACAGCAGTAAGTCATTTGAATTATATAAAAAGATCTTAGAATATAACGATATTCCTACGAGTATTGTAAAGTCAGTTAATCTAACTGATGGCGAAGTAATTACTATAATAAAGAATATAATTAGTTTTATCATAAAGATTAAAGATAATGTTATCGATAATGAATTTAAAAAATTATTTATATCAATAGCTAGAAGTTTTCTCTTTAATTTAGATGATAATATAATATTTGATTATTTTCTAAATAATAATTTTAAAGATAGCGATATTTATAAGATTAGTTATAGTATCACTAAAAATCTAGATACAATTAGTTTAGACGAAATAATTGATATAATTATTGATAAATATGATTTTTATAATAAATTATTCTTTCTTGGAGATTATTCCTCAAATATTCTTAGGATAGATAAACTAAAAGAAATCACTAGTAATCTAACTAATTTAGATTATGATATATATAAATATAGTGAGTACCTAGAAAATATTATAGAAAGTGGTATGAAGATAGAGTATAATGTTACTGAAAGCAGTAATAATACAGTAAAGATTATGACTATTCATGCTTCCAAAGGACTAGAGTTTAGTGTCTGCTACTACGGGGGATTATATAGTAAATTTAATATAAGAGAGGCTATAAGTAAGTTTAGCTATGACGATAAGTATGGTATTATTATCCCATATAAAGATAACTTCTTATATAACACTATTTATCATAATTTAAGTTATAGAAACTATGTACTAGAAAATATTAGTGAAAGAATAAGACTCTTTTATGTAGCCCTAACTAGAGCTAAAGAAAAAATGATATTTATATTACCAGAAAGCACTAAAGAAGAAGCAGCTTATATTAACGATATTATCGACGATAGTATTAGAGCAAAATATAATAGTTTTGCTAGTATTATGTATTCCTTAGAACCTATTACAAAGAGTTATTATAAGAACATTGATATTAATAGTATCGGTTTATCTAAGAATTATAACCTAGTTAAGAATGATAATTATAATAAATTGCTTAGTAGGGTAGAGGATAGAATAGATGTTCAAGATATTAATATAGATATTCAAAAAGAAGAAGAAAAATCTTTTTCTAAGAAAAATATTCATATTACTTCAAAAGAAGAACAAAGTAGACTTGACTATGGTAAGAAAGTACATGAATTATTTGAATTAACAGACTTTCATGATATTAGTAATCTAACCGGTAAGAATAAAGAAATAATAACTAATTTCTTAGATAAAGTTAATATAGATAATGCAGATATCTATAAAGAATATGAATTTATATATGAAGAAGATAATACTACTTATCATGGTATTATCGACTTAATGTTAGTATATAAAGATGATATTAAAATAATTGATTATAAATTAAAGAATATTAGTGACGCAGCTTATTTAAAACAATTAAATGGTTATAAAGACTATATAGAGAATAGATTTAATAAACCTGCAGCTATTTATTTATATTCAGTTATTAATAATAATTTAGAAAAAATATAAAAAATATTTCTATATAATATAACTTATGTTATAATTATATAGAAAGTATTGCCAAATTAGTTTAGTGGTAGAACAAGGCCCTCGTAATGCCTAGAGGTAAGTTCGATTCTTACATTTGGCACCATTTATTATAAAATAATTATTAATATAAAGTAGGTATAAACATGAATAATAAATATTTAATAAGAGAAATAATACAAATGGTTATGCTTCTAGTGGTTATTGCATTTTTGAGTTATATTTTAAGTTCTACTAATGACCTAATAGCAAAGACTATTGTTATAGTATTTATAATTTTATTTATAATTACATTTTTACGAAGATTGTTCCTAATATTAAATCAAAATCAATTAGCAGAACTATTTAGTAAATTTAGTACCATTATCTTCTTTATTTACTGGTTTGGCTTTTTAATATATTGGGATTATATTAGTATCAGTAAAAGCGAATATATATCAGTATTATTTTCAATACCACTTTTATTTACGGGTATATTTATGGTTTATAGAGAATTTAAAAGAAAATGAAAAAGGAGTCAATATATGAAAAAAATATTAATAATACTATTTGGAATATTATTTTTATGTGGTTGTAATTATGATAAACAAGTAGAACCTATTAAAGATAATATAGTTAATGATGTTAAAGAAGAAGTAAAAGAGGAATATAAAGATAATAATCCTATAAAACTTGGCTTATTTCTAGCGGACGATAGTAATTATCATAATAAGAGTAAACTAGTAGATACTTATTATACTGATTTTACCAGTAGAAAAGATCTTGGATCATTTGAAGTATTTTTTACTGACGATGCCGTAGTGGATGGTAATAGATTTAAAGATACGTGGTATAAGTATTATAATATGTATGAAAATATTGATGATTATAAAATAGGCTTTAATATTAAGTTTATATTAAAAGATGGAACTAATTACAGCGGTAATTTCTTAGAACCTGATGAATATAAATTTAGTGATTACTTCTATGTTTACTTATATGATGATGTTAATCAGGCTGATGGAGCTTTTTATAGTCACCTAGAAGAGGTAAATGATAATACTAAGATCACTTCAATTAAAATATATGCAGTAGATGGTATTGATAAAGTAGAAAATTTTATACTCAGTGTATTTACTTATAAAGATAGTAATGACTTTGATATTGATGGTAATTATAGAGGTAATTCCATATATGGTATAAGGATAAAAAGAAAATAGATAAGATTTAATTCTTATCTATTTTAAATTTTTCTTAGTAAAGTGAAGTAAGACTTTGTTAAATTCATTTTCATTATCTAAACCAACAAAGTATTCTTCATTATTTTCAGTGATAGTTTTTCTAAAACAAAATTTTTCCGGATGCTCTATCTCAGTAAAAAAAGTATATTTAACATTATCGATAGTATCTTCGTCTACAATAATGTATTTTTTTTCGTCATTATCTAAATTATATACTAATTCTTCCATTATCTTGTACTTCCTTCCTTAGGACTATCTATATTTTTACCACTTTGATAAATCTTTAAAGCTGCAGCTTCCATATAATTAATCCATACTTGCATACTTGGAGCTCCATAACTATCAGTGTAGCCATTTTGAATTAAAAAAGCACTCCAATCTTCATAGCCCATGTACTGAACTACTTTAGTAACGCCTTCATAACCAAAAATTAGATAGTAGGCATATAATTGATTTTCAGAAATATTACCTAAAGTACTAAGATCAATATTTTTTAGAGCATCTTCATCATTAACATCAATACCCATACCTTTTAATTTTTCTTCTGCTTGAACTGCTACTGCTTTTGAAGATGCATTTATATCAACTTGTTTTTTGATAAGATTATGAGCTTCTAATCCTAGATAGCCTGAAACTATAGCACCAGCAGTTATGATTGCTACTCTTTTAATAAATCTATTTCTTTTGATTTCTTTTTGTTTAGCTTCTTTTTTTGCCTTTATGGCATTTGATATTCTAAGACTTCTTTCTTGAGCTGCTAATAACTCTTTTCTTATTCTTTCTTCCTCTTCAAGTCTTTTTGTTCTTTCTTCCTCTTGTTTTGCTAACTTTTCCGCTCTTTCTTTTTGCATCTTTTGCATAGCTTTTACGGTATAATCAGGATCGTCGATATTAGCAGTCACTTTAGGTTTAGGTTTAGCATATCCATCAGAAGGAACATTATAAGTGTAACTAGTTTCTTCACTAACTGGAGCTTCAAGCGGATCAGTACCATTAGGATTATATTTTGTCATATTTGCGGTCTTACCATTCATAATACTGACTACTAAATCTACATTATCAATATCAAGAGGTTTATTTGTTTTCCATCTTTCTTCCATTTTCATTATCCTCCTAGAATAAATATATAGTAATTTAAATATAAAGTCAATATTTGTTGACAATAGTTTTACATTTTATGTTTAAAATAATAATTTTTAAACATAATAACTATGAAAGGAGATATATATGAAAAATTATAATGTAGTACCAAATATTATTTCGGGTAAAGATTTAGATTATTTATCTGATATGTTTAATTGGAATTATACCGGTTATAAAGAACTATATAATACATTAGAAAATATCGATGATAATGAAGTTAAAACTATGATAAGTAGAGTTAGTGAAGTATTATATAATAATATGACTAATGTTTTAAATGTACTGGGAGGCTCTTATGAATAATAAAATAACTAATCCTAAAACGGAAGTACCTAAAGGTAAAACATTAAATGATAAAGATTATTTAAATATGACTTTAGCACTACTTAAAGATATGGAAAAAAATTATGCAATATCTTTAACTGAAGCTTCTAATGAGAATTTATTTGCTAAATATGAAGAAGTATTTAATGTGATAAAAAGCCTTCAGAGAGAAGTATTTGAACTAGCTTTTAGAAAGGGCTGGTATGAACTTGAAAAGGCTCCCTCTAATAAGATTACTGAAAAATATAATACATTAAATACTGAGTTTAACGACTTAAATAGCTAAAAAAAATAAGAGCAGACCGCTCTTATTTTAATATTAATTTATCACTATCTACATCGATAGTAATGGTACTACCAAAAGATATTTTATCATTAATGATAGCCTCTGCAATTAGAGTTTCAACATTTCTTTGAACATATCTCTTTATAGGTCTAGCACCATATTTTTCGTCATATGAAGCATTTACAATAAACTCTTTAGCTTTCTCAGTAACATCTATTTTAATATTTTTATCTCTTAATCTATATTCAATATCTTTGATAATTTTATTTAGAATATCATAAACAACATCTTTAGTTAAAGAATTAAAGATTATTATTTCGTCTATTCTGTTAATGAACTCAGGTTTGAAAGTACTTCTTAATTCTTGCATTACGAGTTCATTAGCATTATCCTTATTATCTAAGATATATTCACTACCTAGATTAGATGTCATTATTATAATAGTATTTTTAAAGTCGACAGTTCTGCCTTGACCATCAGTTATTCTACCATCATCTAGTATTTGTAGTAAGACATTAAAGACATCGTGATGGGCTTTTTCTATTTCGTCAAATAAGACAATAGAGTAGGGATTTCTTCTTACCGCTTCAGTAAGTTGTCCGCCTTCGTCATATCCTACATATCCTGGAGGAGCACCGATTAATCTAGCTACTGAGTGACTTTCCATATACTCAGACATATCTATTCTTATCATATGTCTTTCGTCGTCAAATAGTTCATAGG
>CAKOMD010000024.1:0-7192 GCA_934096555.1 uncultured Bacilli bacterium | reverse complement strand
AGAACATTTAGAAGCAATTAACCATGAAAAAGCAATTTTATTTTTAGATGATTTAGTTAAGGATAATGAACCAATTAGTGAATGGAATATTAAAAATATTCATCAGTTAATTTTAAAGGATATAGATAATGAAAATGCTGGAAGATATAGAAAAGAAAATGTAACTATAAAAGGTGCAACACATATTCCACCAGATTATTTAAAGGTTCCTGAATTGATGGAAAAATTAATATTAACTTATAATACTTGGAGTGAATATCATCCAATAATTCAAGCAGCATTATTACATGGTGAGTTGGTAAAGATACATCCATTTGTAGATGGTAATGGAAGAACATCTAGATTACTTATGAATTTAGATTTAATGAATAGTGGGTACAATCCTGTAATTATTAAGAAAGAATCAAGATTAAAATATTATGAAGCATTAGATAAAGCACATACAACTGGTAATTATACAGATTTTGTTAAGTTAGTTACTAAATTAGAAATAGAAATGTTGAAAAAATATTTAGAATTAATATAGGAATCATTAATGAGAGCAGAAACTAGGATTATTGTAAATAATTACTATACAAAAGAAGAAATAATGCTTTTTAAGAAATTTGCAAAAATAATTGATAAAGAATACATGAATAAAGAAAAGCAAAGAGAAATATGGCAATTTGATCAAAAAATAGGTGGATTTGGTGGTTATGCTGCACCATTAAATCCTACAGTAAATCCATTTAATAGATTAGGTGATTATAGAAATGTATTCAGAAGTCTTCAATATGCAAGAAGTGATATGTATTATTGCAATAGGGCAAGACATATAATAATAGATGCTGCATTACATGTAGAAACACTTGTTAAATTGACTTTATCTAAAAATAAACTTATTAAATTTATTTATAATAAAAGAGAACTTGGAAGAAATATTGAACAATTATATAACGAAAGAATAATTAATGATGATTTGTATGATAGAATTAATGATTTGAGAAGGTTGTTAAATTATGCAAAACATGATACAGATCCTAATAGAGATAATACGTTTGATTCAGAAGATGCAATAGTATTTTATTTTGAAACAAGAATAATAGGAAATGAATTATTAAAAATTTTAAAACATCCTACAAGCGGTATTATTTATAATATAGATGATGAATTTTAAGTAGTAAAGGAGATATTATAATGGCAGTATGTTATTTTAACGATGATTATAAAAAAAGATTTAATTGTGAATATGAACAAAACGAAAAAGGTATTGAAGTAATAGTTGATTATGAAATAAATGATGAGATACCATCAGTAAATGGAGTCAAATCATTTGGAAAAGATACTGAATTTGATGAAAGAGATATTTTAATTGTAGATTATATGAATAAAAGAAATTTATTATTAAAAAATGCTGGTTATCGTGGGCATACTGAAGTTTGGGGAACTCCTGATGGAGGTTCAAAGACCAAATTTTATTCAAGTTGCTATTTTACGCATGATGATTATGATAAATTGTGCGAATTACCTAGAACTCCAAAAGTTAAAAAAATAAAAATATTTAGTAATGTAATAAATAACTTCATTGGATGTCCAAGTTTAAGTACTATTGAGAGTGATGAAGAGTTTACTATTAGTTTAAAAAGAGAAAGTCAAACAAAACAAATCGAGCTTAATAGAAATTATATAAAAAATATTATAATCGGTGATTCTTGGAATAGTAAGCATAGTTTTAAAGAGTATAATATAGATATTAAATTGAATGGATATATAGAAATAGAATTAATGCGAAGAGTAAATTATGATAAAGTTTATGAATTTGTTTATGAGTTAATTATATTCATGCAATTATTGTATCCAAATAAAATGAATATTAGTAAAATTCATGTAATGGTTAATGATAAGTATTATGAACTATTCTTTCCTTTAGGAACCCTTAACTATGAAAATAAATATGTTGAAGCAAGCGTTAAAGATGATATTTTAGTATTTTTAGAAAAATGCTATAATTCAATTCCTTATAGAAATAGTAAAGCTGAGATAAGAAATATTCCATATATAGTTTTAAATACATCTCGTGGTCTTGAGGATAATTTTTTAATGTTTTATAGATTTATTGAATGTTATTATAAAAAACAAAATATAGTAAATAATTTTATTAATCATAGTATAGTTAATAATTATAAAAAAAGTGATAAAATGACCGAAGAAGAGATTGAAAAACTATCTCAACAAATAGTTTCATTAAGAAACCAATATGTTCATTCAGGATATTATATTAAAAATAACAGTCTAAAAGTAAAATTTAAAGATATTGATGAAAATACACCAAATCCTAAAAATTATACTGAAAATAATGTAGATATAGATTGGATTTATAATAAAACAAAGATATTATATGATATTGTCATAAATATAATTTTTGAAAATATGTTAGGTTATAAAGAATATAAATATAAAAAACATTTTTAAAATAAATTAACTACACAATGACCATCACCAGGCGGCGAAGGAGCCGAAGTCATATATGCCCTAAGAAACAAAGATACCCTAGCTAAAAACATTCTAAACAATATCGGAGCCACTGGACAAGAAACAAGAAAATACTTTCAAAGAAGATTACCTAGTGATACCTCAAAAGACTACTATTTCATACATCGAAATACTGGAAATCTAGAGCCACTAATTGTTGAGTATGGTTTTATTGACAATGCCAAGGATGTAGGCTTTTTAAAAGAAAACTACAAAGAACTAGCAGAAGCCGTCATATCAGCAGTAGCAAACTATATAGGAGTACCATACACACCGCCTGAAGGATTAATAACCAATACCTACATAGTACAAAAGGGCGACTCATTATATAGCATTGCCAATAAACTAGGTACCACTGTTTCAGAATTAAAAAAAGAAAACAACCTTACCTCAAACACTCTACAGATAGGAGAGGTCCTAAGAATACCATCAAAAGAAGTATATAAAGGAGAAACTAATATTTATACAGTAAAAAGTGGCGACTCACTATACAAGATAGCCCAAAATAATAACACCACTGTTGATGAAATAAAAAGATTAAACAATTTAACATCGAATAACCTCGTAATAGGTCAGACACTAAAACTACCAAGTCCTCTTACTCCAGAAAATACTTACACAGTAAAAAGTGGCGATTCTCTATATAAAATAGCACAAAAATATAATACCACAGTAGATGAAATAAAAAGATTAAATAATCTTACTTCAAACATTTTATCCGTAGGTCAGGTCTTAAAACTACCAACCACATCATCTGAAACACCATCATCAAATACAGTAGATTATACTGTTAAATCAGGTGACTCCCTATACAAGATAGCAAATCAATATAATGTAACTGTGGATGCCATCAAAAGAGCCAATAATCTTACTACCAATACTCTCCAAATAGGAGAGGTACTAAGAATACCACTAGGTACTTCAAGTGAAACAACTTATACAGTTAAATCAGGTGATTCTCTATATTCTATAGCTAAGAAGTATAATACCACAGTAAATAGACTAAAAGAATTAAATAATCTTAGTTCAAATCTATTAAATATAGGTCAAATATTAATCGTAGGATAATGTCCATATAGAAAGTATATAACAATATATTTTCTTTTTCTTTATATTTCCCATAAAGCCTATAGTCTTTCGGGGCATTATGAAGCCTAAGGTCTTCATAATAAACAATTTTAAATTAATATATTAGAATAACTTAGTAAAACAAAGTTTAAATAATTAAAAAAGCAGCCATAAAGGTTACTTTTCAAGCGGCGCTTGGCGCCAACGCGGGTTTGATCCAAAGAATTAATTCAATAGACCAAAGTGTAGATATAATAATATTTACACTATTATTATACTTGTTTCATAGATAAATTATATCAAATATATATTTTAAAGCAAATATATAAATAAAAATTTCCAACATGAACATTCAAGTTTAAAAATTCATATATCATGATTTTTTTATTAGACATTAATAGACTTTTTAATAGAAGTTTGATACAATTACAATAGAGGAAGTGTATCAATATGGAAGTATCAAAACTAAGAGAAGAGTTTTTAAATAAATTACAGAAAGAAGAGTATATTTCAAACTATCTTTTTGAAAATATAAAAAACACCATTCCCGATATCATTCCGGCTAATTTTAATTTAGATAACTACAATAATAAAGTATTAGATAAGGAATATATTAAATACAAAGAATATTTTGGCACCATGTATAATGATATAGATCCAGAAATTCATTTAGATGAAGAGCAGATAAAAGCAATTTTATCAGATGAAGAATACTCCCTTATTCTTGCAGGAGCGGGTACTGGTAAAACAACAACAATGGCTTCCAAAGTAAAATTTCTTGTAGACATCAAAAAAGTAAATCCATCAAAAATATTAGTGATGAGTTATACAAAGAAGGCTACTCAAGAATTAGAAAAAAGAATAGTTATAGATTTTGGAATACCTGCTAGAGTAACAACATTCCATTCGCTTGGTTTTATGTATATTAGAGAAATATTTAAAGAACATAAATGTTATGTCGTAGATTCCAATTTAAAAAATCAAATATTTTTAAAATTCTTTAAAGAAGAAATCTTCCCAGACAAAGAAAGATTAAAAGACCTAATTAATGTTTTTACTATTGAAACAGTAGCTCACAGTAGAGCCTTTGGTAAATATTTTAAAGAAAATTATGATAAGTATCAGACATTTAATGAGTATTTTGAAAGTTACAAACAAAATGAATTACAAGATAAAATAGATTTACATCAGTGGATTGAAGATGGTATAGAAATGGCTCTGAATAAAGAAGTGATTTATACCATAAAAGGTGAACTAGTAAAATCCAAGGGAGAAGCATTAATAGCCAATTTTTTATTTAGAAATAATATTGACTATGAATATGAAAAGATATATGAAAATTTAATGCCTGAGCGAAGAAGTTATCATCCTGACTTTACCTTATCATTACATGGTCAGCCAGTATATATAGAATATTTTGGTCTATCAACATATGAAGATAATGAACTATCAAGATACAACAAAATTAAAAGAATGAAAGAATACTATCATGCCAAACATCATACTAAGTTTATTGCTCTTGATTATCAAAAAGGTGAGGATATGATAGAAAAACTAAAAGAGGAATTAATAAAATTAGGTTTCGCTTTAAAAGAGAAGTCAGACCTAGAACTATTTAATTTTATGTTAGATCAAAATGAGTCTTCACAATTTTTCCGTTTTAGAAATTTTGTTTATTCAGTAATCGAAAGAATAAAATCATCAATTAATAGAAATAATTATCAAGAAATAATAAATGATTATATTTCAAAACTACAAGCTAGTGAGAAGACTGCTGCTGAAATTCAATATAAATTTATTAATGATTTCTATATATATTATCAATCAAAACTTTATAATAGTGAAAACTATGGCTTTGATTTTAGTGATATGATTTATTATGCTAACAAATATATTAGTGTCATAAAAAATACGGAAAATCTAAACTTTGAATACCTAATAATTGATGAGTATCAGGATATATCAGAAGATAGATACATTTTAGCCAAACAAGTATCAGATAAAAATGCTGCCAAAGTAGTAGCAGTAGGAGATGACTGGCAGACAATATTTTCATTCGCCGGTTCTAAAATAGAATACATATATAATTTTTCTATATATTTTCCAACTGCTAAATATCTGAGAATATCAAAAGTTTATCGTAATAGCAAAAAACTAATTGAATATACCAGTAAATTTATCATGGAAAATCACCAGCAGATACCTAAAGAATTAATTTCCACCAAAGAAAATAGTTCACCAATTAAGTATATAATGTTTGATGATAAAGAAGAGTATCAAAAATTAAAGGAACTGATTATTAAAATACATGAAAATAATAAAGATTCTCACATAATGATTCTTGGTAGAACTAATAATATTATTAAAAAAATTTATGATGACCCAAGTCTAAAAGATGGAATTGGCACAAAAATAATATTTGAAGGATCTGATGTTGATATAGATGGTATGACTATTCATAAGTCTAAGGGACTAACTAGTGATGAAGTTATAATCATAGGTTTAGATGAGAATTTTCCGATGGTAAAAGGAAATTTTTGGATGATAGAAATATTTAATAATCATTGGTATCAAGAAAAAATACCATTTGCAGAAGAACGTAGATTGTTTTATGTAGCTTTAACTAGAACCAAACATAATGTATATTTATTAGTAAATAGAAATCCATTACATCGTAGTAGGTTTGTTAATGAAATATATAATATATCTAAGGAAAAATAATAAATATTGAAACTAGGACTATAATATATTCTAGTTTTGATTTACACATCAAATGTAAAGTCAGATTAATGTTGTATCTTACTTTGTCAAATATTGTCATATTATGATAAAAGCAAAAATAAAATATCGTAATTATATATTCTACTAATGAATAAGGAAACATAAAGCCTTTTAAAAATTAAATCGAAATTAATGAGTAAAAATACATTTACTTAATATTTTTAATATGGTATAATCAAGATATAAATAGGAGGAAGAAATGAATAAAAAACAAAATATTTTAGTAATAGCTTTAATATTACTAGCGGTTATTACTTTCGGAGTAATTATATTAGTATCAGGAAAGGAAAATACAGGTAGTCTTGAGACAACTAAAGATATTATCAAAATGATTAATTCAATAAATAAAGATAATAAAAATGTTTTACCGGAACTTGAAACTATGAAAATAAATGTAAAAAATATTGATGAAGTTACTAGTTATACAGGATTAACATCAAATGATGATATTGAATCAATTGTTGTATCAGTACCATTGATAACATCACAAGCTTATTCAGTGGCTGTTGTTAAGGTTAAAGATAATGCTGATGTAGAAAAAATTAAGCAAGAGATGCTAGATAATATTGATATGGGACGTTGGATTTGTGTTTCTGCAGAACAATTATATATTACTAATAGTGGTAATGTAATATTCTCTGTAATGACCGATAAAGATATAGCTAAAGCAGTATATGATGATTTTAAGAAATATGTAAATAATGAGATTGGAAAAGAATTAGAAAAAACAAATGATGAGGGAAATATAGAACTTCCACCAGAAATGACAATAGTAGAGTAAAGAAGCACCTTTAAAGGTGCCTTTTTAAGAGGAGGATAAAATGTTATTTAC
>CAKOMD010000023.1:0-7774 GCA_934096555.1 uncultured Bacilli bacterium | reverse complement strand
GTAATGGAAGAGATTCTGCTGGTAGAAGACTTGGAGCAAAAGCTTCTGATGGTGAATATGTAACTGCAGGTTCTATCATTTATCGTCAAAGAGGTACAAAAATTCATCCTGGAACAAATGTAGGTAGAGGAACTGATGATACTTTATTTGCAAAGATTTCTGGATATGTTAAGTATTCTCATCTTGGAAAAGATAGAAAACAAGTTAGTGTATATGAAACTAAGTAAAAATAAATAAATTTAATTAAAAGATATTGACAACAGTATAAATTATTGCTATAATTTATATTGTCCTGGGGAATTAGCTCAGTTGGCTAGAGCATTTGCCTTGCACGCAAAGGGTCAAGGGTTCGAGTCCCTCATTCTCCACCATCGGGAAGTGGCTCAACTTGGTAGAGCACGTGGTTTGGGACCATGGGGTTGCAGGTTCAAATCCTGTCTTCCCGACCATTATGAAAAATAGAGAACTAGTAATAGTTCTTTTTTTGATATTTATTTTTCTGCACCCCCTATAGTCTCAAACCTTTAACTTAGTACTTAAAAAAATTTCAATATAAAAAAGTGGAGAATGGGATATCCCATTACCACTTATATTCATCATACAGCAAGGGCAAATGCTCTTTACTAATACCAAAAGTTAGCCCATGATTATGAGGAAGACCATATCTATAATTTCCTCTGTAAACGCTAATTTTAAAAGTGACCGCTACAAAACCTTTATCAATTAAATTAATAAAAGTGTCAACATCTTTTAATTTATAAAACATAGCCTTATAATATTTATAATACACTTTTCCTTCTATATTATTAGTCCAAGCATCTATGAGCATCAAATATCTCAATTTACAATATAATTTATTTTTTAGCGTATTAAAAGACCAATATACATTTCTTTCTAATAAGTTGAAATTACTATCAAGCACACATAAAAATACTTTTTCTTCTTTTTTATCAACATCCAATTTAAAAAAATATTTCGTTCCAACATGACAAAGCATGTTGCCGTATACTACAGAAAATAACACCTTGGCATTTTTTATTTCTTTATCTGGGTAGCCATAGTTTTCTCTTAGTCTGTCTAATTCAAAAAGTTCTTCACCATCAGGTACCGCTCCAAACAAACTTATTAATCCTTTACTAAAACTTCTTCTTGTTTTTATTTCAATGCCTTCATAATCAGGAACACAAAAATCTGATTTTTCCTTTCCTAATAAACTTTCAAAGGTATCACCTATGCCTCCGTATCCTTTATGTACTTCAGGAACATATCCCATTCTTCTTATTCTATTAAATTCATTATTTAGTTTTTTGATACTTTCATTGATAGTATCGTCATTATCAAACATATCATTCCTTTCTACTAAAAAAATATCTTCTTTTCTATCTCACTTCTAATTATACCATAAAATAGTTAAAATTATATTGTTTTATTAAAAAAATAATGCTATGATATATATCAATACAGGAGGAGTTATGGAAATACCGTTTAATTATATATTAGTAAATATAATGATAGTTTTAAAAGGAAGAAAATTAAGAACTGAAATATCAAAACAAAATTTGGCAGATATTATAGATATAATTACTGATAGTTTATATAAAAATGGAGAAGTTAAGGAAGAAGTTGTAACTGAGTTTGAGTTTGATTATGAACTCGATAAATTCTATGATGAAAATATGGAATATTTTGAAGTTACTTATGATAAAATAATCCTTGATAATGGTGTTTCTGAAGAAGAACTTGAAAATATATTAAGTGATGATGATGTTGATGCTGATATACTTGATAAAGTAGATGATATGTTACAAACAAATATTTCTATTATGGAACTAATTGGTGTAAAAATAAGAAAGGATCTATATAAATGGCTATATTCTTCTTTGAAAGGAGAGGAAGAATTATATGGCAAACTTCTACTTGCTAGAACTAATAATGATTTGATACTTGAAGAAAAAATTATCAAACAAATCAAGTTACATAGTTTTACTAGAAGATTGTATTTTATTAATCTTGATAGTTTGGACTATGATACTCTTTATGACTTGTCGTTATATGCTGATGATGCCCTATCTAATTTTTTATTAGAAAAATTACCATTTCACATAAAAAATGACTTATTTGATGAAGACTTAATTTATAGCAGTCCATTTCAGCGAATTTTATTTTTTTACAATTCTCCAATAGTATATTCTATCGCCTATAAACTTGATAATTATTTAAATAATGAATTTAGTACTGATTTAAAATTTTATGCTGCTGATTATAAATTTTATTTAAATTATTACTATTTGCTTTGCAAAGAAATAGATACTCTTCCAGAGAGTAAACTAAAACAAGAACTTATAATAACTAAGTATAGACTAATGATGCAGATTGACAATATTTTTGATAATACTTTGTTTATGAATATAGATAATAGTGATATAGAAAAATATGATGGTCAATTTGGATTTAATAAACTAGAAACGCTTTTCTTTGTAGATGAAATATTATCATATAATGATAAGATGTATCAATATAATGATAGCTATGTAGTTGAATATTTTAATGTAGTAAAGAAAATATTTATAAAAACATATTATTCATTAACTAAGGATAACGATGTTGTAAAAAGAATAACAGAAAATAAATTTTATGGCGTTAATAAGACAAGTTCTAAATATTTTGACGACATATTAAATATTCCAAGAAGAAGAATAAAATAGCTTCTTCTTTTATTATGCTTAATTTATGTCTAGACTTCTTTGCTTATATATAATAGGTACTGTTGGTGCATCATTTATAGACCATTGGCTATAAATGACTATCAAAGACCCAAGGCTTTGATAGAAACAAAATATTTTACAGAAAAAAGTGTCAAATTATAAAAAATATATTTACAAACAATAGCTCTTATAGTAGAATATAATCAGAGAGTGGCATGAAGTGGAAGAAAGTGGGGGATATCATGTTAATTGGAGAGTATCATCATAATATTGATGAAAAAGGAAGATTAATTATACCTTCTAAATTTAGAGAGGACATCGGTAATGAATTCGTTGTAACTAGAGGTCTAGATGGCTGTCTATTTGTCTATGCAATGAAAGAATGGAATATTATCGTATCTAAACTTAGAACACTACCATTTACAAGAAAAGATGCTAGAACTTTTAATAGATTCTTTATGTCTTCTGCTAGTACACTCGAATTTGATAAACAGGGTAGAATCAACATACCATCATCTTTAATTAATTATGCCGGATTACAGAAAGAATGTACGATTATTGGGGTTAATGATCGCCTAGAAATATGGGCTACTGATAAATTTAATAGCCTTATCGAAGATAACTTGTCTGCTATTAGTGATGTGGCAGAAAATCTATTTGAAGGGTTGGATATTGATGCATAAGACAGTATTACTAAATGAGGCAATAGATAATCTAAATATAAAAGAAGATGGCATATATGTTGATTGCACATTAGGATTCGGGGGACATAGTGGTTTAATATTAGAAAGAATAAAAAGGGGCTTCCTTTTCGCCTTTGATCAAGATGATATGGCTCTAGAATATAGCGAAAAGAAGCTAAAAGAAATAGGCAGTAATTTTGAACTTATAAAATCAAATTTTGCCTATATTAAAGAAGAATTAAATAAAAGAAATGTTACAGAAGTAGATGGAATAGTTTTTGATTTAGGAGTATCTTCTCCGCAACTAGACATTGCTGATCGTGGCTTTAGTTTCCATAAGGATGCTAAGCTAGATATGCGAATGGATACTACTAAAGATTTTTCTGCTTATAATGTTGTAAATGAATATTCTTATGAAGAATTAGTTAGAGTAATAAGAGACTATGGGGAAGAAAAGTATGCTTCTAGTATTGCAAAAAATATAGTTAAAGATAGAGAAGTTAAACCTATTGAAACAACATTTGAACTAGTAGATATTATAAAAAAGAGTATGCCATATAAGGCAATGAAAGATAGCCATCCTGCTAGAAGAACATTTCAGGCAATTAGAATTGAAGTAAACAATGAATTGGAAGTATTAAAAATAGCACTTAAATCAAGTATTGAACTCCTAAAGGTAGGAGGCAGAGTATCAGTTATTACTTTCCATTCATTAGAAGATAGAATTGTAAAGGAAATATTTAATGAATACTCCAAGGTTGATAGTAATTTATCAAGATTACCATTCATTCCAGAAGAGTATATGCCTAAGTATAAAGTGGTAGCTAATATCACTCCTAGCAGGGAAGAACTAGAGGAAAATCCCCGTGCTAGATCATCAAGACTTAGAGTAATAGAAAAAATAAAGGACTGATAATATGAAAAAAAAGAAAAAGAAAGGGCTAACTAAGATAGAAAAGTTTTTATATAAAAGCTGTTTAGTTATTATTGCACTTTTGATTTCAGGAATTGTTTTTACTAGTGCAACAGTATCTAAGCTTAATATTGAACTTCAAAAAATGAATAGTGAAGTAGAAAAACAAGAAGATACTAATCAAAGTCTTGCTATGAAAATTAATGAGATGGCATCACTTGAAAATATTCAAACAATCAGTAAAAACTTAGGTCTATCTTATAATAATGATAATATTAAGACAATAGAGTAAGGTGATTAATATGAAAAAGGAAATTAATAGTAATAAGTTTAAAGTTAGTAAACCTGTTATTATTGTTACCTTTTTTTTATTTTTAATATTAATTGTCAGATTATGTTACCTATGTATTTTTGACTACAAAGTAGGTAGTTCTACAATTACAGCCTTTATTAAAAACAGAAATACTACTGAAGAAGTAATAATGCCTAAGCGTGGTACGATATATGACACTAATGGCAACATCCTAGCTAATGATGTTATTAGTTATACGCTTATTGCCTATCTATCAGATACTAGAGTAGACTCTGATGGCAACAAAGATTATGTTGAAGACGTTGACGATACTAGTACCAAACTTGCCACAGTTCTTGGAGTAACACCAGATGAAATAAAAACAATATTAGTAAATGGTATTCAAAATAAGAAGTATCAAGTAGAGTTTGGAACCATGGGTAAGGGTCTTTCTGAACTTACTAAAGAAGAAATAGATAAACTTAACCTTCAAGGAATAGACTTTACCAAAGATATCAAAAGATATTATCCTAATGGCGATTTTGCTTCATATTTAATTGGTTACACAGTTAACAAAACAGATAAAGATGGTAACAGTTGGATTACTGGTGAGATGGGTATTGAAGAATATTATAACGATACCTTAAAAGGTAAGACGGGCTTTGTTACTTATGAAAAAGATAAATACGGCTACAAGATTGCCAACGGCCGTGAATATGTTGAACCTGCTGAAGATGGTAATGACATCTATCTAACTATCGATAGTAATATTCAGTTATTTTTACATAATGCAGTACGAAGTGCTCAAGACTCTTCAGAGGCTGAATGGGTCTTAATGGCGGCGATGGATGCCAAGACTGGCAAGATACTAGGCTATTCTAGTACTCCAAGTTTTGATCCTAACTTAAGAAACATGACTTCATACATCGACCCCCTTGTAACTCTTACTTACGAGCCGGGCTCAACAATGAAGATATTTAGTTATATGTGTGCCATTGACTCAGGTAACTACGATGGAAACACTACATATACTTCAGGTAGTAAAACCTACACCTCAGAAAATGGTGGCAAAGATGTAACAATATCTGACTGGAGAAAAGAAGGCTGGGGCACCATTACTTACGACCAAGGTTTCGCCCTTTCTTCCAACATAGCGGTAGCTAACATAGTAGAATCAGTAATAACTAAAGAAGACTTGAGAACCTGCTACGAAAAATATGGCTTTGGCTCTAAGACGGGCTTTACCTTAAAAAGAGAGGAACCAGGTAACATAAATTATACCTACCAAATAGAGGCTGCTACTGCCGGCTATGGCCAGGGTATTACAACAACACCAATACAACATCTAGCGACTCTAACTTCCATTGCTAACAATGGTACTATGCTAAAACCATTTGTAGTGGATAAAATAAAAGACTCTGCCACTGGTAAAGTACTTGAGAAAAATACAAGAACAGAAGTTAGAAATATAGCAAGTACTGCTACTATAGAGAAGATTAAACAATTAATGGCTAGTGTTATAAATGGTGATAATACCAATTCTACTGGTTATGCTTACTACATGGATGGTTATAGTTTAATAGGAAAGACTGGTACCGCTCAAATATTCGACTACACTAAGGGTAAATATATGAGTGGTTCATCAGATTACATATATTCATTTTCCGGTATGTTTCCAGAAAACGACCCCGAAATAATACTATATGCTGCGATTAAAAGACCAAAAGATGGTACCAACTATCTAGCTCCAATGGTAAAAGAAGTAGAACAAAATATTACGAAGTATTTAAATATTGAAGAGAAGAATAATGAAAAGAAATCATACATAGTAGAATCTTTCTATAATAAGAATGTTTCTGATGTTAAGACTTACTTAGAAAATAGAAATATTAAAGTACTTGTAATTGGTGATGGTACTAAGGTTATTAATCAGTATCCTAGTACTAATAGTGTTATATATGAAGACGATTTAGTAGTACTAAAGACTAACAACTATGATAATAAAATGATTAATTTAACGGGTTATTCTTATAAAGAAGCCGATAACATTCTTAGATTAATGGGAGTTAGTTATATACTTGAAGGTAATGGTTATGTATATGAACAGAGTATACCTGAAGGTGAGATTATTACTGATACAGTAACTATTAAATTAAAGAATAAATATACAGAATAGAGGTAATTATATGGATGAAGAAACTAATGAAATATCCAAAATTTTATATACGATATTGATTATTATTATTTGTGTTATACTAGGAGTATATCTTGGTAAGTTAATGGTAGGTTAAGAAGAGTAATCTTCTTTTTCTTTTTATTTCAGTTCGAGCCTGTAGTCTCTCACTGTTAAACAAAGCCTAAGGTCTTTGTTTAAAACTATTTTATTATTTTCTACTTGTAATTATATTTGCTATATGATAGTATAATACTTATACGGAAGTAGGCAGTTTATGAAAGAGTTACCAAATAATATAATTAGAGATTATAATGAAAAAGAATTACTTGATTTAAAGAGAATTATACTTGATTATATAAAAGAATTTAAACTAGAAGATATTACATGGAAATCTTTAACTAAAGAAGAGATGAATAAATTTCTACTTGATAATTATTATATTAATAATAATTTTATTACTTGGGATACTAGCGTTACTATTTTTGGTATGCATTATCTTCAGTGGCACTTATATACTGATAAGTATTTTATAGGTACAATAAAAAATAATATTAATAAGGAAACTATTGTTGGATGTATTAGTTATTTTAATTATCATAAAATATATGGTAATGTAAATTATATTAGTACTGTAGAAATTAATTACTTTTATCAAGGAATGGGACTATTAAATGAAATGTATAAGAATTTTATTAATGAATTAGATTTTGATAAAGATGTTATGATAACTAATGAATCTATGATAGGAAGAGAGTGTCATGTTATAAATAATTTAGAAAAAACATTAAAGAAAGTTAGATATAATAAAAATATTATAATAGATGATTAAAATATAATAATTAAAAAATAAGAAATCAAAACGATTCTTGCTTTTTTTGTATACATTTGTATTATATATAAAAATCTTATAAACACTTATAAATAAAGACTTTACAAAGATATTAAAAAAATAGTCATATTTTCCTTGACTATAATATTTAAACTAGTATATAATGTTGGCGTGGT
>CAKOMD010000022.1:0-8357 GCA_934096555.1 uncultured Bacilli bacterium | reverse complement strand
TTATAATACCTTAGTTTATCGTTTTCTTCCCACATCCAATCTTTTACAACTTTCTCATCTTCATTTAATTCCCTTACAGTATTTAAAAACTTATCTTTTTCTTCCATACTTAACATATCCTCTCCGAGTAATTTAGATATCTCTTCTATATCATTTGATGTCATTATGGCTCCCCACCTAATGTCTTTTGATACCTCTCTTACATTTACATTATACACAAGTTTTCTACACTTTTCAAGGTCTACATCGCAAAATGTATATATTAGATTTCTTACTTTTCCAGTTGTCAAACTACAGAAAGCATACTTTTCTATTGCCTCTCTACTTGGGTTTCTGAAATTATCAAAATTAAGTTGATATAATCTGTATTTTTCCAGTTCACTATCAGGCATTCCTTTTACTAACATATCAGAATGTATTCTAAATAAATGTATCATATTTCTACTTAAACTATTCTTAGAATTACTGTTATTCATTTCGATACTTACATAGGTTCTATCTGATAATGTTACTAATAAGTCCCCTCTGAAACTTTTACCAAATATATTGTTAGGCCTTGTTTCATAACCTATTATGGTTATACCGCTGTCTTCTCTAATATCTAAAATATCTTGAAGCATTTTAAGTAGCGCGCTTCCTTCACTAAAAAATACCTTTTTAAATAAGACATCTGATGCTAAAGTCATTTTTAATTTTTCTTTTACCATTATTTCTTCTTTCCTTTCTTGATTCTCCTAAGTATTCTTTTTATTTTTGATTAGTTTATGTCATACTCCTCCCTTCTCCCTTTTTTATCCTCTCATACTTATATACAAAATTTGATATCTAATTTTGCCATTTTTTTGAAAATTTCTTTAATTTTTTTATTATTACCAACAATTCTTAGATTTGTTATGGACTTTAACTATACTATAACGAATAACATTTGAAGCAAACAACACTGGCTAAACTTTAGTGATATAAAAAAAGAACATAATAATATGTCCTATTTAAGTAATAAATTACCTTTAAAAGTATTCTTTAGATTTCTATAAAATATAGCAAATATGTTAGCCTTTGCAATATCTTCCTTTACTGTAGCCTCTACTGTACCAATTATCTTATTATCTTCAATTATATCAATAGTACCAACCTTATCTCCTTTTTTAACTGGGGCCACTATCTTATCAATATTTGCTTTATAAGTAATATTTCTTTTCTCTTCACTTTTCTTACTTAAGACTGTTATCTTATCATTAGCAATAATTTCTGCTTCTGTATTTTTGCCAAGTTCTACTTTTACTTTATCGATAACACTACTGTCATCTATAATATTTCTTACCATATAGACATTGAAACCATAATCTAACATTTTACTGGTATCTGCACTTCTCTTACTAATATCAGGTTCATTCATAACTACTGTTATTAATCGCATATTATCTCTTTTGGCAGTACTTGTTAAGCAGTAACCTGCTTCGTCAGTAAATCCTGTCTTAAGTCCATCTACTCCAGAATAGAATCTTACTAGACGATTAGTATTAACAAGCCAAAAAGGGCTCTTAGTATCTTTTCTTAGATAATCTTCATAAGTACCTGTGAACTCTAATATCTTTTCATGTTTAACTAACTCTCTGGCTATTAGTACCATATCATTGGCACTAGAATAATGGTTATCAGCAGTTAATCCTGTAGCATTAACAAAATTGGTATTTTTAAGTCCTAGTTCTTTGGCTCTATCATTCATTTTTTTGACAAAAGACTCTTCACTTCCAGAAATGCGCTCAGCCATTGCCACTGTGGCATCATTACCTGAAGCAATTGATATTCCTTTTAGCATATCGGTAACGCTCATCTTTTCGCCAACTTTTAAAAAGATTTGACTACCTCCCATACTAGCAGCCCTCTCGGAAGCCGTAATCATCTCATCCCACTTTAAATTACCATTTTCTATTTCTTCCATAATAAGAAGCATACTCATCATCTTCGTCATTGAGGCTGGAGCCAGTTTCTCATCTTTATTCTTTTGAAATAATATCTCTCCAGTAGAAGCTTCAATCATTATAGCACTCTTAGCATTAGGAGCCAAATCCTCTTCTTCTGCTCTTACTACTGGTACTAAAAGAAATAAAAATAAAAGTATTAATATTTTTTTCATTACATATCACCTAGTAAAAACTATGCTTTATAATTTAAAATATTAATACTTATTTATACTTTTATGTTATTTACCTTCACATATTTTTTCTTGTAGTTGTCCTAGTCCTACTCTATCTGTTTCTTTAATTTCTAATAGTACTTTTAGGCTATTATCACTTTTCATAGAATTAAAAGCACTGACACGATTTCTTACATCCTCTATATCATTTACTATTCCTATACCTTTTAATGTATAAGTAAACTCATAGTACTTATTTACTTCTAATTTTTTCTTTAACTCACTACTAATTATATGAGCAAAAGCGCCATGGTCTAGAAATGCATCTAAAACAACATATGATTCTTCGGGTACTTCTGCCACATAGCCATCAAGTAAATCTACTACTCTATAAGTTCTAGTAAACGAGCAGTCATAATATTTTTCTTTCTTTTCTTCTTCCTTATCATCGTTATTACTAATAGGTTTTTCACTTACATCATTATCTTCTTTATTAGTATGAATATTCTTGTTTTGTACAACTAAATATATATTGCAGCCAACCAGGCCTATTATAATTACTGTTAAGACAATAAACCATCTATTATTTGATTTCATATTTTACTTACTTTCCTTTACATATAGGTTCACTTACTTGAGATAAACCAACCTTATCTGTTTCTTTTATTTTTAAAGTTGCACTATTTGTACTTGTACTATGTTCTTTATCAAAACTAGCTTTAACTAATATATTAAGAGTATTATAATCAGTAATTTCACTCCAAGTACCTTTTAGTGTATAAGTAAATTCATAGTATTTATATTTTTCCATTTTATTTGCATCTTCTTCATATACTATTAGAAGTATTGGTTCATAACTTTGATAAATATCTCCTAGTACATAGGTTGTACCATCTACATATGTTTCATAATCTATTTTTTGATAAAATCTAAATGTCTGAGTAAATGAACAATCATAATCTAGTTCTTTATTAATATTATTTATACTATCTTTATTGTTTTCTTCCTTAATATCATTATTATCAAGAGGAGTAATTGTACTTTGTACATAAATAATATATCCCCCTAATAGAAGGATTAGGATAGAAAGAAAGATAACTATATATTTATAATATTTCACATTATCACCTCCTTTCTATTATAAATATCTTCTAACTAAATATTATCATAATATCATTATAATTGCAATAGTCTCTCTTATATAACCCTCTCTTATATATAATAGATATGGCTGATATATTCTTTTTAGACCTAGGCTAAAAAGAACACTCTATAGATTATAAGCTATAGAGTGAACATAACAAACTACTTAATTTTAATGTCATATACAGAAGGACCATATATAATATTACCATCTATATCAAATCTAGAGGCATGACATGGACAGTCCCAAGTTTTATCAATATAATTAAATACCAAATTACACTTCATATGTGGACATATATTAGATACAATATGTTTATTACCATTGTCGTCAGTATATATACCACATCTTTTACCCTCTATAAATTTAATTTCTACATTATCATTATAATACTTCATATGAGGACTAATCTTATTCATAATATATCTAGACATAACTGAAGTATTAAATACTAATAAATTCTTAATCTTATCTTTAGACATACTTCTTCTAGGAGTAAATATCTTTTCATAGTCATTATGCTTATCCTCTATTAAATCACTAATTAATTTACCTCCGATTACGCCATTAGTATTACCCCATTTATTAAATCCTGTCATTATATATAAATTATTATCTATCTTGCCAATAAAAGGCATATTATCATAAGTCATAATATCGTGGGTATGATAAAAGTATTCTATATCTTTATTAAAATACTTCTTATATTCACTATTTAATTCATTATAATCATCTTTAATATCTAAATTACTACTACTAGAGTGACTTCTTCTACCATATAATAAATATTTATTATTATTTTTTTTATAATACCTCATTGATATACCTGGTTTATCATTAGATATCATTTGTATATTCTTACTATCATTACTAGAAGAAGCCCCAATAAAGAACTTTTCTACCCTTGTCTTAAATGGTGTAAAATAAGGTACTATAAAGAAAGGATAATGAGAAGCTACTACTACTACCTTAGATTTTATCTCATAGTTATCACTCGTAGTACATAGATAATAATCATTCTTTTTATCTAACCTAATTGCCCTCGTATTTTCATAAATACTTACTTTATCTTTTACTATTCTTTTTATACCAAGTAAATATTTATATGGATTAAAAACATAACTATCATAAGTTTCTAATACCATCTTTGAGGGATAATTAAGTGGTAATGAAGATAATACTTTATACCTAATATTATTCTTCTTATAAAACTCTATTTCTTTATCAAAGTTCTTATATTTATCTTCATCATTAGAAAAGACATAAGCATTAGTCTTAGTTAAATCACAGTCTATCTTTTCTTTTTTGATAATACTAGTAATTATATTAATAGCAGCCTTCTGACTATTTAAATATAATCTTGCTACTTTTTCATTATAATTGCTTTCTATATCATGATATATTAAATCTTGCATAAAGGTTAGTTTACCAGTATTACAAGAAGTAGCTCCCATACCACATTTATTTTTATCTATTAGAACTATTCTTTTACCACTATCTTTTAAATTATATACTGTAGATAAGCCTGCGATACCTCCTCCTATTACAAGAATATCACACTCTATATTTTCTTTTAAACTATCCATTCTTACATCTTTTATACCATCAGTCCATATACTAATTTTTTTCATTATATCACCAGTATTATTATGGAATAAATAACTAAAATAATACAATAATTAGGTATTCATAATGTCAAAAAATAACTTTAAGAGTACAATATATTAGATATCGTAAAGGAGGTATATATATGTATTATTACGGTGGATATTCTGGAGGATATGGCACTAGTGGATGTGGATGCGGAGGTACTCAAAGTTATGCATACCCTTCATACGGATATGGCGGTTATGGATATGGTAACTATGGTTATGGAAATAGTGCCGCTATTGTACTAGTATTATTTATCTTATTAGTTATTATAATTGGTACAAGAGTAACTGCTTAATTAAGTTAAGGGAAAATACTTCCCTTTTTTATTTTTTTATGGTAAAATATATAGCGAAAAGAAAGGAATGGTAGTTTATGCTAAGAACAAAAGATATTTTAGATGAAAAAGATCCAAGAGTCAGAGCAAAAAATACTGAAGTAGAATTTCCTTTATGTGAAGAGTATAAAAGTATTATACCAGAAATGTTAAAACATTTAAGGTATTCACAAATAGAGAAATATTCTAAGAAATATAATCTTAGACCTGGTATGGGATTAGCGGCTCCTCAACTTGGTATTAATAAAAGATTCTTCGTAGTCTGCTACGAAGTAAGTGATGGTAAATTTGAAGACTATGTACTAATAAATCCAAAAGTAATTTCATATTCTGAAGAACTTATCTATGCTGGTGAGGGTGAAGGATGTCTAAGTGTTAATAGAGAAGTAGATGGTATTGTACCAAGACATGCTAGAATTACTGTTGAAGGTTATGATCTAGAAGGAAATTTAATAAAATATAGAGTTCGTGAGGATTTGGCTATTGCCTTCCAACATGAACTAGACCATTTAAATGGTATTCTATTTGTTGATTATATTGATCCAAAGGATCCTTATAAGAATTCAGAAAATATGCGTGAAATATAAAAGACTATTAAGAACAGTTCTTAATAGTTATTTTTTTATTATCTTAGATTTTAATAATGATTATGATTTTAAATCCTTTATCATTTCATACATATTATTATAGCCTTTTTTCTTTCCATTATATAATAGATGCGTATAGCATATTCATTTAAGACTTTTATTATAAGACTTAAATGAACACTCTAAGACTACTGGCTTAGAGTGAATATAATAAAAAGAGTTATCTTTCAAACTCTTTATTTAACCATAAGATATATAATTACTCCTACTAGAATAGTAAGAACTATACCTACTCCTATTAAAATCTTACTATTTAAGAAACCATTCTTATTCATACTATTTAATAAATTAATCTTAAACATATCCCTCTCAGCATGAGACTTAGATACCATTACACCCTTATAAGCAGTTAATTCTTTCTGATGACCTTCACTTAATATATCTGGAGATAAATCATTTAACATAACTAACTTCTGTGCTTCATAGACAGTATAATGAAGTTTAATATCACCA
This sequence comes from uncultured Bacilli bacterium, assembly GCA_934096555.1. Classification (GTDB taxonomy): domain Bacteria; phylum Bacillota_I; class Bacilli_A; order RF39; family UBA660; genus CAG-302. The sequence goes on along the minus strand of CAKOMD010000022.1, from coordinate 1,989 downwards.
TGTACTTTAGAAAATAAATGATCAGTAGGAAGTTTATATTCATACTTAACAAAATTCTCAGTACTATTTCTAGATACTACTTCACCAGGAAATGTTCCATCTCTTAATGCTGGTACACAATCAAATATTAGTTTCTTAAAAGCAATCATATTATATTTCTTTAATGATTTTTCTTTCTTTTTAAATTCATTTTCATTTAAATATTCTACTACATAAGAATGCATATCTATCACCTAAATTAATTTTACTACATTTTTTTCTTTTTGTCATTAGTTTTTACATTCTTTTACTCTTTTATATTCACTATAAGCCTTGTCTCAAGTCTTATTAGTGTTTATTTGAGCCAATATTGTTATATTATCTCAAATAAATATATCAACCATATCTATTATATATAAGCCATAAATATATACCTAGTTAAAAGCTAGTTCTACATCAATATTCTCATCCATTATAGCTATCGATAAAAAGATTACTCCACTTATCAGTACTAAAAAGGAACCAATAAATGAAGCTAAAAGTAAATTTTTTTTTCTATTGTCAGCACTATCTACTGAATTCATATAATCGTCATAACTACTTTTGACAAAATAATAATACACTACTATTAATATGGAAAAAATGAGTATTAGTATACTTTGATACTCTCTTCTACTCTCTTCGTCATTATATAGTAGGTATTTCTTTTCTCTACTATTAGCATACCAACTAAGAAATATTATACCAATATAAATAATCCATACAAAGTTTTCTATTTTAATATCTTCAAGTTTATCCATTCTATCTTTTATATCATTCATATTATATAATATTATTATAATCTATATAATAGAAAAGAAATCATTTAAAGTACTACCTAATAAGCTATTGCAAAAATTAAAATTTATGTTATACTATATAGCCGCAGGTGATTTAAATGAATGATAAAAATAAAATAGTATGTGAAAGGTTTGAAATGGTAATGAATTCAGATTTCATGTCTGAACTATTAAAAAAGAGTAATTCTTCAGTAAGAGATGTTATTAAAGCTCAAGATAATTTTAACTCATATATAATGAACTTTTTATATGTATACTTAAAATTAATAGATACAAATAAGTATTTAATAGAGGACTTAAAATATTTTAATGAGCTTTATGATATATCACAAAATGAATCTGTATGTTCTATAACTTCTAAAATTATAATAATGCGATTAGAAAAGATGGGTACAAGTAGAATTGAAATTAAAAATAGAATTTTAAATGAATTACTTGATAATCGTTTATATTTATATTGTGCTAATGGAATTGATAATTATATTGAAGAAGATCTAAATAAAATTATATCTATTTTTTCCTTGTATGGTAAAGAAAGATTATTTGAATATGTAAAAATTGATAATGAATTATTTCACTATCTTGGTAATTTTAATTATGGTGCCTACTACTGCTATACTAATCCGGAATGGCTATACTTTCTTTTAGGTGAGGCTTTTATTTGCAGGGATAAAAAAGCAGCTTTTAGTAAATTAAATGATTATATGAAAAATTTTGATTTAGCCATGAAAAACTATATTATTAATTATTTTGAAAAGATATGGAACTATTATAATACACTATCTAATAATCCAAGTCTATTATTTTTTGAAGGCAATAATGTTGATAATATTACTGATGAAATTTATTTTTCTTGGAATTCTAATAGAACTGATACAAATAATCTGGCTGAATTATTAAGTGCTCTTTCATTTATAAATAATAAATGTATCAATAAAAAAGTCAATCCAAAGTTATTTAAAAAGGTAGCTATGCCTGAACTAGATAAAATAGTTGATTTAAAAAGGCAGCGTAAACTAAAAAGATATTAAAATTAAATTTATAAACTAAAACTACTCTCAAATTAATTGAAAGTAGTTTTTATATTATTAATCTGGTGCCCTAAGGAAAGAAGTAGAACAACTTCTGGACAAAAGAAATAATTAGTAAACTATTAACTAACTATATTATA
>CAKOMD010000021.1:0-8550 GCA_934096555.1 uncultured Bacilli bacterium | reverse complement strand
AATCAAATATTAAATACAAGTAAAGATACATATACATTATATATTTATATAGATGGTAATGTAGATAATCCAAGTACTATGGCAGGTAAAAACTTCTTATTTAAATTATGGGGTTCAGGGGAAGGAGCCATATATAAAGAGAATGTAATAACTACTCCAGATAATCCAAGTACTAGTACATCAAAGTTCTTTAATACTGAAGTAATGAGAGAAGAGATACAATCACTTACTATTGCTGAAGATAACACAGTACCAGATACACCTGGAGTAGTATCAAAAGATATATCACAAAATCAAGATGGAACAGTAATGTTATGGTATACACCAAAAGAAGTAACATCAAGTGATGGAAGTACAAAAACAATGTATGATATGTGGATAGGTGGAGAAAATGGAGTATTACAAACAGGAACAAATGCTTCAGGTATGTTTGCATATTTAACTAATATAGAAAAGTTAGACTTATCAAAACTAGATACTTCATACATAACTAATATGTCTAGAATGTTTTATAAAAGTACTGGACTTAAAACAATAGATTTATCTAACTTTAATACAAGTAATGTTACCAGTATGAATGGTATGTTTTGGGGATGTACTAATTTAACAAGTTTAGATGTATCAAGTTTTAATACAAGCAAAGTAACTGATATGAATAACATGTTCGCAGAATGTTCTAACATAACAGAATTAGACTTATCTAATTTTGATACATCTAATGTAACATCAATGGGTAATCCAGGTGATTGGGGCTATGGCGGAATGTTTAGAAATTGCAAGTCATTAAAGAAATTAAATGTAAGTTCATTTAATACTTCGAAAGTAAAACAAATGGGGAATATGTTTGAAGGATGCTCCAGTCTAACCACTTTAGACTTATTTAATTTTGACACATCAAATGTAACAGTAATGGCAAGTATGTTTGCTAAGTGTAGTTCGCTAAAATATTTAAATATATCAAGTTTTGATACAAGTAAAGTAACTAATATGGCAAATATGTTTCTAAATTGTTCTAGTCTAACAAGTTTGGATTTATCAGCTTTCAATACTTCCAATGTTACAAATATGGGCTATATGTTTGGCGATTGTACTAATTTATCTAATTTAAATATAAACTCATTTAACACTTCAAAAGTAACAAATATAGGAGGTATGTTTTCTGGATGTACTTCGTTAAAGGAACTGAATTTATCCAACTTCGATACAAGTAAAGTAACAAGTATGGCACAAATGTTTCAAAATTGCTCTTCACTAACTAATTTAGATTTGTCTAATTTTAATACTTCAAATGCAAGTAGTATGCTTAATTTGTTTTATGGCTGTTCTAGTTTGACAAGTTTAGATTTGAGTTCTTTTAACACAAGTAGTGTAACCATTATGACTAGTATGTTTCAAGGATGCACATCACTAATAAATGTTAATTTATCAAGTTTTGATACAAGTAAAGTAACTAATATGACACATATGTTTTACCATTGCGAGTCATTAATTAATTTAGATTTATCCAAATTTAACACAAGCAGTGTAACTAATATATCAGGTATGTTTTTTTCTGATAAATCTTTAAAAATGATATATGTATCTGATTTATGGAATACTAGTAAAGTAACTAATTCTTGGAGTATGTTTTATAATTGTATTTCATTAGTGGGTGCAGTACCATTTGGTGGTAGTAAAACAGATGTAACTATGGCTAACTATACTACAGGATATTTAACATATAAGAATAATAACTAGGTATATAGATATGGCTTATATATAATAGGTATGTAGATACATTATTCTTAGACTAAGAATTAGGCTAAGAATAACACTAATAAGACTTAGAATAAGGCTTATAGTAAATATATGAATATGTTATCTTATAGTTAATAATAATATATTTTTAACTATAATTTGTAATAATAGTTATAGTTAAATAATAGTTTATTAATGAGTGATAAAATAATATATAGAAAGAGAAAATAATTCTAAATATATATTATTTGACTTTATAACCATTTTATGATAATATAATGGGGCATTGAAAGGAAGAATAATATATGAATATAGAAGATAGTGTTGAAATAAAGTATCCTAATTATGGCGTAGAAATAACTTTAGATAATGAAGAAACATTAATATTTTCACTTTTTTACACACCAAAATATGGAACTTGTCTATTATTAGAGGATATACCTTATGGAGAATATGTTACTCCTGATGAGTTAATGGCTAATATTAAAGAAGAAGAAAGACTAAGAGAATTAGTTATACTTGAAGATGGTATTAGTACATTAGATGTAAAAGGACAAAGAAAAAATTTACCTGTAATGGTAAAAGAAATAAATATATTTGATAATGACAAGAATAATGATTTCAAAATAGCAGGTGGTTTGGTTAAGTATAGTACAAAAATGGCTTCTAAATATGAACTAGATGAAGAATTAGCTTATGACTATGTAAAACCAGTTTATACAAGACCTAATATAAGGAGAAGAAAACATAAGTAGTATAAATAATTATAAGGAGACATAATTAATGATTAAAACAAAATATATTGATCACAGTAATTATGAAGTACTAAATTTTTCATTAGGATTACTTACTAGCATTTATAAGACTAATAAAAGTGTTAATGGAATATATATAAATTATTTATATAGAGATAATTTATCAGTAGCAAGAATGATATTAATTAGTGATAAATCACTACCACAAGAAGAAATGTCTAAATTTAATATAATAATAGAGGAATTATATAAAAGTATAGGAATAAAGATAGAAATATATAATTCGCTTACTGATGATTATGATAATAATATAGTAGTTAGAAGAAAATATGAAAACGCTAGAGATTTAGTATATGGTGATATTTTATATGATAGAGATGGTATTTATAATAGACTTAAAGAAGAATTATTAAATACTAAAAAAAATTATTTACCACCATATATTCATACTTTAAAACTAAAAAAAAACTAAATAAATACAGGATATAATTCCTTGTATTTTTTCTTCTATTGATATATAATAGTTAGTAGAAAAAGGTGTAATATGAAAGAGTTAGAAGAATATGCTAAGATTAATAAAATACCAATTATGCAAAAAGATGGTATTTTATATTTATGTAATTATATAAAAGAAAATAATATTAAAAGTGTATTAGAAATAGGTAGTGCTATTGGTTATTCTAGTATCATGATGGCTAATGTAAATAATGATATTATGGTAACTACAATCGAAAGAGATATAGATAGATATAATATAGCGGTAGATAATATTAAAAAATATAATAAAGATAAGCAAATAAATATTATATATGGTGATGCTACTGAAGTAGATATTACTGGTAAATATGATTTAATATTTATTGATGCAGCGAAGGGTAAGAATACTTTCTTTTTTAATAAATTTAAAGATAATTTAAATGATAATGGTACTATTATTACTGATAATTTATCTTTTCATGGTTTAGTTGAAGATGAATCTTTAGTTAAGACTAAAAATCAAAGAGGTATAGTTAATAAAATAAAAGACTATATTAATTTTTTAGATAATAATACTGAGTTTACCACTACTTATGTCCCAGTAGGAGATAAGATAGCAATCTCAAAAAGGAAGGTTAATAATGAGTAAGTTAATGGTAATTCCAAATAAAAAAGAAGATATTAATATTATTTTAAATAAAGATATAGAGGGTATTATCCTAGGAGTAAAAGATTTATCTATATATGAATTATCTCTTGATATAGATACTATTATCAAGGTAGCTAATACTACTAATAAAAAAGTTTGTATAGCTATTAATAAGATGATACATAATAGTGATTTAGAATTAGTAAAAGAAGTATTATCTAAGATTAAGAATAGTAAAGTATCTGGCATTCTTTTTTATGATCTGGGAGTATTTAATTTAATTAAGAAGTTAGATATAGATAAAGAGTTAATTCTTAGTCAAGAACATTTAAATGCTAGTACTAAGAGTAATTTATTTTATTATAATAAAGGAATAAAGTCTAGTTATATAACTTCTGATATAACATTTAATGAAATAAAAAAGATAAAAGAAAATACTAAGTTAAATATCTATTATACAGTATATGGTTATTTACCTATATTTTATTCAAGAAGATTACTACTTACTAACTATTTTAAATATATAAATAAGGAAATGCATGATAATAGATATTATATATTTAATAATGATTTAAGATATATGGTTATAGAACATAACTATGGTACTATTATTTATTCCCCTTTAGTTAATTTATTAAATAAGAAAGAAGAACTAAATATATTAGATAATTTAGTTATTGATTTATCTTATACTGATAATTATGATATTATAGATAAATATATTAATAATGATAAAGAAGATGGTTATATAGGTTTTTATGACTCTAAGACAATATATAGGTTAAAAGGTGATAAGAATGAGTAAGATAGAGTTACTAGCTCCAGCGGGTAGTTTAGAAAAGTTAAAGTTTGCTTTTGCTTATGGAGCAGATGCCTGCTATATTGGGGGAAGAAATTATTCACTTAGAGCTAATGCAACTAATTTTAGCTTAGATGAAATTAAAGAAGCTTGTGATTATGCTCATAGTATTAATAAGAAAGTTTATGTTACTGTAAATATAGTATTTCATGATGAAGATACTGAAGGTATTATAGGATACTTAAAGAAACTTAGTGAATATGAAGTAGATGCTATTATAGTTAGTGATCCCTTAATTATTGATGTAGTAAATGATAATAATATTGATTTAAAGATTCATATATCTACCCAAGCCTCTACTTTAAACTATGAAGCAGTAGACTTTTGGAAGTCGCTTGGAGTAGAAAGAGTAGTTTTAGCAAGAGAACTATCAAAGAGTGAAATAAAAGAAATAATAGATAGAACAGGAGTAGAAGTAGAAACTTTTGTTCACGGAGCCATGTGTTCTTCATATTCAGGTAGATGTGTACTATCTAATTATTTTACTAATAGAGATGCCAATAGAGGTGGCTGCGCTCAAATATGTAGATGGGAAAGCGACTTATATGATAAAAATATGAACAGGATAGAAAGCCCTACTAAATTTACAGCCTCCTCTAAAGATTTAATGATGGCTAGTAGAATAAAAGAAATGATTGATATTGGTATTACTTCTCTTAAAGTAGAAGGAAGAATGCGTAGTAATTATTATGTAGCCACAGTTATTAATACTTATAGAGGTATTATAGATGACTACTATAAAAATAAATTATCAGACGAAAGACTAGAACATTATATTAGAATACTAAATAGAGTAGCTAATAGAGAGGCTACAGTTCAGTTCTGGGATAAGTTACCTAGTGTTAATGAACAATACTACTTAGGAAGAAACGAAGTATCTAATCAAGATTTCTTAGGTATAGTAACTGATTATGACGAAGAAAATAAAATAGTTACTATTACCGAGAGAAACTATTTCAAGACTGGAGATAAAGTAGAAGTATTTGGACCCAATATAGAAACATTTAGTTTTATTGTTCCTGATATATATGATAATGATGGTAATAAAGTAAATGTAGGAAGACATCCCGAAGAAATACTAAGATTTAAGTTAGATAAAAAAGTATATAAAGACGATATGATAAGAATAAAAATAGACTAACTATCAAAGATATATAGGTAATTAGTAACAGCTTATATATAATAGATTTTCTTTTTAGACTATAGGCTAAAAAGAACACTAATAAGACTTAGAATAAGGCTTATAGTGATAAAAAAATAAGAAATATTTAAAAGAAAATGAATATAATATTAAAAGTAAAAATATGCTTGACAAAAGTACTAAATTTTAGTACAATTTTGAATTGTAAAAAAGAAAATTAATTGAGGTGATAAAAATGAAAGATAATAAAGTATATTTAACAGATGAGGGTTTTCTTGAGTTAGAAGAAGAATTAAACGAACTTAAGAATGTAAGAAGACCCGAAGTAATAAAAGCATTAAAGGAAGCTAGAGCTCTTGGAGACTTATCTGAGAATGCCGACTATGACGCTGCTAGAGCAGAACAAGCACAAGTAGAAGGAAGAATCCAAGAATTAGAAAAGATTATGGAGAATGCTCATATAATTAAGAAGGGAAGTACTGATAAAGTATCACTTGGTACTACAGTAAAAATAAAATATGTAGATGATGATGATATCGAAGAATATAGAATAGTAGGTTCTAAAGAAGCAGATCCTTCTAATAACAAGATATCTAACGAAAGTCCTATAGCTATGGCTATTATGAATGCTAAAGCAGGAGAAATAAGAAAAGTTGCATCTCCAAACGGAGAATATGAAGTAGAAATAGTTGAAATTTGTTAGGGAGGTAAATAGGATGAAAAAAATAGTAAACTATAAAGTAAGCGGAGAAGAATGGACTAAGGCTAAAGATGAAGCATTTGCTAAAATAGTAAAAAAAGCAAAAGTAGATGGTTTTAGACAAGGTAAAGTACCTAGAAGTGTATTTGAAAAGAAATATGGTACAGGAGATATTATTAGCGAAGCTATGGAAAAAATAGTAGATGCTAAATATGGTGAAACTATTGTTAAAGAAAAATTAATACCAGTAGTAGAACCTAAATTAGAAATAGAAAAAGCTAATGACGAAGAATTAGAATTCAAGATTACTTTTATTCTTGATCCAGAAGTAAAATTAGGAGAATATAAAGGATTAAAAGTAAAGAAAGAAAAAGTAAAAGTAACAAAAGAAGAAGTTGAACACGAAGTTGGACATATTCTTGATAGATATGCTGAACTTGTAAGTAAAGATGGAGCAGTAGAAGAAGGAGATACCGCTATTATAGACTTCAAAGGTTTTAAAGATAATGAAGCATTCGATGGTGGATCTGCTGAAGGATACTCTCTAGAAATTGGTAGTCATTCATTTATTCCTGGATTTGAAGAAGGAGTAGTTGGAATGAAGAAAGAAGAGAACAAGGATATTGAACTTTCTTTCCCAGAAGATTATATGGCTAAAGATTTAGCAGGACAAAAGGTAGTATTTAACGTTACTGTTCACGATATTAAGAAGAGAGTTATACCTGAATTAGATGAAGAATTCTTTAAAGATTTAGATATGGAAGGTGTAACTAACAAAGAAGAGTTAAATAAAGTAGTTGAAGAAGAAATTAAAACGCAAAAAGAACACGATGCTGAAAATAAATATATTGATGATTTACTTGAAGCCGCTAGTAAGAATATGACTATTGATTTAGATGAAGAAATAGTAGATGCTGAAGTAGAAAGAATGTATAAAGAGTTTACTAATAGATTAAAAATGCAAGGAATTGATGAAGAATTATACTTTGCATATGCTAAAGTAACTAAAGAAAAAGTAAAAGAAGATATGAAGAAAGAAGCTGAAACTAGAGTTAAGTATCGTTATTTACTTGAAGCTATTGTTAAAGCTGAAAAGATTGAAATATCTGAAAAAGATGCTAAGGCTGAATTAAAGAAAATGGCTGAAGATTATAAGATGACTGAAGAAGATTTATTAAAAGAATTTAATAACTCATTAGAAGTTTTAAAATATGATTTAGCTATGAGAAAAGCTATTGAAGTATTAAAAGAAAATAACTAGGAGATAATATGACTATATTTAGAGCGATTATATTAGGAATTATTCAGGGGATTGCGGAATTCTTACCTATATCATCATCTGCTCACTTAATAATCTTTCCTTATCTATTTGGATGGGAGGAATCAGGACTTGCTTTTGATGTAGCTCTTCACTTTGGTACCATGATGGCTGTACTAGTATTATTCTTTAAAGACTGGTGGAATCTATTTGTTGGAGCTATCAAAGATGTTTGTACTAAAAAGAAAAGTACTAATGGTAAGATGTTCTGGTATTTAGTGGTAGCTACTATTCCAGCCGCTATTGCAGGATTCCTACTTGATGATGTTATTGAAAACGTTATAAGAGGTAAAATATGGATAATTGCCACTTGTCTTGCAGTAATGGGCTTACTTATTTTTATTGGAGATAAATGGGCTAGTCGTCATTACAAGAAAGAAACTAAGTTTGAAGATATAACTTTAAAACAAGCTATAATAGTAGGTATATCACAAGCATTCGCAGTTATACCAGGCTTTTCAAGAAGTGGAACTACTATTCTAGCAGGTAGACTTCAAGGTATATCAAAAGAAGCTATTACTAAGTTTACTTTTCTATTGTCAGTACCAGTAATATGTGGTGCTACAATATTAAAGGTAACTGATCTAGCATTAACCAAAGAAGTAATTATAGGTATTATAGTATCATTTGCTACAGGTGTACTTGCTATTAAGTTCTTACTTAATTATATTAAGAAGCATGACTTTTCAGTATTTGCTTTTTATAGAGTATTACTTGGTATAGTAGTATTAGTAAAATTAATATTCTTTAAATAGAATATTAATTCTCTGCCATAATAGTATAATGGTATTACGAGGCCATGGTAAGGCTTTAATCGGTGTTCAATTCACCGTTATGGCACCAGATTGATATCAAACTCGAACTATAAACGGTTCGAGTTTTAAAATACTTAATTTTACGCTAAAGTATTTATA
>CAKOMD010000020.1:0-14314 GCA_934096555.1 uncultured Bacilli bacterium | reverse complement strand
CAGGTACAAGTACTAAAGTTACACCGCCAGTACCAACCAATATGGTTCAATATATAAGATATTTATATAATAATGCAGAAAAGAAAACAGTAACAAATAATAGTATTACTTATAACACAGCACCTTCAGTATCACTTATGAATGATAGACTAGGTGGTACTTCAACAGGTATAGATGGTGGCAACATTAGATATTATGGAGCAAGTCCAAATAACTATATATACTTTAATTGTTCTGACTATAGTAATCAAACATCTAGTACATGTGAAACATGGCGAATAATAGGAGTATTTAATGGCAAATTAAAACTAATAAGAGGTAGTCAAATAGGAACATATGCATGGGACAACAAGAATGAATTGACAGGAGCAGAATCAGTACAGGGTAAAAATGATTGGACAACAGCAAGACTAATGAAACTCTTAAATCCAAGTGATTATTATACGGTAGATATTAATGACAATGGTAATGGCCAAAGCCTATATTGGAATAGCAAAAGTGGTACTTGTTTTATCGGACAAAGTAATAAGACAGTAGATTGCAATTTTACAAGTACAGGAATAAAAAATGATACAACAAGAAATATGATTGCTGAAGTAATATGGAATTTAGGTGGATATAATACCAATCGAATATATTCAAATCAAATATATACTTATGAAAGAGGAACTACAGTATATACAGGAAGACCAACAACTTGGACAGGTAAGATAGCACTAGCATATCCATCAGATTATGGATATGCGGCAGATTTAAATCAGTGTAAAGATAAAACACTATACGATTACGATAATAGTACTTGTACCTCAAATAATTGGATGAAAGCAATTTTAGGTACTTCTAGTTGTGGATGGCTATTAACCCCTTCTTCCCACTATTCAGGCCATGCAACGTATGCGAACAAGTCGGGTTTTGTGAATGGTATAGAAGCAACTTATGCGTGTGAGGTGACTCCAGTCCTTTATCTAAGTTCTGAACTAGGAATAGAGTCAGGGGATGGCTCAAGTAGTAAACCATACAAATTAAGTGCGTAAGCAGTTAATTTGAGATAACTTTGGTAGGAAGAACTTGGTAAGAGGCCCCTCAAACAGGCGAAGTCTGTTAGGGGCAAGGGCGGCGAAAGTCGCCAAGAGAAGATAGATATTCGCCTAAAGGCGAAAGAATAAAAATGGATTTAGGTATTAACACTAGTTTGGTGTTTAATATAGGGTGATTTTATATAAAACTAGTACCCCTAATTCCAGTAACTCGAACAATGCGTGGAATGTGAATGGGGTTGCTTCAACCCTTTATCTAACTTCCGATCTAGCACTAGGTTCAGGAGATGGAACTTCTGACAATCCATATCAGTTATCTGTATAATATTTAAGTATATAGCTATGGCTTATATATAATAGGTATGTAGATACATTATTCTTAGCCTAAGAATTAGGCTAAGAATAACACTAATAAGACTTAGAATAAGGCTTATAGTGAATAATATATTATAAAGAAATAAACACTTATATAGGTGTTTTTTCTTTACTATTTAGAACTTTTGTGGTAGTATATTAAATACTTGGAGGATTCTATGTACGAAAAATTATTAAATATTATATATACATATACTTTTAATTATAAAATACCAGATAAAGATTTTATAAATGAAGTAGTAAATATTGTTATTGAATACTATGAATTAAATTCTTTTATTAGTAATATAGAATATAATTATAATTATATAGCATCTTATAGTTTTATTTCTAAAGTATTAAAGTTTGATATAGATAATATTATTAAAAGTATTGATGATAGATTAAAAAGATCTACTAGTATTTATAATTTAAATGAATTAAAATTATTAGAGAGATATGAACTTACTTGTTATGAAACTATTTATACTATTTTACATGAATTAGAACATGTAAAACAAGTTAAACTAGTAAAAACTACTGATAAAAATAATTTAGAAGTTGCTTTAATTAAAGATAGTATTTATATGTTATCAATAAATCAAGGTTTATATAAGAAAAATCATGATATATTTCCTATAGAGAGAATGGCTGTAATTAGAAGTAATTCCAGTATTATTGAAATGTTAAAATTAGATAGTGATACAGCAAATTCTTTAAGTAGCATTTATATCAAAAGATGTAATTCTTATAAAAAAGATTATTATTCAAATGATAATTTCCCATTACTTGGATATGTTACCTCTACTAATAGCGAACTTTATTATGAAAATATTTTAATAAACAAAAAAAATACTAAAAAAATATTAAGAAAAAGTAAGAAAAATCTTTCTTTAAATGATAGAATTATATTAGGATTACCTATTACTACTAATGAATATGATGGAATAGAAGATAAATAATAAGGAGGCTAATATGTACGAAGATATATTAAATGTTATATATAACTATGCTTTTAGTAATAAATTGCCAGACAATAAATTTATTGATACTATTTTAAATATAGTAGTAGACGATGTAATCGCGGGTTATATTATGAATGTTGACTATGATTATCAAAGTTTATCTTTAGCTTCTTATGCTTATGAAAGAAAAATGTTAAGATTTAATGCTGATATGATTGCACTTCAGTATATCAATCTTTATCCTGCTTATATGTATAATAGAAATAAAATATTTTTAGATAAAAGTTTATTTATATGTTTGGGAGTAATTGAAGTTATTTTTCATGAATTAGAACATGTTCTTCAAAGTAAGAAAATTAATATTTTACCTGAAGATGACTTTGAAAGAAAGTTACTTGAAATTGGTACTATTGCAGTAGATGTATATCCTGGCTTATATGAAAACAATCATGATTTATTTTCTATTGAAAGAGAAGCAAATATAAATAGCAGTAAAAAGATAAAAAATATTTTAGCTTTAGATGATCTTTCTTCAAATAGGATCAAGAGATTTTTTAACAATAGATATAATAAGCTATTAAACGAATATTATTCTGAAACTAATTATCCATTGTTGAAATTCCTAACTACTGTGCAAGGTAAACTAGCATATGGTGATATTCCTATTATTTCAGATAATACTGAAATGATTCTAGAGGAGACAAAGAAAAATCTTTCTTTTGATGAAAGAGTACTTTGGGGATTACCTTTAGATAAAGGAGAACAACGTAAATTAAGAAAAGTTAAATAATAAATGGAGTAGATAATGCAGAATTTATATAATGATAAAATAATGTGGGGTACTCATGCTAGCGTTAAGAATATTGATAATATGATATGTGAGAAAGTATATATGGATTATACACTGGAAGCTGTTAAAGATCATGTTATTGATAGATGGATTTTTGATACTATGAAAAATTTAGATCTAGAAGCTTTTGTTAAACTATATGATTATATGTTTGATCCAAATAGAGAACAAATAATTAGTTATACTATGGAATATTATAAACCATATATTGATGATATACTTAGTGTTCAAACAGAATATATTATAGATAGTTTTAATAGAATATATAATGATATTGTAATATTATCAGAGAATAATATATTAATAGGTGATATGAATTTTAGTAATATAATATTTGGCATAAATGGTATTAAGGTAATAGATTTTGATAATTATAAAAGATGTGATTTAGATTATAATGAGTTAATAAAGAAAAATAAAAAAGAAATGTGTATTTGTTTTAAAGGGGCTTATAGAAATGCTTTATATGGTATTTTAGCAAGTAGATATATTTATGGAAGTATAGATAAAATGATGGATTTATTTAATCCTGATATAGATGATCTAACTGGTAGTGTTACTAAAAAGTTAGTTAGATATCCTAATTTACTTAGTTTTTTTGAAGATAATAAAGTGTAAACTGAAAGTTAATAATAACTATTGATGTTTACACTTTTCTTTTATTCTGATATAATGTTATAAAGTTTATATTGTAGAAGGGAGTAAAAATATAGACTAGCGCCAGACTAAAAATAGTTAACGAGGTATGTAGTTATCGAACTTTCGGCGGATACTACATTGGGTGTATATGCTCATTAGATTATTATAAAAAACAAAATTAAGATTGTAACAAGATAATAATCATATATAAGAGGAGGTTAATAATATGTGTGGCATCGTTGGTTATGCAGGAGATAAAAAAGCTATAAATAAAATACTTACTGGTTTGAAATCACTGGAATATAGAGGCTATGATTCGGCTGGTATTGCTTATGTTAAAGATAATGAAATTAAGATAATTAAGAAGGCAGGTCCTATTAAGAATCTTGAAGAAAATATAAATTATAATGAGGATACTAATATTGGAATATCTCATACTAGATGGGCTACTCATGGAGTTGCTAATGATATTAATGCTCATCCACATAGACAAGGTAAAATAACACTAGTACATAATGGTATTATTGAAAACTATGACGAACTTAAGAAAAAATTATTAAAGAAAGGATATATATTTAAGACGGGTACTGATACAGAGGTAGCTACTGCGGTTATAGATGATATTTATAATGAAGAAAAAGATATGATTAAAGTGTTAAATAAAATTACTCATATCTTTAAAGGTAGTTATGCTTTTAATATTATAAATGATGATTATAAAGATGTTATCTTTGGTATTAGGAAAGATAGTCCTTTAATCGTTGGTATTGGTAATAATGAGAATGTTTTAGCTAGTGATATACCCGCTATTGTACATATAACAAATAAGTATGTAGTACTTGATAATTATGATGTCGTATATTTAACTAAAGATAGTGTTAAATACTATGATAGAGAAGGAAGAGAAATTCAGAAAGAAATTAAAGAGTTTTCTTCTGAAAAAGAGACTATTAGTAAAAATGGTTATGATCATTTTATGTTAAAAGAAATTAACGAAGAACCAGAACTAGTTAAAAAGTTACTTAACTTATATACTGAAAATAATAAAGTAAAAGATATCTTTGATATAAAGAAGTATAAAAATATAGATATTGTTGCCTGTGGTAGTGCTGCTTTTGCAGGACAACTAGGTAAGTACTATATTGAGAAATTTGCTAATATTAGAGTTAATGTATACTTTGCTTCAGAATATAGATATCAAACTAATTTCTTCGATAAAGATACTTTAGTTATACTAATATCACAGTCAGGTGAAACTGCTGATACATTGGCATCATTAAAACTAGCTAAAGAGAATAATATTGATACTTTAGCTATCGTAAATAGACATGAATCTTCAATAGCAAGAGAGGCTAAATATGTTATATATACAGAGGCTGGTATAGAAATAGCAGTAGCTACCACTAAAGCATATCTAGCTCAAGTATTAATACTATTATTCTTAGCTATTAAAGGTAGCAGTGTTGAAGAAGAAACTATAAATAGTTTAAAACTACTTCCTAATATATTTACTAAGTATATAAATGAATATGATTATGAAGAAATATCTAAAATATTAGCTAATAAAACAAGTGTATTTTATTTAGGAAGATTAATAGACTACTATTTAGCTATGGAAGGTAGTCTTAAATTAAAAGAAATATCTTATATCCATAGTGAGGCTTTTCAAGCAGGAGAACTAAAACACGGTAGTATATCGCTAATAGATAAAGACTTTGGAGTAATTGCAGTAGTTACTGATAAAGAGATTAGTGAAAAGACTATTAGTAATCTAAAAGAAGTAGAGTCACGTGGAGCTAGTATTGTAACTATTACTAATATTAAAGATGATGATTTTTCTAAGTATAAAATATTATTAGATGATTACAATGAGGTTTTAAATCCATTAATGGCAATAATACCTATGCAATTACTTGCTTATAATATAGCTAAATTAAAAGGTTGTGATATTGATAAACCTAGAAACTTAGCTAAATCTGTAACAGTAGAATAAATAAACAGGCTAATTTAGTCTGTTTTTGTGTATAAAAATTCACTTTGCACATATAATATATGTAGTAATATTGTAGTAAATGCATTGACTTTTACTACTTATTGTGCTAAAATTAACATTGGGAGATGATACTATGGCAAATTTAACCAGTGCTATAAATATTCAAGTTGATAGTGATACCAAAAAACAAGCCACAGATATTTTAAATAACTTAGGCTTAAGTATGAGTACTGCAATTAACATATTTTTAAAACAGGTAATAAAAAGAGATGGCATACCATTTGAAATCGTAAACAATAAACCGAATGAAGAAATGTTAAAAGCAGTTGAAGAAGTAAAAGAAATGATATCACATCCAAATGATTATCCACGTTATACCAATAGAAAAGACTTAAAGAAAGCATTACTATCAGATAATGAATAACTATAAATATGATGTTCAGTATTCTAACCAATTTAAAAAAGGTTTAAAAAAATCATTAAAGCAAGGAAAAGATATTGATAAATTATTAGATATTGTTGACAAGCTAGCAAATATGGAAAAATTGGAGCAAAAATTTAAAAATCATAAACTTGTTAATGATAAATACTATATTGATTGCTTTGAGTGCCACATTGATCCTGATTGGTTACTAATATACAAGTACAACGAAAACGAATTAATCCTTTTATTAGTAAATATTGGAAGTCATAGTGAAGTATTTTAAGAATTACATATGATAAACAGGCTAATTTAGTCTGTTTTTTTCTATGCAAGTATGCGTTATAATTGTAAACTAAAAGTAAACAATGTTGATTTATTATTTAGAGTATGATATTATTAGTTTAGAAGTATGATAGGAGTGGCGTTAATGACTTATTTTGACGAAGAATATATTAAATTATTAAAGAGAATATTACATGAAGGGGAAGAAGTTGAAAATAGAACTGGTATTAACACTGTTAAATTACCAGAGCATTATTTTAAGTTTGATTTAAGAAAGGAATATCCTATTTTATCTACTAAACAAACATTTTATAAAAATGCTATATTAGAAATGTTATGGATATGGCAAGTATGCTCTAATGATGTAAGTTGGTTACAAGATAGAGGAGTTAAAATATGGAATGAATGGATGATAGATGATGATGGTATATATAGAATATATGAGCAAGGATCTTCAGTTACTGAATATGATCCAGATAGAGAAGTAACAGTTATGGATCCGCTTAGCGTTCCAATTAGTGATCCATTTGGTGAATATACTGCTTTTGAGCCTAAGTATAATGACGCAGGCAAAGCAATGACTGCGAAAAGTAGAATACCTGGTAAAAATATTAAGACCGCTAAATGGTATGGTAAAGAGTATGCTGGTACTATAGGTACTGCTTATGGTTATATTACTAAAAGATATGATATGGCAAGGGCTTTAATTAACTCTATTAAAAACTGTCCTACTGCTAGAAGAAAAGTTTTTAGTTTATGGCAAAATGAATTCTTAAGAACCGCAGTACTTCCATCTTGCGTTTGGAGTACTGAATGGAATGTATATAAGGATACATTAAACTTAGAAGTACATCAAAGAAGCTGTGATGTACCATTAGGCCTTCCATTTAATGTAACACAGTATGCAACATTATTAAAAATGATCGCTCAAGTAACAGATTTAGAACCAGGTTTTGTATCTTATTCAATTAATGAACCACATATTTATATGAATCAATTAGATGGTATCAGAGAACAACTTAGAAGGGCAGAGACATATGAATATTTAAATGGTAAGAGTGAATTGGAATTGCTTCGCGAGGAAAGAGGTAATTTACTTCAAATGCGATATTTGAATAAAGAAAGCTCAGAATATAAGGATTTAGATACTGATAATAGAATAATCGATATGATATTAAATCCGACTACTCCAGAACTTATTCTTAATAAAGATGTTACTGACTTTTTAGATTTTGATAATTCTAAGGAATTAAAGGATGTTAAATTAGTAAAATATAAGCATATGGGCAAGATATCAATGCCTATAGCACAATAGGGGGAATGTATATGAAAAACTTAAGTTTAATTGCTGCGGTTGGCTATAATAATGAAATAGGATTTAATAATAAACTTTTATGGTATATACCTGAAGATTTAGCTTTTTATAAAGAAATGACAATGGGTAAAAATATTATTATGGGTAGAAAAACATTTGAAAGTATGCCAATAAATGCTTTGAAAGGAAGAAATCCAATAGTACTAAGTAGTGCAGAACTTGATAGATATGTTGATGTTACCTGCTACAACAATCTTGAAGGATTATTAGAAATGGTTGAAGACAGTTCTGAAGAATTTATGGTTGTTGGAGGAGCAAAAGTATACAAAGAACTTTTACCTTATGTAGACACTATGTATTTAACTGAAATATATAAAGAATTTATCGCGGATGCTTATTTTCCATATGTGGATTTTAGACAGTGGGATAGTTTTAAAATAGCTAATCATATGGATGAAATTGTTCCTTATGAAAGAAAAGTTTATACAAGAAAGAAGATGATATAATGGGTAAATTAATAGTTATTGAAGGATCTTGTGATGGTGTAGGAAAGAGTACACAATATAAATTACTTATAGATAGACTACTTAATGATAAAGAATATAATATTACATCACACCATTTTCCTAGTTATGGAACATATCAAGGTAGACCGGTAGAAGAATATCTTAAAGGTAATTATGGTAATCATTCAGAATTATCACCTTACTTTGTAAATAGTCTATATGCACAAGATAGAGCTATTACTTGGATTACAGGATTAAAAAGCGAATATGACAAAGGTAATCTAATAGTATTAGATAGATATACTACTTCTTCTTTAATATATCAATCTTCAAGTATTGAAGACGACAAAGAAAGAGAAAAATTCATTGATTATGTTTATGACTATGAGCATCATAAACTTGGTATACCAGAACCTGACTTAGTAATTTTTCTTCATGCTCCATTTGAAGTTGCAAGAAGTCTAAAAGACAAAAGAAAAGATAATGATGGCGTAAAGAACGATATTCATGAAAGAGATTTAGAATTTATGAAAAAAGTATCTGATACTTCAATATATATTGCTAAGAAATATAATTGGGATTTTATTGAATGTACTGATGGTACTAATATGCGTAGTATTGAAGATATACATAATGATGTATATAATTTAGTTAAAAAGAAAATGAAAAAATAATTAGAAAGGTATAACTAATATGGATGTAATTCAATTTGCTTTTAAATACTTTTGGTTAATAATACTTGTTATTTTACTTTTTATCCTTGCAAGTATTAATACAAAAAAAAGATTCATTAAAAGAGCCAAGAAAAATGGTTGGTATGTAGAAGGTAAATCCTTTGATTATAAATATGGTCATTATGAAAAAGACCATCAAACGATTGAAACAATAGTTGTAACATATAAATATGAAGTAGATGGCAAAAATTATTTCGTAAAGAAAAAGTATGAAAGTCGTTCAAATACTTTTCCTGACTTAACAAAGGTAATTGTTTACTATAAGCCTTCAAATCCCAAAAAAGGTTATATAAACTAAAAAACAGTAGCAAACTGGTTAGTAATACTTAACCAATTGGAATTGTAACTAACTTATAAAAAAATAATTAAAGAGGTATAACTAATATCTTTCTTTTAATATATAGATATAGCTTATATATAATAGGTATGTAGATACATTATTATTAGACAATAGGCTAATAATAACACTTTAATACCTTAGGATTAAAGTGCATAAAATAGTTGAAAAATAAAATAAAATACTATATAATTAGATTGGTGATATAAAGTGACAAATAAAGATATAAAAATAATATTTATGGGTACACCATCTTTTGCAGTACCAATATTAGAAGAATTAATAAACAAATATAATGTAATAATGGTTGTATCACAACCAGATAAAGAAAAAGATAGAAAAGGTAATATAATATATTCCCCTTGCAAAGAACTAGCTATTAAAAATAATATTGAAGTATATCAGCCTATCAAGATAAGAGAAGAATATCAATATATATTAGATAAGAAACCAGATATTATTATAACAGCCGCCTACGGCCAAATAATACCAAGTGAAATACTAGACTATCCTAAGTATGGCTGTATTAATGTTCATGGCTCTTTACTTCCTAAGTTGAGAGGAGGAGCTCCTATCCATCATGCTATAATTAATGGAGATAAAGAAGCAGGAGTAACTATCATGTATATGGATAAAAGAATGGATAGTGGCGATATAATTAGTCAAAGTAGTATAAATATAGATGATAATATGATATTAGATGATCTATATTATAAATTATCTATATTAGGTAGAGATTTACTTATAGATACATTACCAAGTATCTTAAATGGTACTAATAATAGAATAAAGCAAAATGAAGAAGAAGTAACTTACGGACTAAATATAACTAAAGAAGAAGAACTAATTAACTTTAATGATAGTGTAAGTAATATTCATAATAAAATAAGAGGATTATCTAGTATACCAGGAGCCTATGCTATATTAAATAATAAAAGAATGAAAATATATTTATCAGAAAAAACAAATAATATCTCTAAAGAAAAACCAGGTACTATTACTGATATAAATAAAAATGGAATAGTAGTTAGTACAAAAGATTATGATATAATACTAAAGAATATCAAACTAGAAGGAAAGAATAGATGTGATGTAAAAGACTTTATCAACGGTATAAAGAAAGAAAACTTTATCGGAGGTATATTTAATGAGTAAAGAAAGAGAAGAAATAACAAAAGACCCTAGTAAACTTGATAAATTAAAAGAAATGTGGAAAGATAAAAGAGGTAGAGCCAAAATTAAACTATGTCTATATCTTATCTTCTTTGTCGGAGTAATTATCTTTGCTAGAGTACTAGGCTATCAAAACTCTAAACTACCACATAATGATAATGTAAATGATAATAGTTTTATTTATACTCTAAAAGATAATTATGAATATGATATAAATATAGAAAAAGATAATAATAAATATAATTATCATGGAAGAAAACTAGGACTAAATGAAAATATTAAAGTAAAAGATAACGATAAAGAAGAATACTATTATGTTATGAATAATAAATATTATTCATTAGATGATAAAGGAAATTATATATTATCCACAAGTGAAGAAGTATATCCTTATATAAATTATAAGTTTATGAATATTAATTTTATCAAAGAATTAATAAAGGACTCTACTAAAGATGGTAATGTATATAAAGTAAAATTATCTACTTTAGTACTTAATAATACTTCTGATAATTATGTCACAATAGAGATAAATGAAGATACTAAGACTATCACTATAGATTATACAGAACTATTTAAAATAGATGATCCTTCTATTAACAAAGTATTAGTTACTATGACATATAGTAATATTAATCAAATATTATCACTTGAAGAATAATTGAATTGTAATATATTATCTACAGAAAGCGGATATGCTGTAAGATGGTAAGACATTGTATGTCTCCATAGTGGCTATCAGCTTTTTATTATATTTACAATAAACTACTAATTAAAAAAAATTTAAATATATAAATTATGCTTATATATAATAGATATGTAGATATATTATTTTGAGACTACAGACTCAAAATAACACTAATAAGACTTACAAAATAAGGCTTATAGTGAACATAATAAAATAACTAGGGTAGGGTTTACTTTTCTTTAGTTTTATGCAATAATATATCTAGGTGATCTTGTGAAAGAATATATAGTATTGGTACCAAATAATATAAAAAATAAGATAATAGAATTATCCAGAATAAAATATTATAACTATAATATCAAGTTTATGAGTATAGATACTTTCGTTAAAAGAGTAACATTTGATTATGATGAAAAAACAATATATAATTTAATGAAAGAATATAATTATAACTATAGTACAGCTTTAGTATATTTAGATAATTTATATTATATAAGTGATAAACTAAATAATAATAAAATGACTAAATTAAAAGAAATAAAAGATTACTTAGATAGTAATAATCTACTTATATATGATAATTTATTTAAAGAATATCTTAAAGATAAAGAAATATATATATATGGTTATGATTATATTAATAAATATTATAAAAGTATTCTAGATAATTATAATTATAAAGTAATAGCTTATGAATATAAAGATTCTGCTATAAAAGATATATATGAATTTAATTATATAGATGATGAAGTCTTATTTGTTATAGATAATATATGTAATCTAATTAGTAAGAATATTAATATAAGTAAGATAAAACTAATAATATCTAATGAATATAAAGAATCTATATATAGATTATTTAAAATATATAATATACCAATATCAGTAAAAAATAGAAGTATATATTCTATTAAAGAAGTAAAAAATATATTAAATAATTTAAATAATATTAATGAAGAAATAGATAGTATTAATGATACTAGTATTAAAGAAAAGATAGTTAAAGTAATTAATAAATATAGTTTTATTGATAATAAAGAAGAAGTAAAAGAATTAATTGTTAATGACTTAAAAAATACTTATCTAAATGAAGATAATACTGGTATTAAAATAGTTAGTATTAATGATTATTTTGATGATGATGACTATGTATTTTATTTAGGATATAATAAAGAAAATATAGTATTATATAAAGATAATGAATATTTTAATGATAAAGAAAAAGTTATATTAGGTTATGATACTAGTATAGAATTAAATATAAATAAGAAGATAGAAATAATAAAGAAAATTAACAATATAAAGAATCTTACTATTAGTTATAAACTATTTGATAATAGTGGTAATTATACTAGATGTGATCTAATTAATGATATAAATATTATAGATAATTATAAAACTAAGTATACTAATTCTAATATGATGAATAAAATCTTCTTAGCTATGAAGTTAGATAATTTAGTTAAATATAATATAGAAGATAAAGATATAGATTTATTATCCTCTAATTATGATATATCATATATGCAGTATGATAATAAATATCATAGTGTAGATAAAAATAAATTATATAAATATTTAAATAATAAACTATTACTTTCTTATACAGCCTTAGATAACTATTATAAATGTAAGTTTAAGTATTATTTAAATAATATATTAAAGATAAATATAATTAAAGATGATTTTGCTATATTAATAGGTAATGTCTGCCACTACGTACTATTACATATGGATGATATAGATTTTAATTTTAGTAATGTCTTTGATGAATATATAAGTAATGAGAGAGAGTTTAGTAAAAGAGAATTATTCTTTCTTAGTAATATTAAAGAAGAATTAGAGTTTATTATAACTACCATAAGAAAACAATATACTTATAGTACTTTTGATAAGAATATGAAAGAAAAAGAAGTCTATGTAAATAAAGATAAAAATATTAAAGTTACTTTTATGGGTAAGATAGATAAAGTACTATATAAAGAAGAAGATGATATTACATATCTTGTAGTCGTTGATTATAAGACAGGAAGCACTAATATTAATCTTAAGAATATGGAATATGGTTTAGGACTACAACTACCAATATATTTATATTTATCTAGTAAGATGGAACTTAAGAATGTTAAAGTAGTAGGCTTTTATCTTCAGAAATTATTTAATACTACTTTAGATAATAGTAAAGACTATGATACTGCAAGAGAAAATAATTTAAGACTTGAAGGCTATTCTATAGATGAAGAAAATATATTATCTAAGTTTGATACTACTTATAATGATTCTAAATTAATTAAGGGTATGAAGACTACCAGTAAGGGATTTAGTACTTATAGTAAGGTACTTTCTGAAGAAGAGATAGATGACATGCTAAGTAATACTGATAAGTTAATAGATAAAGCAATAGATAATATATTAGAGGCTGACTTTGAAATTAATCCAAAGGTAATAAACGGCGAAAATGTAAGCTGTAGCTTCTGCGAATATAAAGATATCTGCTACTTAAGAGAAAAGGATAAAGTATATATTAATAAGGAGAGTGAAGATGATGGGGACTAAGCCTGTTCTATATATGCCTAGATATTACTGTACGATAATGGAAAGACATTTAAATGGTGAAGATACTATTTATAAAGAAAATGCTGTAGTACAATATAATGATGTAGATAATGAATATTTTTATCCAGGAGATAAAGATAATGGCTATGAAAATATGAGAAATTATGTTATGTGGTTTTATAATCTTTTAGATGGTATAGAAGATGAAGAACTTGATAGGAAAGTGAAAAAATATTTCTTAAAAGGAAATATTCCAAATACTGATGGTACTTTATATGTGGACGAGTCTACACTAGTAAAGGTGAAAGAACATGGTACTAGCCTTAGATAAAAAAACAAAATAGGAGGGTTTTATGAATACTTATATTTTTAATCATAATCAAGACAAAATTTATGAAAAAATACAAATGATTTTTGTAGGAGAGGATACTATCTATACTGAAGAAATAGGTAATATGTAT
>CAKOMD010000019.1:0-16564 GCA_934096555.1 uncultured Bacilli bacterium | reverse complement strand
AATCAAGATAAAACTATAGGTATTATTATATCTAAAAGAGATAATCATTACTATATAGAATACTCTAGTGATAAAAGAATACTAACTAGAGAATATATATTAAACTAATACTAAATATCTACATCTCTCTTATATATAATAGATATGTAGATATATTGTTGTTAGACTACAGGCTAACAACAACACTCTATAGACCTTAGGCTATAGAGTGATTATACAATATTATCCAAATATAATTTATATACTTTATCAAAATCAATAATATCAAAAATATTCTCTAAGTATTTCTTTCTTAAATAAGTATACTTTAAATAATAAGCATGTTCCCATACATCAATAGTCATAATAGGAGTAAAACCATAATAATAAGGAGTATCCTGATTAGAAGTATTAATAATTCTAAGTTTATTATTCTTATCCATTACTAAAAAAGTATATCCACTACCTTTAACTTCCATAGCCATATCAATAAATTCCTCTTTAAATAAAGAAAAAGATCCAAAATATTTATTAATTAGATTAAGAAATTCTATAGGTATATCTTTCTTCTTATTAGTCAAATTATAAAAATATAAATTATGATTTAAATATCCTCCTAGATTAAATAGTATCTCATCTCTATTCTCCATAGGTAATATATCAATATGCTTAGCTAGGTATTCAGGAGAGTCTTTATAATCATAATTAATATCATTTAAATATTTGTTTAACTTATCAGTATAATTTCTATAATGAGCATTATAATGAAGATCTAGTGTTCTATCATCAATATAGGGCTCTAAACTCTTATAATCTAAAGTAATTCTTTTATATTCCATATATCATTCACCAATACATTATATTATTACTTCCCATAATTTACCACATTTATTTGATAATTCACCCAAATAAAAATAATATAATTAAATCATGAAGAGAGGTGATAGATGATTAGATAAGAAAAAATATTAATTTTGTGTTATACTATATTTAGGAAGTGATACATATGAAAACAATAGCACTAGTAGAGGATGAAAAAGATTTGAATAATCTAATAAGAACATATCTAGAAAAAGAAGGCTATAATGTAGTATCCTATTATGATGGAGAAAGCACCATAAATAATATAAGTAAAGATGTAGATTTATGGATATTAGATATAATGCTTGGAGATACCATCAGTGGATATGACATTATAAAGAAAATCCGTGAGGAGAATCCCGATGTACCAGTAATATTTACATCCGCTAGAGACAAAGATCTAGATAAAATAATTGGTTTAGAATTAGGAAGTGATGACTATATAGCTAAACCATATTCCCCTAAAGAACTAGTACTTAGAGTGGGCAACATCATAAAAAGAGTCTACTCCAAAGAAAAACAAAAACTTACCTATAAAGATTATACAATAGACTTAGAAAAAAGAATGGTACTTCACAAAGAAGAAAGCATAAACCTAACTACTTTAGAGTTTGATTTACTCTATATGTTCGTTACCAATATAAATAAGTCCTTCTCAAGGGATGATATTCTAAACAACATTTGGGGAGAAAACTATTTCGGTACCGATAGAGTAGTAGATGACCTAGTCAGAAGACTAAGAAAGAAAATGCCAGAGTTAGATATAAATACAATATATGGCTATGGGTATAGATTATTATGAGAAAGCCCAATTTAACAGAGCAATTACTATTTATTTGCATAGTAATAGTGGCAATAATGATAATATCACTAGGAATAATATTACCTAGAAACCTATTACCGATATACGAAGATAATCTATATAACTATCTTGGTGAATCTTTAAATATATTAGATAGCCCAGAGAATAGTAAAATAAATAGTGAAGTAGCCTATATATATGTAAATAATGAAAATATATTTATATCAAATAACTTAAATAAAGTAATAGGATTAGATTCTCCTAAAGAAATTCTAAGTAAAATAAATAAAGAAGAAGGAAAATTTCTCTATAACAAGAAAGTATATTATTATAGTACTATTACTTCAAATAATACTAAGAAAATAGCACTTACTGGTAGTAGTTACATAAATGATATGCGTATGTCAATATTCAAAATAATCCTTCTTGTAGTAGGTATAACCTTTATAATAGTATCAATGGTTATCCTAATATGGTCTAATAGCTTAGTTAATAGAATAAAAAAATTAAAAGAAAAAATAGATAACTTAAATAACGATAACTATAATCATAAGATAAAATATGATTATGAAGATGAAATATCTACCCTTGAGGTAGCCTTGGAGAAAATGCGTGTATATTTGAAAGAAGAAGAAGAATATAAAAATCAAATGTACCAGAACATTTCCCATGATTTTAAGACTCCTATCACAGTAATGAAATCCTATATCGAAGCATTCGAAGATGGTGTAATAACAGATAAAGAAGCCGTAAAAGTATCTAAAGAGCAGTTATCAAAATTAGAAGGTAAAGTTCACTCCTTATTGTACCTTAATAAATTAAACTATTTCAAAGACAAAAAAGATATTATAAAAGAAAGGTGTGATGTCAGTAAAGTAGTCTTTGATTCAGTTGATAAATTCTCTTTAGTAAGAAATGATGTTAAATTCACTTTAGATATCGATGAAAAAAATACTATCTTTAAAGGTAGTAGTGAGATGTGGGAAGCAATTATAGATAATATATTAAATAACTTTATTAGATATGCTAATAAAGAAATAAAGATAACCATAAAAAATAATAAGATAACCCTATTTAATGATGGACCAAATATTGATAAAGATGTATTAAATAATATCTTTTCTCCTTTTGAAAAGGGGGTTAATGGTGTATTTGGTTTAGGATTATCTATTGTAAAGAAAACACTTACATTCTTAAATTATGACATTAACATTCAAAATACCAAAAATGGTGTTAAGTTTATAATAAGTTAAGAACTCTTATTTAGGGTTCTTTTCTTTATATTCACATTAAGCCTTATTCTAAGTCTTAATAGTGTTTATTTGAGCCAAAGTATTGCCCTAAAATAAATATATCAGCCATATCTATCATATAGAAGAGGGGGGCATATACTAGAAATTTGACAAATAAAAATATTTATTGTATTTTATAGATGGGTGATTATTTTATGCTAGAAATAACAATTAGTGATAGTGATAAAAAAGTACTTGAGGATACTAATATTTTTAGTAATAATAATATTGTGTCTTTTTGTCTTTTATTATGTTTTGGAAGTATTAAAGATATAGAAAAACAAAAAGAAAGAAAAATAGGATGGATAAAAATAAATGTATATGATAAATTAACTAAATTAAAAGAAATAATAACCAAATATAGTAGTATTAGAATATGGTACAGTAGTAAAGATAATGAAGATGTTTGTAATGTACTATATTTAATAAATTATCTAAGCAGTTACAATATTAGTATTTACTTATGTGATATATATAGAAGTGATAAATATTATTTAAGTAGTTATAATAAAGAAGAAATAGAAGAATTAACTAAGAAAAGTATTAGATTAAATGATAAAGATATTAATTATTGTAAAGAAATATGGAGTACTTTAGTAAAAGAAAACAAAGATATAAGAGTAGTTGAAAGTAATATAAAATCATATTCATATAATTATCTAGATAAAAAGATAATAGATATATTAAAACAAAATAAAGAGATAAGGTATTGGAGTCTAGTAGGAGAATGTCTAAGTAAGAGATTAGCAGGCTTTGCTATGGATGCATGTTTTCAAGAAAGAATAGATACTCTTATTAATAGAAATATAATTAAAATAGTCAGAAAAGTAAAAGAAAAAAATGCTTTTGGTGAAGCAGTAGAAGTAGTTTATCTAAGTAGTAAATAAAAAAAGAAGATTACTCTTCTTCGATAGCTCCTGTTGGACAAGATTCTAAGGCAGTAGTAGCTTCTTCTTCATGTTCTTCTGCTACTGGGGTTTCAATAACCTTAGCTAAATTATCATCATCAAAATCAAATACATCTTCACATAGACTAACACATTGTCCACATCCAATACATTTATCTTTATTAATTTTTAATTCCATAATCATACCTTCTTTCTATTTAATTATATCAAAATCAAATAAAAAATCAACATAAAATCTTTTATTTATCAAAAAAATATGTTATTATATTAATAGTAGAGGTAGAGCAATATGGAAAGTAGAATGGAAAAATATTATAAAGAAGATTTAAGTGAATTTAATAGAACTAAAAGAAATGAAAAACTTTATAGAGATATTTCATCAGAAATATCTGAACTAGATAATTTACCAATACCTGATAATTCCAATGAAATAGATATAAATGGCCTAAGAGAAATAGTTTCCAGTAGAGACGAATACAGAAAGGCCAAAGATTTAGGTAGAACAGTTACTCTTCCTAAAAGGGAAGTAACTAAAGAAGAGCCTAAAGAAAGTAGTAGAATATATGATATTAATGTTCTACTTGAAAATGCTAAAAATGAAATAAATAAGAATGCAGAAGTTAATCAAGAAGAACCTAAAATAAATACTAACTTTTTAACTAATCTTGAAGATGCTAACATTCCAGATATACCTGAAGCTGACGATGCTATGGAACTTTCAGAAGAAGTACCAAAAGAAGATAAAGATAAAAAAGAAAGTAACACCAACTCACTTCCTTTAGATATACTCGTAGATTTAAAAGGTGACGATAATACAGTAGTAACTGATCCTATTGTCAAAGATGAAGTTACTATGATAAAGAAAATAAAAGAAGGAGAAACCTTTTATAGTGGATCATTTAATTTTAGTAAAAAAGACTTTGACGAAGATGATGAAGATGGAAAATTATTTGAAGAAAAATCTCATAATGGAATAAAGATATTCTTCTTAATATTCGGCCTTCTAGTACTAGGAGCAGCCTTATACTTTATCATTACTAGATATGTATTATAAATAAAATTATTGATAGCGGAAGCTATCTTTTTTTTACACAAAATAAAAAAAATAAAATTATTCTAAAAAATAATGTTAAAAAAATTAAAAGTGTGGTAAAATAGATTATAGGTAGGAAAGGTGGTAACATATGGATAGTGTCCTTTTAATCACTATATCAGCTATTATATTGGCAGTTATCCTTATAATTATTACTATTGTTATAATTAAAAGTAATCAAAATAAAAAATATAAAAAAGAAATAGAAGAATTAGATGTCGAAAAGAATAGCCTACTTGGGGTTCCAGTACTTAGTGAGATAACAAAGGTTAAAGAATTAGTAAAAACAGATAACCTAAAAGAAAAAATGGAAGATTGGGATAATACTTTCAAACAAATAAGAGATGAAGCAATACCTAGTATTACTGATTCAATATCAGATGCTGACTTTTTAATAGACAGAAAAGAATATAAACAAGCTATAAGAAAAATGGCTAATATTGAAATGGAACTACGTGTTCTAAAGAAAAAGACTGATAAATTACTTGAAGAAGTTCAGTTAATAACAAAGTCTGAAGAAAGAAATCGAACTCTTATTACTAAATTAAAAATAGTATATCGTGAGCAGCAAAATAAATTTGAGAGAACTAAAAAAGAATTTGGCGTAATCACCGAACCAATGGAAGAAGAGTTTAGTAGAATAGACAAACTATTTGCGGAATTTGAAAGAGCCATGGATAACAATGATTATGTTTCTGTCGAAAAGAAAATAGTTCTTCTAGACGAAAAGATTAAAAAGATGGATAAACTACTCGCAGATGTTCCTACAATAGTATTAATGGCTACAGTAGTAATGCCAAATAAAATAGAGGACACTATAATATATTACAATAGAATGCGAAGAGATGGTTATCCACTAGACTATTTAAATGTCGAATATAATATTAAAGAAATAAAAGATAAAATAAATAAAATTATTGAGAATCTAAAGAACTTAGAGATGAATGATTCGATAATAGAATTAAAAACCTTTGTAGATTACTTTAATAGTTTATATAATGATTTTGATAAAGAAAAAGAATGCAAAGATTTATTCAAACAAAATATCAAAGAATTAAGTTATAAGATTGATAACATCAATAAAGTAGTAAGAGATATCTATCTTCAAATAGACGATATAAAATACAATTATAACTTATCAAATGAAGATATAAATAAATTTAGTCTATTAAATAAAAATTTAGAAAAAATAAATAAAGATTATAAAATACTATTAGATCAAGGTAAAATGAAGACCTTTGCCTATTCAAAACTAGTAGATGAATTAGATGGCTTATCACTAAAACTATCTAGATTACAAGATGATTTAGATTATCAGTTAAGATCAATTACTAGTATGAAAGATGATGAAACAAGAGCAAGAGAGCAATTAAATACTATAGAAGACTTATTAAAGAAGTCAAAATATCGTCTAAAAGATTATAAAATACCAGTAATTCCAAGTAGTTATTACATAGAACTTACTGAAGCACAAGATGCAATAAGAGAGATAGTAAAAGAATTAGATAAGAAACCAATCGTTATAAAAATACTAAATATAAGAGTAGATACCGCAAGAGACTTAGTATTTAAAATATATAACAAAACAAACGATATGATAAAAATAGTAGATATGGCTGAAAAGATGATTGTTTATGGTAATAGATATCGTAGTAGTTATGAAGAAATAGATATAGCTCTTACTAAAGCAGAAGAATTATTTAGAAGAGGTAAATATAAAGAATCATTAGAATTATCCACGAAGAGTATAAGTTTTATAGATAAAAGTATTATAGATAGTGATTAATTATTGATTTTTTAAGTTATTTATGATATTCTTATATTAGAGTAAATAGGGAGGAAAAAATTATGCAAATGGTAGTAGATTTTTTATTAGAATATTATGTGTGGGTTTTGATTGTATTAGTTATTCTATTAATTACAGTAGTAGGCTTTCTAGCAGATACTAAAAAGAAGAAAAAGTTAAGAGAAAAAGGCGAAACTAGTAATAATGGTATGCCAGCTAATGATCAAAGCATTGCAAACCAAGGTATAGATACTAATTATAATACTATGGGTCAAAATATGAATATGGGATATAATGATATAAATAATGGTATGATGATGAATCAAAATTATAATAATATGATGAATCCTAACACTGATAATATGATAAACAATAATATGCAAAATAATAACATGATAGGTAATCAAGATATGAATATGTCAAACAGTATGACACAAAATATGAATCAAAATATAAACATGATGCCAAATATGAATGAAAGTATGAATAATATGACTTCAAATGTTAATCCTAGTATAGAGCCAAATATTAGTGTGGCTCCTACTAATAATAGTTTTGAAAATACTTATAACACTTATAGTAGTGTTGTACCTAATCAAACAATAGGTACACCTAGTAATGTTACTCCTAGTATAGGAGAACATCATCAAGAAACAAGTACTGGTAGCAGTGATTCATTCTTTATTCCTGCTTCAGATCAGACACCAAAATTTGAACCTAGAGAAGTAGTAATACCTAAGCCAGTAGAACCATCCCCAATATTTAATAATACAAATAATGGAATGGGTAGTGTAGTAACTCCGGTTACAGAGCCAAGAGAAGTACCAAGTATGCCTACACCAAGTGTTATGCCAAATACAGTACCCATGTCAGAGCAGGTACAGAGTCATGCTCCAGAAATGAATACAGTATGGAAGACACAAATGGGTGAACAAGCACCTGCTTCAATACCAAATGCTATGCCACAAATGGCTGGACCAAGTGTTATACCAAATGCTAATATACCAAGTACCCCAGTCGTAGAGCCACTAGCTCAAACTCCTAGTATGTCAAATAATATACCGGGAGGTATACCAAACACTATGCCAAATACAATGCCAAACATGAATCAAATGTCACAAGAACCTGTAAATACCATGAATGGTTACAATAGCAATTTAGTACAGGGCGGTTCAAACTTTGTCATGAACGACAATGTACCTAACAATCAAAATAATGGAAATTGGAATTTATAAGATTTAGTTAAACTAAATCTTTTCTATCTTAAGGAGGTATTTAAATGAATTATAATGATGATAAAAAAATAGATAATGTTACACCATACAGGGCCACTGGTAATTTAAATACTGCAATTAGTAACCCAACTGTAAATATTAATGATACCATGGATGTTAATATCAAATCAGTAAATACAGTTCAAAGTAATACATTTCCCAATAGTAATGTTACTCCAAACATTAATGCAGTAGCAGCCAATAATCAAAACAGCATAAATATAGATCAAAATAATAATACAATTAGACAGGATTCAAACAACGTTAATGTCAAGAGAACTTATGTAACAACCGATAATCAGCCCAAAAAAAAGAAACTAAATTTAAATCTTACAAAAGAATTTAAAATAGCTCTTCTTATCATCGTAATATTATTTGTGTTTGTACTAATATTAGATTTGTTACCAAGTTTATTTTAAACATTTTTAGATAATGCAATAATTAAATCAAAATTATCATCATTGGCCATAATATTCTTATGTAATTCATGGCATTTATTACAGCTATAAATAATCTTATAGCTGTTTTTAAATTTTTCAATACCAATAGGCTTCATTAATCCCATGCATGTATTTTCTCTATCACCAGGATTAATATCTAAGTGTTTAGAATACAAACAGTAAGGACAGTGATCCCTCGCCGTATATCCAAGCCTAGTAACTTTCTTACCACAATTTTCACAAATAAAATCTTCATCAATCATATTAAACTTTTTCATGTTTTAATTATACCAAAATATCATAAAAATATCAATAAAAACACCAAATGGTGTTTTAATAATATACAGGATAATTTGGATATGGTGGATATGGGTTATAAGGAACTGGATATGGTCTAGGATAAAAAGCAGGTGCTAAAAGACCTCCAGTTATGCCTCCTAAAAGAAAAGGACCAAAAAATCCACCGCCAAATCTATCACCATTCATTGGCATAGGCCTTATCATTCTTCGATTATACATAAAGTAGTCTCCTTTCTCTATATTATATTTAAAAACAACAATCATGTGAAAACACTTTATTTATTTTCTAAAATTTAGTATAATATATGTATGGAGGTTTGCTATGGATGAAATAATAATTAAAAGTGACGATTTACTTATAATGAATTTAATTAACTATTTTATTACTGAAGAAAATTATAAGCCTATGATAATCCATGGAATTAATGACGAAATATGGCTTGAGAACCTAGATAATAATTATAAAATAGTTAGAATAGTATCTCACCATATACATAATAAAGAACAATTAGATTTTGATAAGTTTAAACTATCAAGAATAGTAAAACAAGTAAAAAGAAAAACATTATCATTTAAAGTAAAAGTACTTAGTATCTATACTGATATAGAAGATGAAAAAATACTTAATAAAGATGATGTATTAGTAGAAAAAGAAAAAGATATAAATAATCCTAAATTAGTAAGTGCCTTTCCTGATATTGTTGAAAAAACAAATAGAAAAGAAGATGGATTAGAATATTTTATGAAAGTAACAGATAATATCAATAAGAAAAATGAAAGTAGAAGTAAAATGGCCGAAAAGATATTTTCTTATAAAGTACCAATAGTTACTTATATCATTATGGCCATATGTA
The DNA here is from genome assembly GCA_934096555.1 of uncultured Bacilli bacterium. Lineage (GTDB taxonomy): Bacteria > Bacillota_I > Bacilli_A > RF39 > UBA660 > CAG-302. The sequence goes on along the minus strand of CAKOMD010000019.1, from coordinate 6,975 downwards.
TAGTACTATTCATAATGATGGAAGTATTCTCTGGTGGTAGTACCAATAGTTTAACACTATTAAAATATGGCGCTAATCTAGATGTGCTAGTAAAAGAGGGTGAGTACTATAGACTATTTACCTGTATGTTTTTACATATTGGAATAATGCATCTAGCCTGCAATATGTATTCACTATATGTTGTCGGTAGAGAAGTAGAAAGTTTATTTGGTAAAATAAAATATATAATAATATATGTACTTAGCGGTATATTTGGAAGTATAATGTCAATAGCCTTTACTCATAATACAATATCCGCTGGTGCATCAGGAGCTATCTTTGGTTTACTAGGAGCACTTCTATATTTTGGTATTCATTACCGTACATATCTAGGAGATGCCATTAAAAGATCTGTAATACCAATAATAGTAATAAATTTATTAATAGGCTTTTTCTCTGAAGGAATAGACCTAGCGGCTCATATAGGTGGTCTAGTAGGAGGCGTACTAGTAGCCATGATGGTAGGAATACCAGACAAATCAAAAACAGAGGACATTATAAATGGAACAATATTAACAATAATATACTTAATATTTATTTCATATTTAGCTTTTTGGAGGTAAGAAAATGAGAACAATAGACGAAGCATTAAAAACATTTAACTTAAAGAGTGACTTCACTCACGTTGAGTTAGAAAGAGCATATGCTGCTAAAGCACAAGTAACATATGAAGACTTTAAAAACAAGAAAGAAAATAAAAAAATTCGTGCACAAGATAAGTTTGACTATCAATTACTACTAATATTCGAATACATGAGAGATATGCTTAAAGATATTGATATTGAAAAGAAAGGCCTTTTCCATGTAACAAAGGATGTCAAAGAATTTTACAGTAGAGAACCATATTCAACTTATATATCACAATTATACGATTCAGTAAGAAATGATATTCAAGATTTAGATTCAGAGTTAGACTATCTACTTATGTCCTATGACTTAGAATTAGAACTTGCTTCATTCAAGAATGCCAAGAATAAAAGCTATCGTACTTTTGTAAATAACATGTTATATGGTAAAAATAATGATGAACATTACGAAACAATAGACAATCAAAATTTAGAGTATATTGTATCTATGAAAGAATTAATTTTAACAGTATACAAAATAGTAAAAAATAAAGAACGTATGCTTAATGATATGAAGTCAAAAGTAGAAACACGATATAAATTAGGTACTCCAGAATACAATGATGGTATTAAATACTATATAAGAATGCGTGTAGCTAAATCATATGAAGAAATGCAAGCAATATATGATGAAGCTAATGCCAAATTATTTGGAGAACCACAAGAAATAAAAAAACCGACATCAAGATAGTAGAAATACTATCTTTTTTTTTCATTTTATGCTATTATATACTAGAGGAGAATAGAAATGAGAGTACATATTGATAGTGATGTTTTATATAAAATAGATAATTATTTAAAACCAGAATTAGTTTATATACCCCTTGAAAATAAAAATGGAGTAGAGTATAAGCATCTAGTAAAAGGTGGAGATTATGTCCATAAAGGACAGGTAATTGCCATCAATGAAAAGATAAATTTTCCTATACATAGCTCAGTATCAGGTTACGCTCTAGTAGGAGATACTAAGACAATTAATAATGGTAAAAAGATTAAATGTGTCGTAATAGAAAATGACTTCAAGGAAAAGTATGAAAAAAGTAAGGTAGTAACTAAAAAAGAATATACTAGAGAAGAATTTATAAATGCTCTTAGAGAAAATGGTATCACAGGACTAGGAGGAAGTGATTTTCCTACCTTTTTAAAATATGATAATGATAACACTAAATATCTTTTAGTAAATGGTGTTGAATGTGAACCTTTTGTTTCTTGCGATAAAGCCTTAATGAAAAATAGTGCTGAAGAAATACTTGAGGCTGTCGATAAAATAATGACTATCATGAGTCTAAAGAAGAGTTACATTGTCGTAAAAGAGGATAGTACCAAAGTAATAAATGCTTTTACTAAACATATTGGTACCTATCCTAATATAAGTTTAAAACTAGTAAAAGATGCCTATCCAAATGGCTGGGAAAGACTAGTAGTAAAAGATACTCTTGGAATAGAGTACGATAAATACCCAATTGAAAAAGGTATACTAGTTAGTAATGTTAGTACCATTTATGCAATCTATGAAATGCTAAAATATAATAGACCATTAACCGAAAGAATAATTACTATTACTGGCCCAGGTATAAAGAAAAAGACTAATGTCAAAGTAAAAATAGGTACTCTCGCTAGTGAAGTAATAGCCTCACTAGAGGGTTATAAAAAACTAAAGAATCCACTTTTTATCGCTGGTGGTCCAATGATGGGAAAAAGTATTCCAACTGATGACTTAATAATCACTAAAGATATAAATGCCATACTTGTCATAGAAAATAATTTTACTAGATCATTACCATGTATATCATGTGGTAAATGTCTTGAAGTATGTCCTACCGGAATATACCCAGCTCTTATTATGAAAAATATCAGTAATATCAAAGAACTAGAATGCCTAAAAGCAGGTGAATGCATAGAATGTGGATTATGTTCTTATATATGTCCTTCAAAAATAGAAGTAAGAGAATTTGTAAAAGCCGCTAAAGAGAAGGTGAATGATAAATGAGAGAATTCAAAGTAAGAAATGGAAGTTATCTAAAAAGTAAAAATAAAACTTCTGATATGATGTATACTATCTTAATAATATTATCTTTCTTTATATTATTCTCTACATATAAAAATGGTATATATCCAGTAATAAAAGGTTATGGTAGTTTATACCTAGTATTTAAACCACTAATATTTGCTGTAGTAGCTTCTCTTACTGGTTTATTAACAGAATACCTATACTATCTAATTAGAAAGAATAAAAAAAGTATTTATGAATTATTTACCGAAGACTATGCTATTATACCAGGAGTATTCTTAAGCCTAGTAATATCCATAAATACACCATTATACTTAGTAATACTAGGTAGTATAATAGCCTCTCTATCAAAAGTATTAACAGGAGGCTTTGGTAAAAACAAACTAAATCCTGCCTTAGCTGGAAGCCTCTTCATAACCATAATATTTTCATCTCTAGTAGGAGGCTATTTAAATCCATATGAAGTAGATACCATAAGTAGTGCAACACCTCTAACAAATATGACCGCAGGTAGTTATGTACTTACTTATGATAAATTAGTAGCTCCATTTGGTAGTCTATTAAATTTCTTCTTTGGTAATATACCAGGTGCCATCGGAGAAACATCATCACTACTATGTATAGTAAGTTTTATCTACTTAACCTATAAAAAAATAATTAAATGGCGTATACCAGTATCCTATGTATTAACTGTAGTATTAATAAGTTCAGTAATATGTATAACAAAAGATATCGGACTATGGTTTATTCTATTTAACATATTATCTGGAGGATTACTTTTTGGAGCAGTCTTCATGGCTACCGACCCAGTAACGACTCCAATTACTAATACCGGCCAATTAATAAGTGGCGTATTCTTAGGTATTATAACCATGTTTATTAGATATTTAACTCCATTACCAGAGGGAGTATTAATATCAATATTAATAGTTAACTTAATAACAATATTAATAAATTATTTAAGTATAAAACTATATAATAAAAAAATAATTAAAATATCCTTAATAATTCTAAGTACTATAATAGCCCTACTACTAGGAGTAATAATAAGTACTAAGGTATTAAATAAAGAACCAGATGATAGTTTTAGTATATTATCTAAAACAAAGAATGGTAATATAACAACTTATGAAGTAATGGGAAGAGGTTATGCTGGTAAAAATAGTTTAAAATTAAAGATTGTATTTACTAGTGGTAGTATTTCTAATATAGAATTATTAAAGAGTAATGAGACATATACTGCTATGATAAAGGATAATAATTATTTAGATAAGATAAAGAATAATCAAAATAATCTTGATAATTTAGATACTATCAGCGGTTGTACTTATTCTACTAAATACTTAAAAGAAATGGTAACTAAAACAATAGAAGACTATAATAAATAGTTTTCTTTTTCTTTTCCTTTAGAGCCTGTAGTCTCTAAAGGCGTAAGTAAGCCTAAGGTCTTCCTTACGACAATTTTATTTAACTATTTATTCTTATTTATTTGAACATAGTATAAACAAACCTAAGGCTATTTAAATACCCATTAATTAGTATAAAAAACAATTAAAAACTTTACTTTTAATATTAGCAATGTTATAATTAATATGGATAGAAGGTTGATAAAGTGGCAAAGAAAAAAACTAAAAAAGATAGTGAAAAGAAAAAATTTGAATATACAAATGAAGTAGTAGGTATAATACTAATACTAGCTGCAATTATAGGAATAGGAGCTTACGGTCCTGCGGGTAATTTTATAAAATCATTTGCAGTATTTCTAGTAGGTAATATATATCCATTTCTATTATTAGGTATATTAATATTAGGGGGATATCTAATAGTAAAAAGAAAAACACCTAACTTACTTAGTTTAAGATGGATAGGCTTTTATATACTAGTAATATCTTTCTTAGTATTACTTCACTTAAAATATATAGAAGTACATTCACAAGAAGGAGTAAAAATAATAACCGAAACATTTAATAATCTATTAAAAGCCTTTGATAATATAGGAAATACTGGTAGTATAATAGATACTATAAGTTATGCTATTTCCAATAGTGGTGGTGGTATGATAGGAGCAATCTTTACTTATGCTTTCTTTAGTTTATTTAGAGATGGTACTAAGATAGTTATTATTACATTAATTGTAATTGGTACAATATTATTATTCAATACTAGTCTTATTGATTTAATTAAGAAAATAAAAGTACCAAAGATCAAAAAGAAAGAACATAAAGAGAAAGAAAATGCTGAGACTACTGATAGTAGAATAATACTTCCTACTGTAGATAAGACCCCAGATAAAGAAGAAAAAGAATTACCAGTAGAACCAGATATACCAATAAAGACTGCTAGTGCAAGTGTAATGCCAAAAGAAGATACTGAAGAAGAAAAACCAGTAATCAATGTAAATTACAAATTACCACCATTAACCTTATTAAAATTATCAAAAAGTAATAATGATAAAGAAAATATTGAAGCAGTAAAACAAAATATAACTACTTTAGAGAAAGTACTTGCCGATTTCGAAATACCAGGTAAGATAAAAGAGTGTCATATAGGACCATCAGTTACTCAGTATGAATTAGAGTTAAAAGCAGGTACTAAAGTTAACAAACTATTATCAATACAAAAAGAAATAGCTTTAAATTTAGCTGCTAAAGATGTAAGAATACAGGCTCCAATACCTGGTAAAAGTACTATTGGTATAGAATTACCAAATAAAGTAAATAGTGCTGTATCATTTAGAGAAGTACTAAGTAAATTACCAGAACCAAGTGATAAATCATTACTTGCTGTAGGACTAGGTAAAGATATCATGGGTACAGTAAAGTGGGCTGAAATAAATGCTACACCACATCTTTTAATAGCAGGTGCTACTGGTAGTGGTAAATCAGTATGTATTAACTGTATAATAGCCTCAATATTAATGAGAACTAAACCTGATGAAGTAAAATTAGTAATGGTAGATCCTAAAAAAGTAGAATTATCAATGTATAATGGGGTGCCACACTTGCTTACTCCAGTAGTAACAGATCCTAAGAAAGCCTCTATTGCTTTAAAAAATATTGTAGTAGAGATGGAAAGAAGATACCAAGTATTTGAAGATACTAAGTGTAAGAATATAAGTTCTTATAATAAGATGTGTGAAACAAATACAGACTATGTAAAGATGCCATATATTGTATTTATAATAGATGAGTTAGCAGATTTAATGCTTGTAGCTGCTAAAGATGTTGAAGACTCAATAATGAGAATAACTCAAATGGCTAGAGCAGCAGGTATTCACTTAATCGTAGCTACACAAAGACCATCTACTGATGTAATAACCGGTGTTGTAAAAGCTAATATACCATCTCGTATATCATTTGCCGTATCATCATCAATAGATTCAAGAACAATCCTAGACCAAACTGGAGCAGAAAAACTATTAGGTAAAGGTGATATGTTATTTAAACCAATGGGAGAAAATGTTCCAATAAGAATACAAGGTGCTTATGTAAGTGATGAAGAATTACAAAAAATAGTAGACTTTACAATATCACAGCAGAAGGCTAACTATGATCACTCTATAACAGAAGAAAGAGGTGGCGAAGGAACTGATGCTGGTAAATATGACGATGACTATGAATCAAAAGAAGAATATGATGATCCATTATATAACGATATTGTAGATTTCGCTATGGAGTTTGGTAAAATATCAGCCTCTCTAATTCAAAGAAAGTATCGTATTGGCTATAATAGAGCTGCTAGAATAGTAGACTTACTTGAAGAAAGAGGCATAATAGGACCACAAAATGGTTCAAAACCAAGAGAAGTATTAGTAAAAAGAGAGGCTAATACTGAAGAGGAATAATAAAGAAAAGGAGGTCCTTCTCATGAATAAAATAGTAATTAAAAACGTTAACTATTTGTTAATTAGGGGGGGGGCTTGAAAGTCTATTAACCTATATAAATAAAGGAATTATAGATAAAGACTATAAAGAGAACTAATAGAAATATTAGTCTTTCTTTATAGTCTTTTTTGTATTATAGAAAAGAGGTATTATAATGAATAAATATAAATTATATATGATAATAGGAATAAGCAGTCTAGTGTTATCTATAAGTACTACTTTTGCTTATTATATATGGAAGAGTAGTACTAATGCTTTAGTTAATTTAAATGTATGTACACCGACAGTTACCTTTGCAGGTGGTTCTACAATTAATGGAGTAGATATAGTACCAGTATTAACTAAAGAAGAAGGAACAATAAAAGATATTGAAGTAAAAAAGAATAGTACTTGTAATAGAGATGTAACTATGAAT
>CAKOMD010000018.1:0-17046 GCA_934096555.1 uncultured Bacilli bacterium | reverse complement strand
GATTACTATCACTACCTATATCTTGTCCTTTAACATAATTTACATCAAAGCATTCACTGGTACCCCCAATATTAACACTACTACTCCATGATAACCATGCATAAGTAATACCTACAGATACTATAGCTATTAATAATACTGTTAATATACTATATAGTAATTTTTTATTCACAACAATTCCTCCTTCCTGCATTGCATCAAAAAAAGACTACAAAGAAAACCTAATATTCCTATTAGTTTTCTCTATAGTCTTTATATTTGAAATGCTTGTAAAGTCTTTATTTATAAGGATATGTAAATCAAACACCCCCCCCCTAATTAACTTGTAGTTAACGTTTCTAAATATCATTTTTTTCATGAGAGGGGCCTCCTTTCTTGTTGTTGATTTGCGAATTATTTGGGATCGAAAACTCTCGAATTAATCTGGATCGAAAACCGAATTACTTGGGACCTTCTAAGTAAATTCTACAAATCAAATCTATCTACCTTACGTATAAAATCATACCATAGTTTTATATTTTAATCAATATCATTATTGAAAAAAAACTAGAATTTAATATAAAAAAATCTCAAATAATGAGATTCTTTTATATTAAATATTTATTAATTAATGAGCTACTTGTAATACTAGTGAGAATAAGCATAGTATTAATATATTAGCTACCGCAATAGTTAAGACTACTTTTAATGCCCATCTAAACCAAGTAGAATATTCTACTTTAGCAAGAGCAAGTCCACCCATAATAGCACCACAAGTTGGAGTAATTAAGTTAACTAATCCATTTGCAGATACTAAAGTCATAATGGTAACTTCTACATTGTAACCAAGTTGTGCGGCTAAAGGAGCAATAATTGGTGTAGATAATGTAGCAAGTCCAGATGATGATGGAACTAATATAGATAATACTATATGTAATATATAGTTAAGTGGTATAAATGCCATTTGTGGTACTTTAGATAATATATTCGCAGCATTATATATAATATAGTTATCTAGATATGTTTGTTTCATAAGAACACTAGCACCTCTAGCAACTGCAATTATAAGTATAACACCTATCATATCGTCAGCGCCATCAACAAATGTATCAACGAAACCTTTTTCACCAAATTTATTAATAATAGCAATAACAATTGACATTATTAAGAACCATAAAGCAGCTTCATAGAACCACCAATTACCAAGTGATGCACCAGTAAGCCATCCAGTAAACTTATCAAATATAGTTACACCAAATTCTCCCCAAGGGATAAATCCAATAATCATTACAAGGAATGTTAATCCAAATAATATTAAAGTAACTTTTTGTTTACCAGTTAATACAACTTTTTCTTGTTCTTTCTTGCTATTTTCTTCGTGTTCTTCAAAACTACCATATTTCTTTTCAGCAGCTTTTTGTTCTCTTAGAGATAAGAAAGTAGAACCTTTGTCTTTCTTTACTTTCTTAGCATATCTTACTACGAAGAAAGTACAAATTGCATAAGTAGTAAGCCATAAGAATACTGCAATTAGAATTACTACACCTTGATTAGCCTTAATTGAATCAGGAAGTGCACTAATAGCAACACCAGTAGCAAATGGATTGATTGTAGAACCTAAACATCCTGAGCCTGCTCCTAATAAGACAACTGCAGAACCAACAAGTGGATCCATACCTGCGGCCATCATAGTCGCAGCAAGTAATGCATAAAATCCTACTGTTTCTTCAAGCATACCATAAGTTGTTCCACAAACAGAGAATATAAACATTAATATTGGAATTAATAATATTTCTCTTCCTTTTAATTTTTGAACTAATGCTTTAATACCTGCTTCTAAAGCACCAGTCTTACCAATAACCTTAAGTAAACCTCCTAGCATCATTATGAAAATTGCAATGTCAATAGCATCTTCAAAGCCTAATATTGGTGCCATTAATATTTGTGATAATTTAGCACCTACAGTACCACTTCCATTTACTATTTCTTCACCAACAAATTTTGCATTAGGTAATAAATGTGATATTATTCCTAAAACAAATATTAGTATTAAGATAATAGAGAATGACGAAAGAAGTACCTTTTTTCTTTTTTTAGCCATTTTTAATACTTACCTCCTCTTTATGACTGTACCTGTTTTTCCATCTATTGCTTCTTTAGCTTTAGATAGTGAACTAATAATTGCTTTTCTTAAAGTAGATTCTCCAATAAAGTCAAGACAAGCCTCTACCTTAGGAAGCATACTTCCCTTAGCAAATTGTCCTTCCTCTATATACTTTTCCGCTTCTTCTTTCGTAAGTGAATCTAACATTATTTCATTATCCGTATTATAGTTTAAGCATACTTTATCAACAGCAGTTAGTATTAAGAAAGTATCAGCATTGATTTCTCTAGCTAGTAAAGCACCTGATCTATCTTTATCAATGACAGCCTCTACTCCTTTTAATCCATCGCCACTATTAATTACTGGTATACCACCACCACCTACCGCTATAACAATAGTACCATTATCAAGAAGACTTATAATAGAATCTTTCTCAATAATTTCCTTAGGAATTGGAGAAGGTACAACTCTCCTATAACCACGTCCTGCATCTTCAGTAAATACATAGCCCTTTTCTTTTTCAATTTCCATAGCTTTCTCCTTACTATAGAACATTCCAATAGGCTTAGTTGGATTTTGAAAAGCACTATCATTACTATCCACAAGAACTTGTGTTACCAAGGATACACATTCTTTTTTTATACCTTGTCTATCTAATTCATTTAAGATAGATTGTTGCATATGGTATCCTATATAACCTTGACTCATACTTCCACATTCAGGAAATGGCATACTAGGAGTTCCCGCTTCACCATTTGAAGCATACTCCATAGCAAGGGCTATTTGTCCTACCTGAGGACCATTTCCATGTGTAAGAACAATTTCATTACCATCTTTAATAAGTTCAACAATAATTTTTGCCACATTAGATAAAAGACTAAGTTGTTCACTAGGAGTCTTACCTAAAGCATTTCCACCTAATGCAATGACAATTCTACTCATTATCTTCCCTCATTGTGGCATATACTACAGCTTTAATAGTATGTAATCTATTTTCTGCTTCCTCAAATACTTTTGACTTAGAAGATGTAAATACTTCGTCAGTAACTTCCATCTCTTTAAGACCAAATTTCTCATTAATATCTTTACCAATAGTAGTCTTTAAATCATGGAATGATGGAAGACAGTGTAAGAATATAGCATTAGGATTAGCATTATCCATAACTTTCATATTAACTTGATATGGACTTAATAATTTAATTCTCTCAGCCCATACATCATCGGGTTCACCCATAGAAACCCAAACATCAGTATAAATAACATCTGCTCCTTTAGAAGCCTTCATAACGTCTTCAGTCATTTCAATACTTCCATTAGTTTCTTTAGCTATTTCTTTACATTTATTAACAAGTTCTTTATCAGGCCATAATTCTTTAGGACCACATGCTACAAAGTGCATACCCATTTTAGCACAAACTACCATAAGTGAGTTAGCAACATTGTTTCTAGCATCACCCATAAATACAAGTTTAATACCTTCTAAATGACCAAAGTTTTCTTCAACAGTCATAACATCCGCTAACATTTGTGTAGGATGAAACTGTGTAGTAAGACCATTCCATACAGGTACACCAGCACATCTAGCAAGTTCTTCTACTATTGATTGGTCATAACCTCTATATTCAATACCATCATACATTCTACCTAATACTCTAGCAGTATCTTCGATACTTTCTTTCTTACCCATTTGTGAACTACCTGGATCTAGGTAAGTAACTCCCATACCCAAGTCAAGTCCAGCAACTTCAAATGAACATCTTGTTCTAGTAGAGGTCTTTTCAAATAATAATACAATATTCTTATTATTTAAATATCTATGAGGTATACCCCTATGTTTTTTATCCTTTAAATCCTTAGATAAATCAAGTAAATATCTTATTTCTTCTGGAGTATAATCAAGTAATGTTAAGAAGTTTCTTCCTCTTAAATCAATTTTACTATTTACTTTTTTTACATCTTCACTCTTAGTAAAATAAACATTTTCATTACCATCATTATCAAAAGTATCTAAGTCTTCTCTTACTAAAGGCATACTCATACATCTAGGACCACCTCTACCACGAGAAAGTTCAGCACTACTCATTTCAAGTACTTTAATACCATGTTCTCTTAATATATTGTTAGTAATATTATTTCTATCATAAACAACAACAACACCCGGAGCAATACATAAAGTATTAGTACCATCATTCCATTGTTCTCTTTCAGAAGATATTCTCTCTCCTCCAGCACAAGGAATTAAAGTAACCTTTCTACCAAGATATCTTTCAAGTATCTCTTCAAGACTACCTTCAACTTTTTTAACATTCAAGTCTTCATCACTATCAGGAATATCTCCTTCAGTAATTTCAAATACCTCTAAAGTATCCATAATACCTGGATGGAAAGTAAATTTATCATAATCAATTTGTGTAAATACAGTATCTAAGTGCATAAATGCTCTAGATTCAGGTATATTAAATGCTAAAATAGTATCAATTTCACAATCAGGATTTCTAAACATATTCTTAGCAAGTTCATCAATGGCACCAGACTCAGTTCTTTGTGATATACCTACTGCTAAAACATGATTAGATAAGTTAAGAACATCTCCACCCTCTATATGATAAGGTAAATATCTATCATAATATTTATTAATCTTTCCTTTATATTCAGGATGATAATTAAATATATATTCAGCATATATAGTTTCTCTATTTCTGGTAACAGAATACATCTTATTTAAGATAACACCATTACCTGCACTAGCAAATGGATCTCTAGTAAAATATAAATTAGGCATAGGATCCGCTAAAAACTCAGACTCATCACTAACTAAATCAACTAAAGATTTTTCTACTTCTCTCTTCTTTCTAGGTATTTCTTCTATTTTAATACCCTCCATAGTTTTAAGAACAAGTTCTTTCTTATTAACAAAACTCTTTAAATAATCAAAAACTAATTCCTTATATTTTGGAGTTCTAATACCAGCCTCAAAAATAAATTGTCTAATAAATTTATTTTCAATATCATCTCCAAGTTCTAGTACTTCAGCCATTAAATCTTCAAGATAAACAACCTCAATACCATTATCTTTTAGTATATGAGCAAACTCATCATGCTCTTTTTGAGCTTCAGGTAAAAAAGGAATATCATCAAAAAGTAATCTACTTAATGTATCAGGAGTTAAATTAAGTAATTCATTCCCTGGTCTATGTAATAATACTTTTTTTAAAGTTCCAATTTCACTTTTTACATTAATAACATTATCCACTAATATTCTCCCTTCTTATGTAGTTTCCCTACTATAATAATTATAACAGCATTTCATATTTTTTACAAATCATTTTATTAACTTTTCATTATTTTTATTTGACAATGTAAAAACCTCATCTCCATACGCTAGAGACAAGGCTATAAACTTAATTATTTGTTTTATTAAGAAACTCTCTTAATCTTTCATTATCTTTATTACTAAACACTTCTTTAGGAGTTCCATCAAGTGCTATTTTACCATTATCTATAAATAATACTCTACTTGAACACTTCTTAACAAAGTTCATTTCATGTGATACTACAATCATTGTCATACCAGTATCAGCAACGTTTTTAATAAGCTCAAGTACATCTCCAACCATTTCAGGATCTAGTGCACTAGTGGGCTCATCAAATAGAATAATATCTGGATTCATAATAAGTGATCTAACAATAGCCACTCTCTGTTTTTGCCCTCCTGATAACTCCTCCGGATAATTATCCTTCTTATCAAGTAAACTAGTTTCTTTAAGAAGCTCTTCTGCTCTCTTTATAGCACTATCCCTATCCATTATACCAAGCTTAACAGGAGCTAAAATAATATTATCAAGTACAGTTAAATGTGGAAATAAATTAAATTGTTGAAAGACCATACCAATTTTTTCTCTTACTTTAGGTAAATCAGTATTCTTACTAGTAATATCAATTCCTTCAAATATTATTTTACCACTACTAGGTTTTTCTAACATATTAATACATCTAAGTAAAGTACTTTTACCACATCCTGAAGGACCAATTACTGATATAACTTCTCCCTTTTTAACATTAAAAGATATACCCTTAAGTACATTAAGCTTACCAAAATTTTTCTTTACATTTTTAACTTCTAACACGATTAAGTCTCCTTTCCATTACATTAACTAATTTAGATAGACCAAGAGTCATAATCAAATATATTATTGCAATAATAATAAGTGGAAAGAAATAATCATATGTTCTTGAAGCAATAATATCTGAAGCCTTAGTAAGTTCAACAATACCAATATAAGCTCCTACTGAAGTTTCCTTAAGTAAAGTAATAAACTCATTACCAAGTGCAGGTAATATATTTCTAATAGCCTGAGGTAATATAATTTCTCTCATTACTGTTCTATATCTAAGACCTAAAGAAAAACCTGCTTCCATTTGTCCTTTTGGTATAGAATTAATACCAGCTCTTATAATCTCAGAAACATAAGCCCCAGAATTAATACCAAAAGCAATAATACCTACAATTACAATATTAATATTAACTGACTTAAAAATAACATAATAAATTATCATAAGTTGTAATATAACAGGAGTACCTCTAATAATATTTACATAAAGATTTGCTATTTTATAAAGTAATTTATTTCTACCATTAATTTCATAATTATTTCTAATAAGTGATACTAATATACCTATAACAATACCAATAATAACAGCAAATAAAGCAATAATTATTGTATGAAATAAACCTTCAAGTATATATTCATATCTATTATCATAAATAACTGTCTTATAAAAAGATTTACCAATATTACCGAAAAATTCAAATATTTTACTAAAAAAGTTTAAATATCCATTCATTAGTACCTCCTTACGAAGTATGTTTTATTACAAACTCTTCTATTTTACCTTCTTCTTTCAATCTATTAAGAACTTTATTAATTACATTAAGTAATTCACTATTACCCTTTTTAACTACCATACCATAACTATCATTAGTAAGACTACCATCAAGTATCTTTAATCCATTATTACTATTAATTATCTCTTTAGCGGGTAATTCATCCATAACTACAGCATCCACTTTATCACTTTTTAAGTCTTCAATCGCAGCCAAATATTTCTTTTGTCTAACTATTTCTGCATACTTATAATTATCTGTAACATAAGTATCTGCTATACTACCAAGTTGTACTGCTATTTTCTTATTACCAATATTTTTAGTACTAGTAATAGAACTATTTTCTTTAACAATAACAACTTGTTTACTAACAGAATAATTAACAGAAAAATCTACTTCTTCTGCTCTCTCGTCACTATAACTTATACCAGCGGCCCCAAAATCAGCCTTACCTGTTTTTACTTCATTAATAATCGAATCAAATGCTACATCTTTAACAACTAATTTTTTACCCATTTCTTTAGCGATTTCATTAGCAATATCTACATCCACTCCTACTATTTCACCATTATCATAATATTCATAAGGAGCAAACCCAGCCTCAGTAACCATAACAAGTTCATTTTTATTCTTACCACAACCTACTAAAAATATTAACATAAACACAAGTAGTAATATTTTCTTCATTTTTTTCATATTAATTACACCTACCTATCATAATCATTATAACACACAATTTATTATTTTCATATAAATTTTTTCTCTCTTTACACTAAACAAAAAAAAGACTATTTCTAGTCCTTATACTTCTTCTATATCAATATTTCTGTCATGTTTAATACTTTCCCAATTACATTTCTTTAAGAATAGGCAAACAAAGTTAACTGGAGCCCAACTTAATAAGAATATATCAAAGAAAAGTATTCCTCCAATATTATCTTTAACACTCTTATTATATTTCTTTAATAATAAAGCTCTAAGTACAACACCTACTACATAAGAACATAAAGATATCGCAAAAGTACTAATAAAATAAGCAGTAGTTAATTTTTTAAAATTAATAAATAAACCTAATATAGCAAATATTGGGGCAAAATTACCAATAACATGTATTACAATTGATAAATAAAATATAATAATATCAAAACATTCAAATCTTCTATTTTTAAAACCGGTCTTTATAAGCTCCGAAAAATATCCTCTCAAACACTCCATAGTACCTATAGACCATCTTTTTCTTTGTTTTAAAGAAGGAATAAATTTATTAACTTGTTCATCATAAGTAATAGCTTCATTATTAAATGCTATCTTTTCACCATTAATAGCGCACATAGCAACAAATTCAATATCTTCAGTAACTGTCTTAGGATTATAACCATATTTATCAATAAGTTCTTTCTTTATAACAAAGCCAGTACCATTAATAAATGAAGATTTACCTAAATTATATCTTGATTCATTAAGAAATAAATTTTGAATATAATACATAATAGCATAACTACAACTAAGCCAATTATCACTAATATTTTTAGTATCTCTAAATCCTTGTACTACAGAATATCCCATATTAAGACTATCATTCATTTTATTTAAGAAATCTTTATGTACCAAATTATCTGCATCAAATATAACATAAGCATCTATATCTTTTTCTTTTTTTAATTTATTAAAAGTAAATTTAAGTACTTCACCTTTAGATTTAACTTTCTCAGTACACATAATAACTTTAGCTCCAGCTTTTCTAGCTTCTTCTTCAGTATTATCAGTACAGTTATTAACAATAACATATATTTCGTAGTGGTCTTTAGGATAATTTTGTTTTTTTAAGCTCTTAACTAAATTAGCAATAACTGCTTCTTCATTTCTTGCCGCGATTATAACAGCAAAATTATTCTTTTTATCCACTAAAACTTTTTCTTTTTTCTTTTTAAATATTCCTACGGCCATAACCATGAAGTAAAATAAATAAAAGCTGGTTATTACCATAACAATATAAGTTAGTATTCTCAACATTTTTTTCACCGCCATAAATTGTACTACCATAAATAGTACAATTTAATAATACATCAGTATCTAATAATTGTCAATATAATTGTAGTAATTTGTCAAATTTGACACATTTATATCATTTATTGAATCTTTATAAGAAGTTATACCATTACCATTATTAGGTCCAATAGTTAAATAAAAACTCAAATCAATAAGTATTAATACACTTAGCATAATAGCTAAATATTTAACAAAAGCCTTGTCAAGTTTATGGAATAAATCAAGTAAAAATGGCGTAACAAAATAAATACTAGCGGTACAACCAAAACCAAAGAACAATAATCCTTCTAAACATATTCTTCCGTTAATATTAAAGAAATATCCAGTATAATCCCACCATCTCATATGAAAAATAAGTTCCATATATAATGAACTAAAATATTCAACAATACCACATAGTACTACTGAAGCAAAAAAGACAAAAGTAGGATTATCTCTATACCTATTAAGTAAAACCAATGTAAGTACTCCACCTCCACCATATATAGGAAGCCAAGGCCCATATAATGAACCCCTATTAACAAACTCACCATCACTAAACAAATGAAGTAATACTTCCCATAAATAGCCTATAAAGGCAAAAGCAAAAAATAATAATAAAAGTTCCCAAAAATCATATTTAATTTTTCCAATTTTCTTTTTTTCCTTTTGTATATTTTCAGGATATTCTTCATCCAACAGAGGACCATCAAAATCATTTATCAAGTATTCATATCCAGCCATCTTACTAGTAATATAATTTCTTCTAATATCCATATATAATTCAGTATAAGCACACCTACTATAAGGATTAGTAACAAGTAAATTAAATATATTAAATGTACATATACCTAATATATAGTAAGGTATAAAACTCAAATCAAGTAAGAACATCTTCCATTTATAACCTTTAGTCATATTTTTAGATAATCTAATTACATCACCTGACTTCATATTTGGATTTTCCGCAATAATATAAGAAACAAAATAATAAGAATAATGCTTAATAACACCGCCGATTATAGTAAGTGACCATAAGAATTGATATAAATATTTCTTAAACATTACCTTTGCTATATTAACATATTTTTTATCTTGATAAGCAAATACTAATCTTTTCATCTTAGTTTTCTTATATTTTCTATTTTCCAAGAAAAATCTACATTCACCAACTTTAATTACATTGCTACCAAAAAACCAATATAAAAATCTAATTAAAGCCCCAATAAAAATAATAATACCAGAAGTTACCTTATTTTTAAAAACAAGTTCATTAACAGCATTAAGAGTACCAAATACAAAAGAATCAGAACTATGAATATTATTAACAAAAGTAGCAATAATACCTTTAGTAGTTCTGCTTAAATAATCATCAACCTTATCTTTAGTTTTATCAACAGACTTAATAAAATCACTAATTATTTGTGAATTAGTCTTATTTTTCAAAATACCACTTTGATATATTAAATTACCACTATTAGAGTTATATTCATTTCTTATTAAGTATATAGTAGAACCACCAGTCATAATTGCAGTAATAAAACATACTGCTACTACCTTCCAGAAATTGCTTTTATATATTCTTTTACCTTTACTTCTTACTTCTTTAATCATACCAACTACCTCAGATAATATTTTACCATATTTATATCAAGAAAAAAAGAACTATTTAAAGTTCTAATAAATTAAGTACTGAAGCAAATATTAGCCATAATATATAAGGTATCAATAAATAACTAGATAATTTATTTTCTTGATAAAACTTATATATCATATATCCTACTATTAAAATTAATATAAGTATCCAAAAGAAAGCCAATACTTTAAGTTTAAATAGAAAGAATATAATAGGCCAAAGTAAATTAACTATTAAGTTAATCTTATAAATATTAAGTAACTTTTTATTATCACTAATAATATAACTAGATATACCCATAAGTATATATAATATACTCCATACTACAGGAAAAAGCCATCTAGGTACAGGTCCATCATAACTAGAAGTACCCTTCATAGTAATAAGACCAACTATACCTCCAAGTACTAAAGGAATTGCTATAAAAATAGCAAGTTTCTTATAATTAATATTCTTCATATCTATCACACTATATTAATATGTAATATATAAGTAAATATGCAAAAAAAGAATTAAATTAATAATTCTCTTTCTTAATCTCAAAATAACTTTGTGGATGATTACATACAGGACATACTTTAGGAGCTTCTTTTCCAATAACAATATGACCACAATTTCTACATTGCCATATTCTATCTCCTTCACGAGAAAATACTAAACCATCTTTTACATTAACAAGTAATTTTCTATACCTTTCTTCATGTTCTTTCTCAATCTTAGCAACTTCTTCAAATAAATAAGCAAGTCTAGTAAATCCTTCTTCTCTAGCAGTTTCAGCAAAGCCTTTATACATATCAGTCCATTCATAGTTTTCTCCTTCAGCAGCCGCTAAAAGATTATCCATTGTACTAGGAACTTCACCACCATTTAATTCCTTAAACCACATCTTAGCATGTTCTTTCTCGTTATTAGCAGTCTCTTCAAATATATCTGCTATTTGTTCAAAACCATCTTTTCTAGCCTTTGAAGCAAAATAAGTATATTTATTTCTAGCTTGTGATTCGCCCGCAAAAGCAGTCATTAAGTTTTGTTCAGTTTGACTTCCTTTTAATTCCATTATAAATTTTCCTCCCTTTGACATTTAGCACAAATGCCCTTATATTTTATTTCATAATCAACTACTAAATTACCATCTAAATATTTTTTAATATTTTTATCTCTTGGTATATCAATAACATCACCACATTTAGTACATATAAAATGATCATGAATATCATTTCTATCATATCTAAAAGTACCATCTACTAGAAAAAATCTAATTTTGTTATTATCACATAACCAAGATAAATTACGATATACAGTACCCAAACTAATATTAGAAATAATCTCTCTAGCCTTGTCATAAACTTGATAAGCATTCAAGTGATCATAACTATTATTAATTATATCTAATATACATTCTCTTTGTTTAGTATTACGCATATCTCTCTCCTTATTAGTAATGATTACTAATAAAAGTATACAACATAATATATATAAAGTCAATTAGTTTTAATTTACTTTCTAAATAAATAACATATAATTAATTGGTGATAAATATGTTTACATTAAAAGATGTATTAGAAGTGTCAAATAAGTTAAATATTAAATTTGATAAATTTACAAAAGAAGAATTATTAACCGGAATGAATATTGAATTAGAACATGGAACAATAAATCCTGAAACCAATGTAACCAACGACAATTTAATACTAACTACTAAAATAGCTTTAGCCCATTTAAATGAATTTCCCAATTATTACAATAGTAGATATGGACTAACTATGTTTGAAAAATTCCTCAAAGAAAAAATGAATGAAAAATAATATCATTCATTTTCTTTATTTACTAACAAATCAGCAAGCTTAGTAACAAAACCAGCTCCTAATGTAAGAATTAAATCACCCTTATTAACATATTCAGATAAATAAGTTTTAATATCATCATAATTACTTATATGGAATGCTTCTTTACCATATTTCTTTATTTCTTTGACAATATCTTCTTCTTTAATACCATAAGTATTGCTTTCTCTTGCAGCATATATATCCGTAATAATAATATGATCAAAGTCACTAAGTACTTTAGCAAAAGCTTCTTTATGTTTATAAGCTCTTGAATAAGTATGAGGTTCAAATATAACCCAAGTTTCATTATGTTCCATACCATGAATAGCCCTTGCAGTAGCCTCTATTTCAGTAGGATGATGTCCATAATCATCATATACTTTAGCTCCCATGAACTCACCCTTATATTCCATTCTTCTTGCGGCTCCTTCATAATCTTTAAGGCCATCTTTAATATCATTAAAATCTATACCATAAGCCATAGATAGTGCCACTGTAGATAAAGCATTAGATATATTATGTCTTCCCGGTACAGAAAGTTCAATAGTACCTAAATTCTTATTATCATAAATAACGTCAAATATACCACAACCAGCTTTATTAAATTTAATATTATCAGCCATATAATCAGCTTTATTATTAATACCATAAGTAATAACTTTAGCCTTAGTATGTTCTTTTAAATGGCCACTATTATTATCATCATTATTAATAACTAAATAACCATCACTAGGTAAATGACTAACATATTCATAAAAAGATTTCTTAATATTATCTAAGTTTTTAAAATAATCCAAATGATCATTATCAATATTAAGTACAATAGCGGATTTTTGTTTAAAGTTAAGATAACTATCACAATATTCACAAGCCTCAATAATCAAAGTATCACTCTTACCTACTCTATAGTTACCATTAATATTCTTAAGCATACTACCAACTTGAATAGTAGGATCCATATTGCTCTTTAAGAATATACAAGAAAGCATTGAGGTAGTACTAGTCTTACCATGAGTACCAGCAACTCCTATAGTATTAGAATATAATTTAGTAATTTCTCCTAAAAACTCTCCTCTTTCCATCATAGGAATATTATTCTTTTTAGCCTCAATCATTTCCTCATTATCATCTTTTATAGCGGCAGTATATACTATAAAATCTATATCTTTAGTAATATTATCTTTACTTTGTGGTATAAACACTTTAATACCTTGACTAGTAAGTTTATCAGTAACAGAAGATTCCATTCTATCACTACCACTAACTTTATATCCCATATTAACCAGTATATCAGCAATACCACTCATACTAATACCACCAATACCCATCATATAAATATGTTTACCCTTTTCTAGAAATAAACTTTTCTTATATTTTAGTATTGTATCTTTAAATAATTTACCTCTTGTCTCAAAGTTAGGAAACTGATCCCAACTAGCACAAGCAGGACTAAGAAGTATAATATCTCCTTCTTTAGAATTATTATAACTAATATCAGTAGCCTCTACTAAATTATCACATACTATACACTTAATTTTAATTCTATCACAAAATTCCTTTATTCTATTTTTAGTTTCGCCATAGGTAACAACTAACTTAGTATGTCTCATAGGTTCTTTTAGTTCTTCAAAAGAATGCCCTCTATCAGTACCACCCATAATAAGAATAGTATCCTTATCAAAAGAGTTAAGTGCTATAACTGTAGATTCAGTATTAGTACTCTTAGAGTCATTATATACCTCTCTACCATTAATATTACCAACATACTCAAGTCTATGCTCAACCCCGCTAAAAGTACTAACAACATCTTTAATTATTTCATCATCAACACCATATACTTTTGTAGCAAGAATAGCACACATAATATTTTGATAATTATGATTACCCTTCAAAATAATTTTACTAGTATCAATATATTTTTCATCTTTATAATAAATAAAACCATCATTATAATAACAATCAGTATTATTATCACAAGAAAAATACTCTTTAGTACTAACAATATCCCTAGTAAGTTCCATTTCTTCACTATTATCCATATTAATAATAGCTATATCATCTTTACTATGATTATTAAATATTTTCTTCTTAGTCATAACATATCTTTCATGACTATCATGAAAATCAGTATGACATTCATATATATTAGTCATAACAGATACATTAGTCTTAAAATCATACATATCACATAACTGATGATCACTTATTTCCATAACTAAGTAACTATCTTTTTTAATATCTTTAGCGTAATGACATAAAGGAGTACCAATATTACCTGCTAAAATAACTTTATCACCAAAAGCCTTTTTCATTATTTCATATATAATACTAGTAGTAGTAGTTTTGCCATTAGAACCAGTAACACCAATTATCTTAACATTTTTATCAATATAATGATAAGCAACTTCTACTTCATTAATTACTGGTATACCAAGTTCTTTAGCCCTAACTACACAAGGATGAGTATACTTAATACCAGGATTTTTAACCATAATATCAAAACTATCATCTAAGTATTCTATTGGATCATCACATATCTTAATAGTAACGCCTAGTTTTTCTAATTCTTCTACTTTATCTTTTTCTTGTTCTTTCATATCAGTAATAAATATCTCATTATCACTAGAAAGTAATTTAGCTACTTCATAACCACTTCTAGCCATTCCTAATATAAATATTTTTTTATTTTTATACATAATTACCACCACCATATTAAATGTTTAATACATTATAAATTATACCATATAATTACACTAAAATATATAAATAATATATCAATTTAATTCCAATTTTACATTTTGGCAATTTTTTATTTTACATTTTGGCAAAAAAATAGCTAAGGCTATTCCTTAACTATAACAAAACTCTTATATACTACATCATATCCAAGTTCTTTAGTAAATAGTTCTATCATATTTTCATTAATAATAAAACTAATAATACTACTATTCATAGTAATAAATTTACTATTAAGTTCTAATATAATTCTCTCATCTTGAATATTTTGTTTAACTAAATTACATACTATCTCATTTTTTGAAGATAAATATCTAATATTATACATATCAATCTCTGCAAGTTCCTCTTTATATTTAGAATTACTATCAGTAACATCATCCTTCATTAATGAAACATATATTTCTTTACATTTATAATTATTACTTAATACATCCATATATTTATCATTATATAAATCTATAATTAAATGAGTTCTAACTACTAATATATTATTTAAATAATTAATAATATCTAAAAACTTATCTTCTTTTACTTTATTGTTAACATACTTAATAGATATCTTATCTTCATCACTAAGCATTTCAAAAGCAAGTAAATAAATATCATCTTCTTTAACGGCATAATATTCTAATTTATTAATATTAAGTTCTATCTCTTCAGCAGCATCTATATCCCTTATAAATTCTTTAATATTATCTTTATTTAATTTTTCAATTTTCATAAATTTCTCCTCACAGATAATATTATACACTATATTACATTATTTTACAAACATAAAGTAAGACAAAAGCAAGTACCATTATTTTAAGTACTTGCTTATCTTATTCATTAAATTATCTTTACCTATCGGTTTTAATATATAGTCAGTAATACCAATATCTTTATATTCTTTAATATTATTCATACCACCATTCTTAGTAAGTATTATTACTGGTATATTAAATCCTTTAATATCTTTTAATTTTTTCATTATCACGTTCCAAGATAAATATGGCATATCGCTATCTAATAATATCAAATCATATTTATCCCCTTTTCTAATTCTATCTAGTGCATCTTTACCCAAATTAGAACTATCATATAATATATTATGTTTTTCAAGTATCTTACCAATTAACTTAATACTAGAATTATTATCATCCACAATTAATATCTTTTTATTATTAATATAATTATCATAATTATCTTTATTATTATTAGTATATATCTTTTGATCTAGTATAATAGTAACAATAGTACCTTTATTATATTCACTACTTATAAGCAAATTACCACCCATTATATTAATAGTCTTTCTAGCTCCATATAAACTATTTTGATCTTTAGTATTTTTATTTAAACACCTTCCTAAATCTTCAGCCTTAATACCAATACCAGAATCTTCTATCTTTATAATTAATCTAACTATATCTTTCTTAAATATAGCATTAACAGATAACTCTACATATCCTTTATCAGTATACTTATAAGAATTACCTAAAATAGTATTTAGTACATTCTTTAAATTAATACTATCACCATATAAACTATTAGGAAGATTACTATCTATATTAAATCTAAAACTAATATTTTTATTCTCAAATAACTCTTTATTTTTACTTATAACTTCTTTAAGTAATAATTTAATATTATATTTATTCTTAATAGTTTTAACATTAATATCATCAATAACATCAATATTATATATATCATTAGCCATACTATATAACTTGTTATTAGAGGCTATTATCTCTCTAGCAAAGAATCTATTTTCTTCTAAATTATTACTATTTAGTATTACTTCAGAAGACTTATTAATATCACTAGCAATACTCTTAACCTCATTCATCATATTATATATAAGCATACT
>CAKOMD010000017.1:0-17641 GCA_934096555.1 uncultured Bacilli bacterium | reverse complement strand
GGGTTAATAGACTTACAAGCCCCCCCCCCTAATTAACAAATAGTTAACGTTTCTAATTGCTATTTTATTCATGAGAAGGGCCTCCTTTCCTATTGATTTGCAAATTAATTGGTATCGGATATTTGCGAATTATTTGGTATTTTCTCTATAGTTAACCATATGCAAATCATATCTATTACCTTACATATAAAATAATACCATAAGTAATTATATTTTACAATAAGTATTTACAAAATAAATAAATTTTCATAAGTGAGATTATAAGCTCACTTATGCTTTTTAAGACTTATTTATAAGGCTTAAAAAGAAATAGCATCAAACTATTTCTTTAGTAAATTATTTATTCTTTCAATAATTCTATCTTTTCCTAATAATTTCATTATTTCATATAAATCAGGAGTCATACTCTTACTAGTTAAAGTCACTCTTAGTACTGTAGAAATATCAGCAACTGATCCTTTATAATTATCTGGATTTTCTTTATATTCTTTCATATTACTACAATAGCCTAAACTATCAGTTAATAGTTTAATATTATTAAACCATACTTCTTTATCAGTTACATCATAATATTTATCTATATAAGTATTTAATATAGTACTTATTTCTTCTTTATCAGTAATACTACCCCATTCATAAGTATCAGGATTATATAACTCATCATACATATAGAATATTTGTCCTTTTACTTCACTAAAACTAGCATAATCTTTTCTAGGTTTCTTTTGTTCTCTTTCTATATTTAATATATTTTTTGTATATTCTTCATATTTTGTAATTAATTCATAGAAGTCTTTATCATATTCTTTAGACCATTTAGATAATTCATTATATACTTCATCTTTAGTCATTTTACTAATATAATTTCTAGATATATTATTTAATTTCTCTAAATCATATAATGCTCCTGATGGAGACATCTTTTTAGGTGAGAAAGTAAAATCTAAGAAAGTCTTATCTGGATTAGCATTATGCCATTCTTCATAATTAGAGTTAGCTATAGTCATTAATGATTCTATTACTGCAATAGCGGGATAACCTTTTTCACTATAGAAACTCATTGAAGCTTCAGGATCTTTTCTCTTACTTATTTTTCTTTTAGTTTCTCCGTCTTGTTTTAGTATTAATGGAATATGTATATATTTTGGAGCTTTATAACCAAATGATTTAAATAATTCAATGTGTAATGGTACAGAAGATAACCATTCTTCTCCTCTTACTACATGAGTAGTATGCATCAAATGGTCGTCTACTAGATGAGCAAAATGATATGTTGGCAATAAGTTATCCGATTTCATAATTACAACATCTTGATCATTTTCTGGAAATTCGATTCTTCCCTTTACTAGGTCCTCAAAAACAAATCTTTTATCTGGATCACCCATAGACTTAAATCTTATGACATATGGCTCGCCATTCTTTATTTTTTCGATTGCAGTTTCAATATTTATATTTCTACATCTAGCAAATCTTCCATAATATCCAGTTCGCATCTTCTTTTCTTCTTGATTTTTTCTTAAGTCTTCTAGTTCTTCTCTAGTACAGAAACATGGATAAGCTCTTCCCATTTCTATTAATTTCTTGATATAGGCATGATATATTTCTTTTCTTTCACTTTGAATATATGGTCCATAGTTACCTACTATTTCACCTTTATATTCATATTCATCAGGAATCATACCATACTTATACAAGGTTTCCATAATTTTATCAACAGCATCTGATACTTCTCTTGCTTTATCAGTATCTTCATTTCTTAGAAAGAAAATACCATTACTACTCTTAGCTATACTATAATCTACTAGAGCACTCATAAAGTTACCAATATGCATATACCCTGTTGGACTAGGAGCAAATCTCGTTACTTTTTCTCCTTCTTTTAATTCTCTTTCTGGATATAGACTTTCATAATAATCTACATCATGTTCTAGATTAGGAAATATTAAATCTGCTAAATCTTTATTTGTCATAAAATCACATCCTTTAGTTATTTTTATTATTTATATTAGGTATACATTATACCCACTTCTTCTTTAGATAAATATAATATCTATGAAAGGAGAATGGTATTATGTACGGATATGGATATCCAGGCTATGGTTATGGTTACAACAATAGTGGATACTGGATAATTATAGTTGTTCTAATTATATTCTTTGTTTTATTCTGGGGTAATGGTTCTTGCGGATGTAGAAGAAATAATTGTTGCAACTAATATTTAAATAAAGCCCTTTACTTAAGGGCTATTTTTTTATTTGGTTGCCCTGGTTAGATTCGAACTAACGCATGTCAGAGTCAGAGTCTGATGCCTTACCGCTTGGCTACAGGGCAGTAACAACAATATAATTATAGCATTATCCTTGTTGTTATTCAAGTATTTTTTTCACAAAAATAAAAGACCATTATTCATGATCTTTTATACTAATAGTCTTCTTAGTTTCAATTTCTTTCTTTTTAGGAGCACTAACTACTAGAACACCATTCTTGAAACTAGCATCTATCTCATCTTCACTTACATCTCCTAGATAGAAGGTTCTAGTCACTTTGCTATAACTCTTTCTTTCACGATGTAAGTATTTTTTATTTTCTTCTTTCTCATTTTCTTTTTCGAAAGTAACTGATAATTCACCTTTATCGATAGATAAACTTATATCATCTTTTGTATATCCTGGTGCTTCCATCTCAACAAAGATTTTACCATCTTTCTCAAAAACATCACACTTTACAGTTTCTTCTCCTTTGAAGAAACTATCATCAAAAAATAATCTACTTGGCAACATAATAATCACATTCCTTTCTTAATTTTTATTTATCTGCCATTATATCACACATAAGATTACTCATTTCAGTAGGATTATCGATAGGTAATCCTTCAATTAATCTTGCTTCAAAGTAAATAACCTTTGTGTATTTCTCAAATTCTTCTTTGTTATCTTTATATAACTCTTTTAATTTATCCGCTATTTTATGATTAGAATTTATCTCTAATACTTCACTAGCCTTAATCTTTTCACCAGTAGGCATAGAGTTAATTACTTTTTCCATTGAAGTAGATACTTCTCCTTCAGTAGTTAAGCATACAGGATGATTCTTTAACTTACTAGTAAATTTTACTTCTTTAACAGAATCTCCTAATAAGTCTTTCATACTAGATAACATATCTTTATTATTATCATTTATTTCATTTATATGCTTCTTTTCTTCTTCAGTAGAAATATCAGTATTTTCACTAGATACATTAACAAATTTCTTACCTTCGTATTCTGCTAATGTTATAATAGTAAACTCATCAACATATTCAGTTAAATATAATACTTCATATTTATCTTTAACACTTTCTACTTGAGGCATCATATCTATTTTATCTACTGATTCACCGCAGGCATAATAAATAGATTCTTGACCCTCTTTCATTCTTTCAGTGTATTCTTTTAAAGTAGTTAATTTCTTATCATTAGATGAATAGAACATAACTAGATCAGATAACTTATCTTTATTTATTCCATAGTCATTATAAATACCAAACTTTAGACCCATACCAAAAGCTTTATAGAACTCTTCATATTTATCTCTTTCATCACTTAACATAGATAATAATTCTTTCTTTATCTTTGACTCAATGCTTTTAGCAATTAACTTAATATTCTTATTATCTTGAAGTGTTTCTCTTGATATATTAAGAGGAATATCTTCAGTATCAATAACTCCCTTGACAAAACTAAAGTAGTCTGGTAATAAATCACTACATTTATCCATTATTAATACACCATTAGTATATAGGGCTAAACCTTTTTCATATTCCTTGCTATAGAAGTCATATGGAGCATGACTTGGTATAAATAGTAATGCTGTAAAATTAACATTTCCTTCCATATTGAAATGTAATACTTTTAAAGGTTCTTCATAATCATGGAATCTATCTTGATAAAAGTTATTATATTCTTCATTCTTAATATTCTTTTTATCTTTCTTCCATAATGGTACCATACTATTTAAAGTAGCCTCTTCAGTATATGTTTCATATTCATCAGAATCTTCTTTCTTTCTAGTGTTCTCTACCATCATTTTAATAGGATAACTAATATAGTCAGAATATTTCTTAATAATACTTCTAATCTTATATTCAGTTAAGAAATCACTATAATTATAATCTTCAGTATCTTTCTTTAGATATAGAGTTATCTTAGTACCAGTAGTTTCTTTCTTACCTTTAGAAATAGTATAGCCATCTACTCCAGTACTCTCCCAAATATGTGAATCTTCTTCTTTATATGACTTAGACTCTACAACTACTTTATCACTTACCATAAAGGCTGAGTAGAAACCTACACCAAACTGACCAATGATATTAACATCATCTTTGCCATCATTTTCTTCTTTAAAATGAAGTGAGCCTGACTCTGCGATTACACCAAGATTATTTTCTAGTTCATCTTCAGTCATACCACAACCATTATCAGTAATAGTAAGTGTTCTAGCATCTTTATCTAGGTCTATCTTAATTTCTAAATCACTTTTATTTACTTTTATATCTTTATTAGTTAATGATAAATAATATAATTTATCTAAAGCATCACTAGCATTAGAAATTAATTCTCTTAAGAATATTTCTTTATTAGTATAAATACTATTTATCATTAGGTCTAATACTCTTTTACTTTCTGTCTTAAATTCTCTTTTTTTCATTGTATGCATCTCCTAAATCTTACATATATAATTATAGCACTAAATTAGCAATTGTCAATACTAATTGCTAATTTTATATTAAATTATATTTAGTATATAGATATGGCTTATATATAATAGACTTTATTTTGAGACTACAGGCTCAAAATACCCTCTAAGACTATGACTTAGAGGGAATAAATAAAATAACTAGAAGTAAACTCCTAGTTATTTCTTATTTTTTCAATATAATTATTAACTTTAGATGCCCACATAGGATCTTCAGCATACTTAGGATTCATTTCTTCCGCAGTATATAGACCATAGTCGACATATTTATTTTTAATATTTGCTATAAAACCATATATACCTTCTTCAAGAGTATCATAGGCTCTATAACTACCACATCCTTCACCCTTTTGTCCTCCGACATTATTACATGCCTTTAAAAGATAAGAACAGTTCCAAGTACATCCTGTCTCATGCATTGATATAGCCACCGCTAGATAAGGATCTACTCCAAGTTCTAGTGAATATGTAGCATAAGCATAACCCATATTTGTTAAATCAGAAGATAAAGTTCTATTTAACTTTTCAACTAACTCATCATAGGTCATACCCTCATATACTTCTATTCTTTCTTCCTTTACTTCTACTTCAGGAGCAGAAGTAATCTCATTATCAACCATTTTATTATTCATAGTAGCAGGATCCATTAAATTCTCTGCTAATACAATTTCATTCTTTTTATTAATGTTACTATAGTACACTATGGCACTAGTAATTCCTAAAGTTAATATTGAAGCCATTAACACTCCTAAGAGCTTACTTGGTTTCATTTCATTCACTTCTTTCCGTCTTTTTGAAAAAGACATTCGCTATTATAGCAGATTTCATCATTCTTGTCAAATTAAGCTACTCTTCTAACATCTATAATAGGCATTATATACATACTTGTTACTACTATTCCAACATTTGAATTTAGTGCGTGTACTAATTTCCCATCGCCAATATATAATGCGGCATGACATACTACTCCATCATATCCAGACACTATTATATCACCAGGCATAATATCCTCTAGACTTACATGTCTTCCGGCATAAGCCTGCTCTGGAGCACTTCTAGGAAGATATACTCCATAATTTGCAAATACTAATTTAGTAAATCCCGAACAATCAGTTCCATTAGTTAATGAATTACCTCCATAAACATAAGGATTTCCAACGAACTGAAGAGCATAGTTTACAACCTGATTAGAAATTATTTCGTTATAGGGATTAGTTTCTTCTTCTACCGCTAAACTAATGCTATAAGCACTATTCTCTAAACTAATTAATTTTTCATCAGCCTTTTGTTCTTTTACTTCTTCTTTATTTTCTTCTTCTTTCTTTTTATCTTGTTCTTTCTTTAACTCTTCACCAGGGATAGATAACATTTCCATGGTAATGTCTTCTTTATTCTTAATCTCACTCATAGTGAATAATTCATTAGTAAGAACAATTTCCTGTTCGCTCCCCTTAATATTGCTATCGTAAAATGCATAACATAAAACTCCCAAGATAAGAGTCAGTGCTGCAATTTCCATTTTATGTTTTTTCACTTCTACACCTCATT
Source organism: uncultured Bacilli bacterium (assembly GCA_934096555.1). Taxonomy (GTDB): domain Bacteria; phylum Bacillota_I; class Bacilli_A; order RF39; family UBA660; genus CAG-302. Next base: position 11,359 of record CAKOMD010000017.1, on the reverse strand, counting down.
ATTTTTTTAGCGGACGTTTTATATCTTACCATAAATTGTGGTCCCTTGTCAAATGCAAATTTATAACCCCTTATAAAATAAGAAAAAAATAGGAATTATGGTATTCCTATTTATTAACTAGTAGTTAATATTTAGCTAGTTTTTTCTTCCTAAATATTGGTAATAATCTCTTCTTTTTTGACTCACTTATTGGCATATTGAAACTATTATTTTTACTACGAAAGTAGATATAAATATTTTCTTTAAAGATATTTTCTTCAAAGTAGGATATTTCTTCTTTAGTTCCTGATAGAGTGTCCTCCATAAAAGTATTTTTAAGATTTAATTTTATAATTCTTTGAGAATTTGGAGTTGTAATAATTAGACTTTGATACTCTGCTCCTATAGTATGACCATCATAATTATTTATACTAGTATTAACTTTTAACATGATAGCATTATCCTTATATACTTCCATTTTAGTTAGTATGTAGTATGGGTATGATGTTCTTTCTAGAGTATAATAGATAGTATATTTATCTATTATTTCACTATATATTTTTAAGTTTTTAATATCTAGAACTATTTCCATATTTTCCTCCAGTAAGTAGTATAATACCATATTATTTTATATTTAGCAATTACCAAATATAAGTGTTACAATAACTACTGATAAAATTATACTTATTAAATCTGAAAGTAGACCCACTACTAGAGAATATCTTATTTTCTTTACTCCTATACTAGCAAAATACAAGCTTATTATATATATGGTTGTATCAGTACTACCTTGCATTATTGAGGCTAATCTTCCAATAAATGAATCAGGTCCGTAGGTACTTAGTATTTCGCTTAACATACTTAGAGAAGCGCTACCAGATATTGGTCTTAGTATAGCTAAAGATAATACCTCTACTGGAAAAGATATCTTATTAAATATTGGTTTTAATGTATTAGATAAATCTAAAATAAAACCACTTCTGGTAAGTAAATTAATGGCTATTATCATAGCAAAGATGGTAGGAAATAAATTAATACTACTCCTTAGACCTTCTTTTACTCCTAGTAAGAAGGTATCAAATATATCAACCTTTTTATATAGACCATAAATTAATATTATGATAACTATTATGGGTATTAAATAATTAAACATAATGTCTTCTCCAAATAAAATAGAATAATCTATCTATTAATAAACCAATCATAGTAGATAAAAAAGTAGTAATGATACAGGCTGTCATTATTTCAGTAGGATCACTTGATCCTGAGGCTATTCTAAGTGATATCACAGTAGTAGGAATTATCGTTACTGAAGAAGTATTAATTACTAAAAATGTTATCATACTGCGAGAGGCTACATCACTATTATTATTCAATTCTTTTAATCTAGTCATAGCCTTTATACCAAAGGGAGTAGCAGCATTACCTAGTCCAAGCATATTCATAACTATATTTGATGATATATATGCAATAGCGGGATCTCCCTTAGGTATCTCAGGAAATATCACTCTAATAAATTTAGATAATTTATTAGATATGATAGTAAGAAGTCCTGAAGAGTCCGCTATTTTCATGATACCTAGCCAGAGACACATAAGAGGTACTAAACTAAGAATCATATCTATTCCTTTAGTACCTGATGTTATTAAATTATTAGTAAGATTATTGTCTCCTTTTATAATACTTATTATTACTCCTAGTACTATAAATACTCCCCATATATAGTTAATCATTAAACCACTTCTTTATTTTAGTAAAGATACTTTCTTTATTATATTTAGCATTATTCTTTATTATATAGATATCTTCTTCATAAAGAAGAGTATCTCCTAGAAAGATTCTATTCTTACCTATCTTTTCATAACTATAATAGTCTTTTTTCTTTTCTAATACTATATGACTAGTAAGAGACTTGGTCTCACTTTTTAATAAGGGTATATAGAGATCATTCTTTATATAGAAAGTACTATCTTTATAATAAGTATCTCCATATACTTTGAATTTATTTTTATTTAATACTTTATAGGGATAGTATTTATCTTTAGCATAATTATATAGTTCTATATGCGTATTCCAATCATCAGAATCTCTTATTGTTACCACAATTAACTTCATATTATCAATATTTGCAGTACTTACTAATGTTCTACCAGACTCCTCAGTATAACCTGTCTTACCTCCAGTTATATAGTCATATCTAAGTAATTTATTCTTATTATCCCAGACATAAGTCTTTTTATTAGTAGTTACCTTATATTTCTTAGTACCTACTATTTCTCTATAGATAGCACTTTTCATTGCATATCTAGTAAGAAGAGCCATGTCATAGACTGAAGAATAGTTACCATGAGGTGTAGGAAGGCCGCTGGGATTATAAAAAGTAGTATTCTTCATGCCTAGTTCTTTAGCTTTATTATTCATTAAATTTACAAATTCTTCATCATTACCACTGATATAATTTGCAATCATTGTCGCAGCATCATTACCGCTACGAAGCATTAAACCATATACTAAATCTTTTAATTTTATTTCTTCCCCTACTTCTATATAAATACCTGATCCATAGGCTTTTAAGACTGACTCGTCTACTGTTACTACATCTTCTAGTTTACCACTTTCAATAGCTATAGTAGCGGTCATTATCTTAGTAATTGAAGCTATTAATCTTTTACTATGCATATCTTTAGATAGTAATACTCTTCCTGTAGTTTCATCCATTAATATATAGGAAGAAGCACTACTGGTACTTGCCTTTACTTTAGGAATTAATAATATAGATAATAGAAATAATACTACAAATATCTTTTTCATAGAATCACCTATAAAATAATATGAAAAAAGGACTTTGTTTAGTCCTTAATTTGTAAAAGTATGCGTTACTGTTCCATCAGAATTATGACTTGTAGTAATATGTCCCATTGTAGTACTATGACTTGTTATACCATTAGAACTATGACTTACTGAAGAATGACCAAAGGAATTAGTATGAGTTGATGTACCATTGGAATTATGGCTTACTGAAGAATGGCCAAAGGAACTAGTATGACTAGTTGTCCCATTCGAACTATGACTTATAGAACTATGGCTAAAAGTTGAATTATTCTTACCAAGCATTATTATTTTTTCCCTCCTATTTATATAATTATATTATATCATGTATCGTTCTTTAGTTAAATAGTTCTACTTGCTTTTTATTAAATTATCATATAATGTATATGAAAGAAAAATTAATCACAATAAAAAGGGCTAACACCTATTCGTAAGATGTTCTCTTCATTGCTTTTGACAAATCGGAGTAACCCCCCGAGGTTAAGAAATTACTTTCTATCATAAAATTATCTCTTCTTCCAAAGTAGATATACCTTAAAAAAAGAGAACACCATAAGTATTAATCATACCAACATACTAGTTCAAATATCATATATGACTATTTTTTTAATATCTTTGTAAAACCTTTATTTATAATTATTTAATATACAATACAAATGTATAGTATATAATTATGGCTTCTATATGATAGATATGTAGATATACTATTTATAGACTAATATAGGCTATAAATAGCACTGGAAGACTATAGGCTGAAAGTGAAAATAAAATAAAAAATAATATTATAATATTTTTAGACTTTTTTCTTAATATAAGCATATTATAATGGTATGGTTAGAGAAATTTAGCCTGTTAACTACTAGTTAATACCCTAGTAAAATGGCTACTCTATCAAGGCTTTTTAATTTGTTCTTGCATTTTTTATGCTTTTGTGATATAATTAAAAACTGTCTGCGGAAAAAGAAAGGAAAGATTGATTATGTTAGAAAATAAAATGTTAAGTAGTGAGAAAAAAGAAGTAGTAAAAAATTATTATTTAAATGAATATTCAGAGGCTATTAGATATATTTTAACTTTTGATGAGGATATTAATGATAAATATGACGTATATGTAGAAAATAAAATTGCTTTTGATGGTATGTCTTCATTAATTATTAGAATTATATCTAAAAAGATTGGTAGTGTTAATGGAGATTTATTATTAAATAAAGAGATAAGAGGATATGTACCAAGTGATGTTGCCAATGAAATAGTTAAAGAGATTAGAAATCATTTTGCAGAGAATCATTATATTGTTTATTCTTCAGTTAATACTATGAATAGAACACAAATTTTACAAAATGAAAGATTTGCAGTTAATTTTAAATTAAATAGTGATGCTGAAGTTGAAGAAGCATTTGAATTTAATAATAAGATTAATTCTAACGAAAGACATGCTACTAGAGTAAAGAAATACTGCTAGTGGTTAAAGATGAGGGTATTAAAGATAATTTAATACTTTTTTTCTTGGTTAAAATACTGTATAATATATGTTGATGAGGTAATGATATGAAATATGTTTGTGATAAAGATGATGAGTTATTTAATTATTTAAGAGCTAATATGAGTAATAAGTCTAAAAATAATATTAAGAGTTTACTTAAAAATGAGTGTATACTAGTTAATAATAGGATTGCCACTAAGTATAATTATGTAGTTAAACATGGAGATATTATTGAGATTAATAGGAACAAGAAGATTAATAGTGAACTAGATATTATATATGAAGATAATAATATTATTGTGGTTAATAAACCTAGTAAGTTACTTACTATTTCTAATAAGAATGAGAAAGAGAATACTTTATATAGAATGGTATCGGATTATTTAAAGAAAGAAAAGAAGAAGGTATTTGTAATACATAGACTTGATTATGATACTTCTGGGGTTATTATGTTTGCTAAGAATAAAGAAGTACAAGAGTTATATCAAAGTAGATGGAATGAACTGGCTAAGATAAGAGAATATACAGCAGTTGTTGAGGGTACTACGAATAGTAAGGGACATATTGAGTCATATCTTAAACAGACTAAGACACTTCTTGTTTATTCTTCAAAAAGTAAGGATGGGTATTTTGCAGTTACTGATTATGAAAGACTTATGTATAATAATAAGTATTCACTACTTAGAATTCATATTTCTACTGGAAGAAGAAATCAGATTAGATGTCATATGCATGATATTAAGCATCCTATACTAGGAGACTCCCGCTACAACTCTAAGTATAATCCTCTTGGTAGACTTGCTCTTCATGCTAATAAACTGGTTATTAGTGATCCTATTAGTAAAAAGGAACTTACTTTTGTTAGTGAAGTCCCTTTGGAATTTTATAATTTAGTTAAATAATTTTTTATGGCACTTCAAGTCTTAGGTCTTGAAGTGTTATTTTTAGCCTATAGTCTAAAAATAAGGTCTATTATATATAAGCTAAGTATAAATACTTATTTTTTTATTCAATACTAGTTAATATTTCTTTTACTACCTTCTGCAATTCTTGTCTTTCGTTATCGTCTTCAATATCCTTAATAGTATCATAACCATCATTATCTTTTACAAGTCTTGATACAAGAATATTTGAGTTCTCTTCGTCACTATCTACCGAATATACTAAGTATTCTTTTTCTTTGTATGTAAAGGCTGTTATTACTTCAGCATCATGCTCTATTCCTTTTTCGTCTACCACTTTGAATTTATTATCCATTATTTATCACTCCTATCATATCTTGCACTACTTCCATAGCTCTTTTTAATGTTTTTTCATCTTCTATTTCTTCAATATAGTCATAGCCATCGCTATCTTTTTTTATATAGGCTACATTTAGTGAAGCACTATCTCCATCAAAATCTGATATGGAAAATAAGGCTATTTCCCTATCGTCATTGGGAAGTTTGAATATTGAGATTATATCCCCTAATTTAAATTCATTATTTTCATTTATTATATTAAATTCCATATTATACCTACCTATTTATTATACTACCGATTCCTATAAATATAATGGCCGCTAGGACAAGAACACCAATTACGGTTATGGCTACTGTGCCTACATAACCGGCATTAGTACTTACTTTTATTCTCTTTAGAGCTTCTTTTTTTTGAATATTGGCCCTACGAACTTCGTCTATTGCGGCTTGAAGTTCTGCTCTTTGGACATCGTTTTTCAAATTTTCTCGTAAGTAATCAAATGGCTTTTTGATAGCTTCGACTACTGATTTAGTTGTTTTGAAAGCATTCGACTCTTTTATTCTATGACAAGTGTTTTCTTTAAAGTTAATGGTTCTATTTATTATTTGATAATCTAAGTGTTTGTCTACTTTTTCACCATAGACTTCTTCCATGGCTGACTTTCTGGTATAGCCTTCTTCTTTTCTTAGTCTAGTTACTTCTTTCTTTTCTCTAAAGTAATTACTCAAATCTGCATATTTACCTTTAATGTAGTCTTTAGTTCTCTTTGGTATATTTGTTACATATGTTTTAGCACTATCATATTTATGAATAGCTTTATTAGCAAGGTTAACTGTAGTGGTTTTAATAGCTATTTTCTTATCTATTAATTTACCATTCATTCTATCAAAAGCTAGTATTACTTGTTTGTCAATATTCCATACTTTTGGTAATAGTTTTTTAAAGTTTTCTAAATTTGCTTTATTCTTTATACAAGTAAAGGCTTTATCAATATTTACTTTATTATTTCTTTTTAATGTTACTGGTACTGGATGTAATGTAACATTATTTTTTGTACATAAATTAACTAAATCAGGTAGAGTTACTTTTTTAGGACTTGGATTTGGTTGATAATAACCATATAAATATGGATTTTCCTCTTCAAAAGACTCTTCTTTTTTAGTTGGTACTTGAACTTTATTAGGAGAATCATATAACTCATTTAATTTAGCTTCAAGAGAAGCCGCTACCTCTAATGGTGTTGGAGTCTCTTTAGTCTCCTCTTTTGCAGATGATTTCTTTGGTACTATACCCTTCTTTAAAATATTTAGCTCTCTTACTGTTTCATTAAATCTTCCTTGGTAAATTTTAGGTATAGTATATTTTTTACTATCATAAGTAACAATTACTTTTTTACCTAGATTAGGAAGAAAAGCACTATTAAAGATTCTTTGAAGACGTTCCTCTAACTCCTTTTGCTTTTCTTCTGGAGTTAATTCTTCATAACTTCTTATAGGTAATTCATACTCTCTAGTGGTAACCATTTCAGTATTTTCTGTTACTTCAGGAGTACCTTGTATCAATGAAGTAATACCCTCTAATTCCTTATATTCACTATAAAATCTTTTTTGTAATATACTTTTCTCACTAGCAAGTAAGTTATACTCTTCAAGAAGGGTATTATCAATATATTTTTTTCTTCCTTCACTAGTCCTAGTTTCAGACTTTTCACCCTTACTCTTTTTAGATAATTTTTCAATAGTTTGTAGTTCTCCTACTAATCTATCAAATTCTTTTTTAGTTTCGAAATATCTTTGTACTTTGACTATTTTTTCTTCATCATATTTTTGAAGACTAGTATTTATTTTATTTAACTGGCTACCTATTTCATTTGTTCTACTGATACTATCAGGATCATTTTTACCAAGTAAACTAACTAGTTCAATATTTAAAGCTTCGTTATTATTTTTTAGGTCTTCGTATTTTTTTATTTCTTCTAATAAATTATCCATACTCTATTACTCCCATCTGAAAGTTCTTATTTCTTCAGTTTCTATACCATATTCTTTTATATATTCGTCATGGTATTTTAACTTATCTTCCATTTCTTTTATTATTTTAGTACCCTTTTTGGTCTTATATATATCTAGATGTTTAACAACATCAATAACGATATGATATCTATCTATTTTATTTTTAACACGCATATCAAATGGAGTTGTTATCGTTCCCTCTTCCATATAGCCATGGACGGAAATGTTTTTATTTTCTCTTTCATAAGTGAATTCGTGTATTAATGTTGGATAACCATGATAATTGAATATTATTGGTTTATCTTTAGTGAATAGTTTATTATACTCAGCATCTGTTAGACCATGTGGATGTCTTGTATTTGGCTGTAATTTCATTAGGTCTACGACATTAATAAATCTTACTTTTACTTCTGGTAAGTATTCTCTTAGTAGTTTAACTGCTGCGATGTTTTCTAGTGTTGGAGCATCTCCAATTGAAACTAGGACAACATCGACACCATTTTTATCGTTACTAGCAAACTCCCACTTACCTAGCCCCTTAGCACAGTGTTCTTTAGCTTCCTCCATAGTTAACCACTGGGGTCTCATATGTTTGGAAGCAACAATTACATTGATATAATTCTTTGTTTTGATAATATGGTCGTAGCAGGATAACAAGCAGTTAGAATCTGGTGGCAAGTATACTCTTACGATATCAGCTTTTTTATTAGCTAAGTGATCAATAAAACCTGGATCTTGATGAGTATAACCATTGTGATCCTGCTGCCAAACATTAGATGTTAAGATATAGTTTAAGGAAGCTATATCTTTACGCCATGGTAGCTCGTTGCAGACTTTTAACCATTTAGCATGCTGACTAGCCATAGAATCTATTATTCTAATAAACGCTTCATATGAAGCAAAAGTTCCATGTCTACCTGTTAATAGATAGCCTTCTAGCCAGCCTTCACAAGCATGTTCGCTAAGATATGAATCCATTACTCTACCATCAACACTTAAATATTCGTCAGTATCTTTCTTAGTTAAATACCAGTCTCTATTTGTTACTTCAAAAACTTTATTTAATCTATTACTCATTGTTTCATCTGGTCCAAATATTCTATAATTAGTAGGATTTTCTTTAATGATATCACGAATAAACTCTCCTAGTACACGCATATCTTCTTTTTCTATAGAACCTGGTTTATCTACTTTAACAGCATATTTATCTATACTTGGTACTTTTAATTGTTTTAAGAGAATTCCTCCATTAGCATAAGGACTACTACCCATTGGATGGAATGGTACTAAGTCTTTAATATATTTCTTAATACTTCCATCTTCATTAAATAGTTCTTCAGGATGATAACTTTTTAACCAAGATTCTAATAGTTTTAGATCTTCATCAGTATCTAGAGTTATTGGTACTTGATGACTACGAAATGTTCCTTCAATCTTTAAATCATGTACTACTTTAGGTCCTGTCCATCCTTTAGGGGTTCTTAGAACAATCATAGGCCATCTTACTCTTTCTACTTTATTATTATATCTAGCATTATATTGTATTTTCTTTATTTCTTTTATTATAGTATCTAAAGTATTAGCCATGCTTTTATGTAATTCATAAGTATTACTGCCACTTACTAAGTATGGTTTCCAACCATAGCCCCATAATAATGACGATAACTCTTCGTCACTTATTCTAGATAAGATAGTTGGATTACTTATTTTATAACCATTTAAGTGTAATATAGGAAGGACCGCTCCATCTGTTTTAGGATTTAAAAATTTATTTGAATGCCAGCTGGTGGCTAATGGACCTGTTTCAGCCTCGCCATCACCAATTACACAAGCTGCGATTAAATCAGGATTATCAAAGACTGCTCCAAAAGCATGAAGTAGTGAGTAACCTAGTTCACCACCTTCGTTAATTGAGCCCGGTACACTTGGAGCTACATGAGATGATACTCCTCCTGGAAAAGAAAACTGTTTAAATAATTTCTTTAATCCAGCATAATCTTCAGTTATATCTTTATATGTATTGGAATAAGTTCCTTCAATATAAACGTTTGATATAAGAGCATTTCCTCCATGTCCTGGTCCTGATATATATATCATATTTAAATCATTATTTTTTATTATTCTATTTAAGTGAGTATAGATAAAGTTTTGCCCTGGTACTGTACCCCAGTGACCAACGATTTTTTTCTTAACATCACTCCACTTTAACTCTTCTTTTAGTAGAGGGTTATCTAATAGATATAACTGTCCTACTGATAGATAGTTAGCACATCTAAAATAAGCATCTAACTGTTTTATTTCATTTCTTTTAATACTCATGTTCTCACATCCTTATTATTCTATAACTAGTATAGCATAAATAAAAAAGTCATGCAATAAATAAAACTTAAAAAGAATAAAGAATAAAGAACTAATTAGTATTCTTGTCCATATACTATGCTTATATATGATAGGTTTTATTTTTAAACTTATGTTTTATATAAGGTTAAAAATAACCCTCTAAGACTATGGCTTAGAGGGCATATATAAATATATTAATTAAAATGATATGGATTAGTACTTGTTTCTTCTCCAGATACTATTATATTTCCATTTACTATAATACTGGTCTAATGACATCAGCATTAGTTATTGTATTGGTATCAATCCAGTCTGTTAATGAACCACCCACTGCTATATTAAACACACCTACTTTAACTATATTGTCATTGTCATCGGTTAATGTATAATCCCCTAATAAAGTATCAAAGTATTCTAATAGTTTATAGTAGGCCTCTGTACCTTTACTTCTTTATCATTAAAAAGGCTATCAATACTTACATTAAATATCTCTGATAAAATATTTGCTTGTTTTAAGTCAGGTGATGTTTCTCCTAGTTCTCATTTGGATATCGTTTGTCTTGCTACTCCTACTTTCTCTCTAGGTCTTCTTGTGATAAATTATTCTTTTTTCTAAGTTCTTGCATCTTTTTTCCAAAATCCATAATTTTTCCTTCTTACAAGTATTATCTTATCTTTTTTTACTTTTTTATTCTACCATTTTTACAAGGAATTAATACCCGTTTTGTTAACATTAGCCAAATAATATTGGTATATTACCATATAATATTATTCTTAATATTCCTATTAATACTAAATGTAATGGATAATATAGATAAAAGAACCATTTTAGCCATTTTGCTTTTCCTCTTTCTCCATTATAATTTTTTAGTAGTGGATATACTAAAATAGCAAATAAAGATATTATTCCATATGTTTTATTAACAAAGATAAAGGATATTAAAGCATATAATGATAACCACATCATCATAGATTTCATTTGTTTATTTAAATTACCTCTAGCAGAATACATAGTTAGTATACTCATTACCGCTATTGAACTAAAGTCAGCAGGAAAAGCTATTACATTTATTAATATTACTAATATCCATTTCTGATATTCTTTTAATTTATTATTACCATTAGCTACATATAAGGCTACTACTGCCCAAGCAAGTGACCACATAATACTAGTTTGATTAAACACACTACCTGTAGTAAATGGTATATAATTTATACCAAAGGCAAAACAATATGCAAAGTGTGATATTATAGCAAAGATAAATAATCTTGCTATATATTTCTTTAGATTCTTAGTATAATGATATCCTTCACATATAAAGAAGAACATTATTGGTGCAGTCACTCTACCAATAACATGTAATATTATTGGTATAATATTATTTTGCATATTAGGATATAAAAGATCTGCTAGATGATCTATTGTCATAGCTATTATTGCTATTATTTTTAAATGATTTGAATTTAATTTTTT
>CAKOMD010000016.1:0-18006 GCA_934096555.1 uncultured Bacilli bacterium | reverse complement strand
TAATCCCTTTATTTATATAGGTTAATAGACTTTCAAGCCCCCCCCCCTAATTAACAAATAGTTAACGTTTCTATTTACTACTTTTTTCATAAGAAGGGCCTCCTTTTCTTTATTTTTCTACATACTAATGATAACATAAGTAATTATATTTTTCAATATATATTAATTATTTAATTCTTTTACTTTAATATTATTATCAATAGATTTAACTATATCACTATATTTAGTATATATTTCTTTATAATTAGATAAATAATTAGAATCTATTATTGAAAAAGGTATTACCTTAAAGTCAGTATAATTACTAGTATAATAAGTATATAATAGTTCGCTCTCTAAATTATTAATAGATATCTTATTAGTAGTACTATCTTTCTCTATATCTAAACTAACCATAAGTCCCACTCTATTAGCGGTATTAACTACTTCATGAGCAGATATAAAATTACCTAAAGAATATATAACTAAAGTATTATTTATATAAGTAATAGGTTGTACTACATGTGGATGTGTACCAATAATAATATCTACTCCATTATCACTTAGGAACTGAGCCATGTCTTCTTGATATTTATTTGGAGTAAATTCATACTCGGTACCCCAGTGCATAGCCACAATTAAAACATCTACTTTATCTCTTACTCTATTTATATCTTCTTTTACTATATTTTTATATTCTTGATATTTAGTATCAGTATCAGGATTATTACCAGTACAAGGCCATACATTAACTAAGTATTCCTTACCTGTAGGAACCTTAATACCATTAGTACCATAAGTATAATTAAGCATTGTATAAGTAATATTATTCTTCTTAAGTACATGAACTTCATTTCTCTCTTCAGTACTAGAGTAAGATCCTACCGCAAGAACATTTGATTTATTATTCCAATAATTTCTTGAATTAAGTACTGCTTTTTCGCCTCTATCAAGAGTATGATTAGTGGCTAGACTAACTAAATTAAATCCCGCATCTATCATATCATCTCCTACTTCGTATGGTGAATTAAAAGATGGATAACTACTTACTCCAATATCACTACCACCAAGTATTGTCTCTTGATTGTAATAGCCAATATCATAATTACTAACTATCTTTTTTATATTTTCATACATTGGTTTAAAATCATAACCATTATAATTAGCATTCTTATTTGCTTCTTTATATATCTTATCATGAATAAGATTATCTCCAACCATAATAAGAGATATCTTATCATTTTCTTTTACTTCTTCTTTAATATCATCTTTAACATCATTATTCTTATTACCAAGTTTATATATAATAATACCACTAAGTAAAATTATTAAAGCTATGATAAATATAAATTTTAATAATTTCTTTTTATTTATTCTTCTTTTTCTACTCATATAACCTCACATTCCTACTGAAAGATTTTTCTATATTTTGTAAAATCTTTCAGTACATTTTATTCTTTAAAAGGAAGACATAGTCTTCCCAATATATTATTTACTATTCATATGCTGGAACTACATACATATTACTATCATACTTTTGTATAACAGTTTTATATGTTTCATAAGTTTTCATATAACTTGGTAAATAATCTTTAATTTTTTCATTAGAGAATGGTATTACTTTAAAGTTTCTCCAATTCTTATAATAAGTATAAATAAGTTCAGTACTAACATCACTAATTTTAATGGTTTTATCATTACCTTTAACAGTTTTAGTAATCTTAAAACCAGTCATAGCACCAACCATACATTTATAATTAGTACAAGTATCTTGATTTTGATATTGAGCAGATATTAAGTTACCTAAAGAATATATAACTAAGGTATTATTAATATAAGTAACTGGCTGAATAACATGCGGATGTGTACCAATTATTACATCTACTCCATTATCACTTAAGAACTGAGCCATATCTTTTTCATATCTTGTAGGTTCATGAGTATATTCAACACCCCAGTGCATAGCCACGATTAGAACATCTACTTTATCTCTTACTCTATCTATATCTTCTTTTACTGTATTTTTATATTCTTGATACTTAGTATCAACATCAGGATTATTAATATTATCAATATCTGTAGGCCATACATTAACTAAGTATTCTTTACCACTAGGAACTCTAATACCATTAGTACCATAAGTATAATTAAGCATAGTATAAGTAATACCATTAGCTTCTTCAACATGTACTTCATTTCTCTCTTCAGTACTAGCGTATGATCCTACTGCTAGAACATTGGATTTACTATTCCAATAATTTCTTGAATTAAGTACTGCTTTTTCACCACTATCAAGAGTATGATTAGTAGCTAAACTTACCAAATTAAATCCGGCATCGATCATTGCATCTCCTACTTCGTATGGAGAATTAAATACTGGATAACTCTTTAGTCCTAGTTCAGTTCCTCCTAGTATTGTTTCTTGATTATAATATTTTATATCATAATTACTAACAATTGGTTTGATTAGTTCATACATTGGTTTAAAATCATAACCACTATAATTAGCATTCTTATTAGCATCTTGATATAAACTAGAATGAATTAAATTATCTCCTGCAGTTATAACACTCGCAGTATATACCTTTTCTTTTTCTTCTTCACTAGGTTTATTAATAGGTTTATCATTATTACCTTTAAGTAAACATTTTATACCAAAATAAGTACCTAAAGCTAGTACTATACCAAGTACTATAACAAGAACCAATCTACCTACTTTTAACCTTCTTTTTACCCTTCTTTTCTTCATTACCATAAAACTCCTTTACCACTTTAGTATCCTTAAAGAATACTATTTCTCCAGTCATTGTATTAACTCTTAATAACTTAGCATTAAAAGTATCCCCTATAAAGATTTTTTCTCCCTTATCACTATATATCGAACAACCATCTTTATTAACATGATAATAACTTCTATTAAAGAATACTTTACCATATACCATTTTATCAGGATATAACACTAATAAATAATTATCATAAATACCTGCAACAATAACATCAAAGTATTGCTTTTCATATTGTTTCATAAACTCAGCTTTTCTAATATCATCTAATTTTCTCTCAGCTTTAATTGCTCTAAGTTCTGAAGAGGTAGCTATCTTAGCTATAAGAGGAGTTATTTTCTCCCACTTTCTTTTAGTATAATCTACACCTCTAGTAATAGCATCATTTAATATTCTTTGATTAATAGTATCCGCTATTCTTCTAATTGGTGAAGTACCAGTAGAATAAGCTCCCATTCCTAAAGCAAAGTGTCCAACATTGCATGATGAATATTTAGCTTTAGATTGTCCCATAATAGCCATCTTATCATATATAACTTTTTCATCAGAATCAGCATATACCTTCTGTACCCCTTTAATATCTTCAGCAGTAAAATCTTTCTTTTTATTAATATCAATCTTATATCCTTTTTTCTTAAGTAAATTTATCCAAGTACATATCTTTTCATCATTAGGTTTGTCATGAAATCTAGATATAAATGGTAAATTATTCTTCATAAAATAATCAGTCATACACATATTATGAAGTAACATTAAAAATTCTATTAACTCTTCAGCCTTACCTTGATGTCTTTCTTTAATATCAATAATGTTATTATTTTCTAAGAAGAACTTAACTTCATCAGAAGTAAACTCTAAGAAACCTTCGTTAAGCATCTTTTTCTTTACTTTCATCGCTGAACTATATAAATCATCTAACATATCTATATAATCTTCATAGCCGTCAAGTACCAAATTGTCTTCTAGATACTTATTAACTTCTTCATAAGTCATTCTCTTTCTATTATTGATTACTGCTCTATTTATTTTGTAATTAAGTACCTTACCAGAATTATCTATTTTAATACTCATAGATACGGCATATCTATCTTCTCCAGGTACTAGCGAGCAGATACCATTAGATAAGTTTTCATGCATCATAGGGCTAGCGCATCCTGGAAAGTATACTGAAATGCCTCTTGCTAAGGTCTCATCCCACATAGCACTTCTATCTTTAATATATCTATTAGGATCGGCAATTTGAACATATATAATATTATTGTGATAACTAACAGCATCATCAAAATCTTTAGTATCATCGCCATCTATAGTAACTGAAGTTATACCTCTTTGATCTTTTAAACCATTTCTTTTGGCTTCATTAATTTCATCTTCACTCAAAGACATTTCTATTTTACTAACTTCCTCAAGATATTTATCACTAAAACTAATAGGAAAGCCATTTAAAGCTAGTGTTTCTTTTTCTATTGTTCCCGGATCATCTTTATGTCCTATTACTTCTTTAACAGTATTATATTCACCGCTTATTAATAACCTAGTTCCAAGAGGGTATATATCTTTTAAATATACATCTGCCTTACCATCACATCTTGCTACATAGTTTTTATCCTCTTTTACTACCTCTGCTACATAGTCATAATACTTTCTATCAATTATCTTAACTACTTTAGCCATACCTCTTTGATTATAAGGCTCTACTAATACTATGTCATTATGTGCTAGTTTTCCTTTATCTTTATAGACAACATCATATTCAGTACCATTGTCAAGTACTACAATAGCACCTTTTCTACTAGTGATTTTAATAGTACCCCTCTTTAAACTAGTATTAGAAACAAGTATATATTTATCATTATTATTCTTATATACTATTCCTTCTTTTCCTAGTAATCTCAAAGTATTATGTACTTCTTCCTTATCTTCACCTAAGATACCCGCTATCTCTTTAACCCCTAAATTATTATTCTTCTTGATACTCAAAAGTTCTATTATTTTATTTTCCATTTTCGACTCCTTTTACTTTTTAGTATCATTTTTTCTTTTTCTTTTTATCTTTTCCTTCTTCATATATTTCAAAGTCAATAGTACTCTTATCTTTATCAGCGCCAATAACTTTTACTACTACTTTATCACCGAAAGCATACTTTCTCTTGCTTCTTTTACCTAGTAATGCCATTAGATCTGCATTATATATAAAGTAATCTCCTTTAATATTCTCTACTCTTACTAGTCCCTCTACTGTATTATCTAGCTCCACAAAGAAACCAAATTCTTGGACACCACTTATTATACCTTCATATACTTCACCAATGTGATCCATCATGTATTCTGCTTTCTTCATCTTGTCTACGTCTCTTTCGCAGTTCTGGGCTTCCTGCTCTCTAATACTTAAATGATCTGTAGCCACTGGTAAATATTCTTTATTCTTATTTATTATATCTTCACTATAATTATAGTTATATTCTCTAATTAATCTATGAAGTATTAAGTCAGGATATCTTCTTATTGGAGAAGTAAAATGACTATAACACTTACTTCCAAGTCCAAAGTGTCCTATATTAACATCCGAGTAGACAGCCTTAGCCTGACTACGAATAGCCATATCATGTAATACTTTAACTTCTGGTACATTTTCTAAACTATTTAATATCTTTTGCAAATCTTTAGGAGTCTCTATCTTACTCTTACCTACTGGAGTATATCCATGTAGACTTAGAAACTTTATAAACTCTTCTATTCTCTTTTCATTAGGTTTATCATGTACTCTATATATACCAGGTAAATTCTTATAAAAGATTGAACCTGCGACTGTTTCATTTGCAGCAATCATAAAGTTTTCTATTAACTGTTCACCAGTTCTTTGCTCTCTAGCCTTAATATCTATAGGATGACAATTTTCATCTACAATAATCTTAGCTTCATCAGATTCAAATTCAATATAACCTCTATTAATCATTTTCTTTCTAAGTATTTTAGATAATTCTTCCATTACTATTAAAGTATCAGCGAACTCTTCATATCCATCAGGAATAATATTATCTTCAAGAATAAGATTAACATTATCATACGTCATTTTCTTTCTACTTCTTATTATTGAAGGGGTAATTTCATACTTAGTAACATTACCTTTACTATCAATATGCATAATACAGCTCATAGCGAATCTATCTTCATTTTCATTAAGTGAACATATACCATTAGATAATTTATGAGGTAACATTGGAAGTACTCTATCTACTAGATATACTGAAGTACCTCTAAAATATGCTTCTTCATCTATCTTAGTACCTTCTTTTACATAATAAGAAACATCTGCAATATGAACACCAAGTATATATTCATTATCACTAATTTTCTTTATAGATATAGCGTCATCTATATCTTTAGTATCCGCTCCATCAATAGTAAATATCATTTCATCTCTTAAGTCTCTTCTACCACTAGTTAAGCCTTCATTTATATCATTACTGCTTAAAAACTGTGGTATGCTTTCTAACTCATCTATTACTTCCTTAGGAAACTCAGGATTAAAATTATATTCATAGACAAAAGATAAAATATCTACACCAACATCATTCTTATGACCTATAATCTTAGTAATTTTACCTACTCTATTGCCTTCTTTTAATGGTTCTACAACTACTTTATGGCCTTCGACAGCACCATTTAAATAGTCTCTTGGTATATATATATTCTTACCTTTTTTATCAGGCTTAACAAAATAATCACCATCTATTAAGATAACTTCTCCTACTAAAGGATCATAGTTTCTTTTAATTACTCTAATAATTTTACCTTCAGGTTTTAATGGATCCTTATTTAAATATTCAAATAATACTGTATCACCATCTTGTGCGCCATTTATATTTTTTTCATTGACATAGACATCTTTAGCATCTTTATCAATTTCAATAAAACCAAAACCTTTATCATTTAAGATTAAATCCCCTTTTACTAAATGACTATTCTCTAATAATAAATACTTATTCTTTCTCTCACTATAGTATAAAATACCTTCACTAACTAGTTCATCTAAAGTATTCTCTAGTCTCTGATATTCCTCTATAGTATTTAAAAGTAATTTATCATTAATTTCCATAATTGTAAGAGAAGTATTTTCATTTAGTAGTTCTATTATTCTTTCTTTCATAAGTCCTCCTATTACACAAAATAGACTTAATTACTTAAGTCTATTTCTATTTTAATTATATTGATATTATTAAACATAATATAAAGAAAGAAAACCCAAGTACATAAGTAAGTCTAGTTATAAATAGTTCAAATCCTCTCTCTTTCCTATTAGCAAACAAATCTGAATTTCCCCCTTGAATTATTTGAGAGGCAGATTCTGCTTTACCACTTTGTAATAATACTATTGCTATTAACAAAACAGCTATAATAACCGCAGCTATTGTCATTTATATCAATCCTTTCTCACAAGATATATTATAGCAAATATCTATATCTTTGTAAATAATTATTTTTTATTTTTCACTTAGATATTTTACCATTATATCATCAAGTTTTACCTTAGATATTGGCATCTTTATATATTCAGTATCACTATCTTTGTAATCTTCAAGTGTTACCATAATAACTTGTAATTTATATCCCGCTATTAGGGATAACTTAGTCATAGTTCTTTTTCTTTCTTCACTAGTGGCAATATCATAGTTTTCAATACCTGATATGGTATTAGATAAAAATACTATATCAAATGTTTTATCACTTCTAAGTAATTCAGTAAGTTCCTCTATACTACTTGAAGTACTAATATCAACATTATAATTAACAAGTAACTCTGTAAATTTATTTATATCTAAATGATTATCTAAAGCTATCAATATCTTTTTACCACTATAATTATTATACTTGATAACTTCTTCATCTACTATTTCATTATTATCTTTAATTTTTTGAAATAATGCAAAATTAAAGATTAATGAAGAGTTATCTTTCTTAACTTCAGAAGCACCTTTTTGAAGTTCTACTAATCTATTATATAATTCATACTCCCAAGCATTAGTATCTATTATACATTTATTATCTCTTTCAATAAAATCTAACTTAGTATTTTTATAACTTACTATTATACCAAACATAAGTTTACAATTGTTTCTTACAGATATTTTAGATATATTAATAGTTAAATCATATCTATCAAAATAATTATTAATAAACTCTGTTAAGTAAGTAAATGTTTGTTTAATATTATCATCATCGCCATATAATACTTTAGGTATATTATCATCTATATTATAACTAACATCTACATTTCTAAAATTAATAATATCTTTAATACTATTAATTAAATTATCTGTTTGATATAGCTTATTCTTTATTTTTAGCTCTCTATTTTCTATTCTAGTTAAATCCATTATCTTATTAATTTGATCTACTAAATTAAGTGATAACTTTTGAAACTCTTCAATTTCTTCAAGTGAAGATACTTCATTTTTCTTATTAATTTTCTTACTACTAAAATTAGTTATTTCCATAAGTGGATTTTTTAAACTAATAGCTAAATTATTAACAGTACCTGATACCATTTCATTTTGTTTTTCTAGCATTCTTCTAGTATAACTTAAATCTTTTATTAATTTAATATCTGGATTTTCTATAGTGAAATACATTATATAAATTAATATTGATAATGAGAAATTAATTAATAATAAACTAGGAAATATTTTTTGTATCACAATTATTATACCAAGCATAGCAAGTAAAAAATACATTGGATAATATTTCTTGTTCTTTAAATTACTTCTATTGGATATAATTACTGATATCATAATTATAAATAGAATTGATGCTAACACATAAATTATATCTACTCCTATTCCAGTAGGTAATAATAAACCATTAGTTTCAATTATATTTATAGGGAGAATCATAGTGGTTAATGATACTATAATAAATACCACCATTGATATCATAATAGCTAATCTATATCTACTATAATCCTTATTTTTTAAGTTTATAGTTACTATTACTGTATATACTGTAAATAAATATATCCATACTATAAAACATAAAAATAATGATTTTAATGAAAATAAATATAATGCTGAATTTATAAAAATACTAGTTCTAACTAAAATAAATGAATATATTTCAATAAGACCTGATATAATAGTAGTTACAATTATACCATAATATATTTTATTTTCTAGTAGTTTTAAATTAGATTTAAAATTATATAAAGCAAACAACAAAATTGAAAAAATAACCCCCGCTATTGTAAAACAAATACTATACATATTGCTTCTCTCCTATCTATAGAATAATTATATCATAGAATACAGAAAAAAAACATCCTAGAATGTTCTAAAATGTTTTTATTTTTGTTTTACTTCTTTTTGGTTCTATTAAATTACCATTCATTTGGTAAATATCTTTATCAAATATATCTATTTTTTCAAGCTTAACAAAGTCTACTTTTTTGTTAACTTCTGTTAATGGTATTTCATCAGTTTTTACATAATATTTTGGCATATATAGTTCCTTTAATTTAGTCTTTATCATCTCATCAAGTTCTTTAATTGTCTCTACCATTTTGCTATCATCATTGAAGACAATATAACAAACCGGAACTTCTCTTTCTACTGCATCATTACCTTTGACAGTACAGCAATCATAAACATTATGATGAGTTTTGATAATCTCTTCAATTGCAGTTAACCATACTTTATCTCCATGTCTAGTTATCATTCTTTTTGCTCTACCACAGTGATATATTCTACCATCATTATCCATATAGCCATAATCTTTAGTATGAAGCCACATTCTTCCATCTTTATGTTTTTTTAATACATCTTCTGTTTCTTTTTTATCTTTATAGTAGCCATCCATAACAGTAGGACCGCTTATACAGATTTCTCCTATTTTACCTTCACCAAATGGTATTTCATTATAATCTTCATCAAAAATACTAACAAGGACATTTATAAAAGGTATACCAATACTACCTAGGGCATAAGCATTTGTTTTAGCGTATGTAGCAGCAGCAGTACATTCACTTTCTCCATATCCCTGATGAATAACAGCAGTGCCACCATGTTCTTTTATATAATTATTTGCTCTTTCTTCTTCGGCTACTGCAAGTTTATCTCCGCCAGATATTGGACTAGTTATAAATGAAGTATCTTTTATTATACCACTGTCAACCATTTCATTAAATAGAATTGGTCCACCTAAAAATATATTAGGTTTATATTTATTTAATAACTTTGGATATCCTTCTGGTGTAAAGAAAGGAATTAGTCTAGTAGAAACACCACAGCACATAAGACAATATGTTGCATTGAAATAATAAGCTATTGATGGAGGCAAAATACTCATTGAACTTTTTCCAAAATCAAAATCATATTCACCAAGTTTAAAGCCATAAGCACTACTAGTAAGATTTAAATTAGTAAGTGGAACACCTTTAGCATTACCAGTAGTACCACCAGTATATACGATTGTAGATATCTCACTACCTTTTGGATTAGGTCTATTGATTAATTTACCACCTTTGGTACTTTTCTTCCATTCACTAAATGATATAAATCTATTATCAGTCTTATAACTATCTGATTCTGCTTGCTGTTTTTTCATATTATCTAGCGTAGATTTTATTTCTTTATACATACTATCTTTTTCATCTTTATCTTTAATATTATCTATTAGCATACTAACTTTCTGAAGACCTGATAAACTTTCAAATAAAGATATACATATTATTTTTTCTAAATTATTTGTACCTACTATTCCTTTACTTACCTTTTCAGTAATAAGCGGTACATCAGTAATAAAGAAATACTTAGATTCTGTTTTATTTAATATATCTCTAATTCTATCTTCTGCTTCATCAAACTTAATTAGATTAGTTATAGCACCTATCTTAGATAAGGCTAACCACATAAAGATAATATCAGGATTATTAAGCATCATAAAAGAAACAATATCACCTTTATTAATTCCCATCTTATTAAATCTTTTGATGTACTTTTCTACTTCAGTTATTACATCTTCTCTATGATAGTTCTTACTGCAATAAGGTATCATTAAAGCATTACCATACTGTTTGGTAACTGCTAAAAAGTAGTCATATACATTCATATCAGTATTTAAATATGCTGTCTTTTCATCTGTATACTTTTCTACATTGACATCATAAAACTTAAGCCAAGGTTTAATATCCGAAGCTATCCTTCCTTCTATTTTCTTTTCTTTATCAATAACAAAAGAATTATTTTTTAATTTTTCATTATTAAATTCCATTATATCACCCCAAAAACTGGCATTAGTATACCATAAAAAGACTTATTTTTCAAGTCTTTTAATATTTAACTCTTCTTCTTACTATATTATTTGTAAGTAATGAATAAGATTCATCTTTATATAATGTGTCTTCTTTAAGATTTATTCTATCATTTATTAAATACTTGTCTAGTATTTCACATGCCATTTTCCAGTCGCTAGAAGTATTAATTTTCTTAGCTATGTTTACTACATTACCAGTACTAAGTAGATATTCACTACATAAAGCTATACTAGCAAATAAAGCTTTATATTCTTTATCTGAATTATTAATAATATTGGCTCCGATTAAAGAATAGCCAGCATTAATAACATTTATATCAGTTAGAGGATATCTTCCATAGTAGGCATTATACCATTTCTTAGAATGATTAATTATCTTAGTGCCTTCTAAAGCTATACCACTTTTAATAGCGGTCTCATTGCATAGTATATCACACCCACAAGAAGCATTAAATGCTTCTTTAGAACCACATAATATTTTGGCACCTTCTAACGATACATTACCTTTAATAGAGTTCTCATTAGTCAAACATCTTATTACATTCATATTAGGATGTCTTTTTAATATATCAATTGCTTCTGAAGCAAGTATATCATCTTCATATAAATTAATAATATCAATACCTATTTTAATTAAACTATCATCTAAAGTTAATAGTAGCTTCAAGATATATTCATCTCTATCTAAAATTTTATCGTTATAATTATTGATATTCTTTTTTCTTAATGTATTCAATAATTTATCTTTTACCATATAACCACATCCTATAATGATTTTATTATAGGATTATTATATTTGTCAATAAAAAACTATAGTACATAAAGACTATAGTTCTATATTAATATTGAATACCCCAAATAACTAAGTGTTTAGCTTCCCTACCACACACAATACACTTATCACTTAGATGTTCTTCTTCAAATGGAATGCATCTAGATTTACATCCTCTAATTTCTTTTATTTTTTCTTCACAAGCAGTATCTCCACACCACATAGCCTTAACAAATCCAGGATGATTGTTAATAATATCCTTAAAGTCTTCGATATCTGTACAAGTATAAGTCATTTCTTCTCTTCTTCTTAGAGCTCTATCATACATATCTCTTTGGATATCTTCAAGTAATATTTTAACATCATGTACTATATCGGTATTAGTAAATACCTCTCTTTTTTCTCTAGTATCTCTTCTTACTAAAGTAATAACATTATTTTCTAGATCTCTCTTACCTATTTCTATTCTAACAGGTATACCAAGTACTTCAGCTTCAGCAAATTTATATCCAGGAGACTTCTCACTATCATCTATATAAGCCTCTATTCCCTCTTTCTTTAATTTATCTAAGTAATCATTAGCCATACTCATTACTTCTAAATCATTACTAATAGGAATAATAACTACTTTATTAGGAGCTATTCTAGGAGGTAATACAAGTCCATAATCGTCAGAATGAACCATTATTAAAGCTCCCATCATTCTGGTACTTACTCCCCAAGAAGTTTGATATGGATAATCTAATTTATTTTCTCTATTTAAATATTTAATATCATAAGCTTTAGAAAACTTTTGTCCAAAGAAATGACTAGTACCTGACTGAAGAGCTACTCCATTATACATAAGGGCTTCTACTGTATATGTATATTCTGCTCCTGCAAACTTTTCTTTCTCTGTCTTTCTACCTACGATACTAGGAATAGCTAAGTAATCATGAAAGAACTTATTATAAATATTTAGCATATTTAATGTTTCAGCTTCTGCTTCTTCTTTAGTTTCATGAATAGTATGTCCTTCTTGCCATAAGAATTCTCTACTTCTTAAGAATGGTCTAGTTTCTTTTTCCCATCTTAATACACTACACCACTGATTATATAATTTAGGTAAATCTCTATAAGATTTAACAGTACTAGCATAGTAATCAGAAAATACTGTTTCTGATGTAGGTCTAATACATAATCTTTCATCTAATTTTTTATTACCACCTTCAGTAACCCATGCTACTTCAGGAGCAAATCCATTTACTAATTCTCCTTCTTTTCTTAGTAGATTCTCTGGTATTAATAAAGGCATATATACATTTTTATGTCCTGTTTCTTTAAACATACCATCTAATACTTTTTGCATATTTTCCCATATTGCATAACCATTAGGTTCTATTACCATACATCCTTTAGTATTAGAATAACTACTTAGTTTAGCGGCCATTACTACATCAGTATACCATTTAGCAAAATCTACATCTCTACTTGTTATCTTATTATTTTGTTTATTATTCATACTTACACCTCATCACTAATATTAATTCTATCATAAAAATAGATAAATATCTATATAAATATATTATTTTTTTATTCCTTTCACTATGAGCCAAGGTCTCATAGTGTTATTTTGAGCCTAACTTTAGTCTCAAAATAAAGTCTATTATATATAAGCCATAAATATATATTTAAATTTAAAACAATACATTGACACAGGTTAATATTTATATTATTATAAACACTAAGACAATGATAAAGGGAGATTTAATAAATAATTCTTTGATGTACGAAATTTTCGACTTCAAAAAAGGAGGCACAATAAATGAATAATTTAATTATTAAAAATGATGTGAAAATAGAAAATATGATATATGAAATTAGAGGAAAACAGGTTATGTTAGACTCTGATTTAGCAAGATTATATGGCTGTAAAAACGGAACCAAATCACTTAATTTGGCGGTTAAAAGACATATAAATAGATTTCCAGAAAGATTTATGTTTCAATTAACAAAAGAAGAATATTCTTCTATTTATTCAAGGTTTCAAATTGAAACCTTGAATAAAAACAAGCAAAAACAAGGACTTAATATTAAATATTTACCTTATGTATTTACTGAACAAGGAGTAGCAATGTTAAGTGCTATATTAAAAACTGATGTTGCAGAAGAAATAAGTATAAAAATTATGGATGCCTTTGTAGCAATGAAAAAGATAATAAATACTTCACTAATAGAACAGAAGTATTTCAATGAATTAACTATAAAAAATACAGAAGATATAAAATTATTACAAGAGTCTTTTAATAAGTTAAATACGAAAGAAAGTAATAACCATATTTTTTATGAAGGACAAATATATGACTCATACTCATTAGTTATAGATATATTATCTAAAGCAAGGAAAGAAATAATTATAATAGATAATTATGCTGGTAAAAAATTATTTGATATTATTAAGAATATTAAAGTTAACATTAAAGTATATACAGAAAATATAGATAATACAGCAAGAGAAAAATATGAAAAACAATATAGTAATATTAATATATTTACTACTGATATATTTCATGACAGATTTATAATTATAGATAATAAAATACTATATCACTCTGGAGCATCCTTTAAAGATTTAGGTAAGAAATGTTTTGCAATGACTAAAATAGATGATACTAAAATAATAAAAGATTTATTAGAAAGATTAAAAGCTATATAAATAACTATATAAAAATAAAATATATAGTTACTGCTTATATATAATAGATATGGTTGATATATTAGATTAAGACTAAGAATTAGGCTTAATCTAACACTGGAAGACTTAAGTTTACTTAAGACTTAAAGTGAACATAAAGAAAAAGAAAGAATCTAATCTTTCTTAACATCTTCTAATTTAACAGATACTATCTTACTAACACCAGATTCTTCCATAGTAATACCATATAAAATATCAGCATATTCCATAGTTTTCTTCTTATGAGTAATAATAATAAACTGAGTTTTATTTCTATATTTATCTAAGTATCTACCAAAAGCTTCAACATTAGCATCATCAAGTGCAGCCTCTACCTCATCAAATAAACAGAAAGGTACTGGCCTAATATTAAGTATAGCAAATAATAATGAAATAGCAGTAAATGTCTTCTCACCACCAGATAATAAACTAATACTCTGAAGTTTCTTACCAGGAGGTTCAGCCTTAATCTCAATACCAGTTTCTAATAAATTATCCGGATCAGTAAGTGATAGTTCAGCCTTACCACCCTTAAATAATTCTCTATATACAACCTTAAATTCCTCTTTTACTCTATTAAAAGTATCTAGGAATTTTTCTTTCATAATAGTATCCATCTCTTTAATAATATCATATAAAGTATTCTCAGCATTAACTAAATCATTCTTTTGACCATTTAAGAAGTCATATCTTTCTTTCTGTCTTTCATATTCAAGAGGAGCATCTAAGTTAACATTACCAAGTAAACTAAGATTATCTTTAAGTTTAACAACTTCTCTTTTAGCGGTCTCAAGTTCCATATCAAGTTTATAATTATTAATAGCAAACTCATAAGTCATATTATAATCATTAGTCAAAATATTAAGTAAATTATCTAACTTAACATCAGTTCTATTAATCATAATATTAAGACTATTAAGTTCTTTTTCTTTCTTACTAATATGACTATTATTCATTCTAGAAGTCTCTTCTATCTCATTAATTAAATTATTAGTCTTATCTTCATCTACTTTTAGTATACTAATTTCTTTATTAATGTTAGAAATACTCTCTCTAACTTCCGATAAAGACTTAATAAGATTATCTTCTTCACTAGTATTATTACTAATATTAGATAAATCTTTAAGTTCTTTTTCTTTACTTTCTTTATCTCTTAATCTAATATCATAATCATTCTTAATACTAGCAATAGTACTCTCATACTCTACCTTCTCGTTACTTAGAGAATGAATTCTACTAGTATATTCCATAATATCTTTATCAATATTAGCAATATCTTTAAGTATATTCTTATTCTTCTCTTCAAAGAAAGAACTCTTTCTTCTTAATTCTTCTATCTCGTATTTAACAGATATTGTATTATTACTCTTAATTTGTGATCCACCAGTTAAAGATCCTCCTACATTAACTACTTGTCCATCTAAAGTAACTATCTTATATCTCTTATTAATATTAGTGCTAACTTTATTAGCAGTATCTATATTATCTACGATAATAATATTACCAAGAACATTATCAATAATATTCTTATATTTATTATCAAAAGTAACAAGACTACTTCCCGTACCAATATATCCAGGTACATATTCTAAACTAGATAATACTTCATTATCTATATACTTACCATTAATTACTGATAATGGATAAAAAGTAGCTCTACCTAAATTATTTTCTTTTAAGTAACCAATTAGTTCTTTAGCAGTACTAGGAGTATCTACGACTAAGTAAGAAGATGCTCCTCCAAGAGCAGTACTAATTGCAGTACCATATCTACTTTCTACATTAATAAGTTCAGATATAACATTATGTACACCATTAAACTTAGGATTATCTAGGATACTCTTTATACTCTTAGGAAGTAATGTACCACTGGTAAGAGTATTTTCTAAGTATTCTATTCTATATTTAATACTATCAATCTCTCTATTATTCTTAAGTAAAATATTATTAAGATTATTCTTCTTAGTACTATTTTCATTATAGTTATCAGTAGAAGTCTTTATACTATCATTAATAACCTCTATCTTCTTATTTAAAATATCAATATTATTCTTCTTATCATTAATATAAGAATTAATATTAACAAGATCTTCTTTCAATTTAATAATATTATTAGATATTCTAGATTCATCACTCTTATATTTATTTCTCTCTTCAAGTAATTTAATATCACTAGCTATTTGTTCTTCCCTTTTAGTAAGTTCTATTATCTTAGACTGTTTTATATTAATATTCTCTCTTATTTCTCTTAATTTATCTTTATACTTTAAAACATCAACATCATAAGAAGAAGAATTACTAGATATACTAGCTATTTCATTTTCTAACTCTTCTACTCTCTTCTTACCATTTTGATATTCTGTATTTAAATTATTAATTTCATAAGCAATTGAAGATACTTCTATATTAGATAGTCTATCTTTAATTTCAGTATATTTCTTAGCCTTATTAGAGGCTTCAAGTAAAGGAGCTAAGTTACTATCTAGTTCATTAATAATATCATTAACTCTATTTAAGTTTTGATTAGTTTTATCTAGTTTTCTTAAGGCTTCTTCTTTTCTTCTTTTATATTTTAATACACCGGCAGCCTCCTCGAATATTATTCTTCTATCTTCTGGTTTATTAGATAATATTTCATCTATCTTGCCCTGGCTTATAATATTAAAACTCTCTTTAGCAGTACCACTATCAGTTAAAAGCTCAGTAATATCTTTTAATCTTACTTTCTCATTATTTATATAGTATTCATTTTCTCCTGTTCTAAAAGCCATTCTCTTAATAGATACTTCACTAAAGTCAATAGGAAGGCTTCTATCTTCGTTATCAAATACTAAAGTAACTGAAGCACTATTAAGTGGTTTTCTACTATCACTACCAGAGAAGATTACATCTAAAGAAGAGTCTCCTCTTAAACTCTTCATAGATTGTTCTCCAAGTACCCATCTAACAGCATCTACTATATTTGATTTACCAGATCCATTAGGTCCTACTATTCCATTTATATTTTTACCAAATTCTATATTTATTTTATCTGCGAAAGATTTAAATCCATAAGCTTTTATTTCTTTTAAGTACATATACTTCACATCCTACTTTTATATTTTACCAAATATTTAAAAGAAAATCTAGGATATTTTAATATTTTATGTTATATCTACTTAAGCCTAAGGTCTTAAGTAGCATAATGGAGCCTGTAGTCTCCATTATGAATATTTATTTGTTCTCTATAAAAGTTATTGCTTTTTTATTAAAATTAACATATAATATATACAGAGAGAGAAATTAGTCATAATAAAAATGGCTAACACCTATTTTCGTAAGGTGTTCTCTTCATTGTTTTTGACAAATCGGAGCTACCCCCTGAGGTGCCCCGATTTTTTTATCTATTTTCTATGGCTACCTAGCACTATTAATGCTATGGTAACAAGAATAGTTAAAGCATACGCTATAAC
>CAKOMD010000015.1:0-18274 GCA_934096555.1 uncultured Bacilli bacterium | reverse complement strand
GGTTTTTACTTTGGAAGGAGAGGTGATTTTATGATAGAAAGTAATTTCTTAACCTTAGGGGGAGGAGGTTATTAGTAAATGGAATTAGTTATAGCGTATGCTTTAACTATTCTTGTTACCATAGCAGTAATAGTGCTAGGTAACCATAGAAAATAGATTGAAAAATCAGAGCGCCTCAGGGGGGTCACTCTGATAACAAACGTTTGAAGAGAACACCTCGCAAATAGGTGTTAGCCATTTTTATTATGACTAATTTCTCTTTCCATATACATTATATTCTAATTTTAATAAAAAAGCAAGTATTAAGTAGAAATTGTAAATAGTATCTTTTTCTTGACAAAAATCAAACAATTATATATAATAATCTCAACATTGGAGGTAAGTATGGCTTATTATTTAACCATTAAAAAAAATAAAGAATATAATAAATTAGATATTTCTAGTTTACCAGAATTTAAGAAGATATCCAAATTTAGAGAGAAAACTTCATACTCACTTGAAGAAATAGACTACTTTACATCTTGCTTTAGCAATGAAATTATACTAAAAAGAGCTTTATTACAAGAAGGTATAATTGAAGAATGTGATGTAACTAAAGATATTGAAATACGTTATAAAGATAAAGATAAATTATCAAAAGTAAGATACGATTTAGTTTATAAAGATGCTGCTAAATATTTTAATGTTGATTTTCTAAGATACTTCGTATTAAGTAAAAGTAGTGATAGAGATTTCTTAAATAAATTAACAAGTTTTTATAGAAACAGTTATTGCAATAATGAAAATATATGTCGTATTAGATATATATTAGAAACAAAGAATGAACATGAATTTACAATGCAAGAAACATTAACAAGGTTTGTATTTAATGAAGTATATGCGACTGATTATAAAACAGGTAATTGTTCATTAAAATATAAATCATTACATGATCTAGCTATGTTATGTTATACATATGAAATAAATAGCATACGTAATGAATTAAATATATCTAATAAAGAAAAAGAAGAAAATAGGGCAAAAATGTTAAATAGCCTAAAGAGTCCTAAACCTAAAGTTAGAACTTTA
Organism: uncultured Bacilli bacterium; assembly: GCA_934096555.1. Lineage (GTDB taxonomy): Bacteria > Bacillota_I > Bacilli_A > RF39 > UBA660 > CAG-302. The sequence continues at coordinate 17,206 of CAKOMD010000015.1, read as the reverse complement.
AAGAAAAAGAATTATGAATTAGAAGGACAAATGTCATTTGATGATTTAGAATATTAATTATTAAAAAGTTAATATAAGAAGTTAAGTAATTACTTTTCTTCTTTTCTTTTTTATGGTATACTTATCATGGTGATATTAAATGAATGATAACATAAAAAGAAGAATAGAAGAATTAGTAAACATATTAAATAAAGCAAGTCATGAATACTATGTTTTAGATAGTCCCTCTATTACAGATCAGGAGTATGATGATTATTATAGTGAATTACTAAGACTAGAAGAAAAATATCCAGAATTAAAAAGAGAAGACTCTCCTACACTAAGAGTAGGAGGAGAGGCAATAAGTAAGTTTGAGAAGGTTACTCATAAGACTCCAATGCTATCATTTGATGATATATTTAACGAAGATGAAATAAGAGCCTTTGATGAAAGAATTAGAAAAACTATTAAGCATCCAACTTATACAGTAGAACCTAAAATGGATGGCCTATCAGGTTCTCTTATCTATGAAAAAGGCCTACTTGTAAGAGTGGCTACCCGTGGTAATGGTGTAGTGGGAGAAAATATTACGTTAAATGCTAAAACTATAAAATCAATACCACTTAGACTAACTAAACCAATAGATATAGAAGTACGTGGAGAAATCTATATGAGTAAGGCCTCATTTGCTAAAGCAAATATGGAAAGAGAATTAAATAATGAACCATTATTTGCTAATCCTAGAAATGCTGCTGCTGGATCAGTAAGACAATTAGATAGTAAGATAACCGCTAAAAGAGGCTTAGATTTTATGGCTTATTTTATACCAAATCCTAGAGACTATGGTATAAAAGAGCAGTCAGAATCATTAGACTATCTAAAAGAACTAGGTTTTGTTACTAATTATAAATTAAATACTACTGCAAGTAGTGTAGATGAAATAATTAAAGATATTGAAAAATTAGCAAGTATTAGAAAAGACTTACCATATGAAATAGATGGTGTAGTATTAAAAGTAAATAACTTAGATGATGAAGAAGAACTAGGATATACTGCTAGAGTACCAAGATGGGGTATAGCCTATAAATTTCCAGCAGAAGAAGTATTAACAACATTGAAAGAAATAAAATTTACGGTAGGAAGAACAGGCAAAATAACTCCTAATGCTATTTTCTCACCAGTACATGTAGCAGGATCATTAATATCTAAAGCTACTTTACATAATGAAGACTATTGTATAGCTAAAGATGTAAGAGTAGGAGATACTATATCTATTCGTAAAGCCGGAGATGTAATTCCTGAAGTAGTAAGAGTATTAAAAGAAAGAAGAAATGGCACTGAGAAAGAATTTACTATGATAGAAAACTGTCCTATATGTAATACTAGATTAATAAGAAAAGAAAAAGAAGCAGACTATTATTGTCCTAATAATTTATGTCCTGCGAGAAAGATAGAAAACATAATTCATTTTGCCGAAAGAGAAGCTATGAATATAGATGGAATGGGTGAGTCAGTAATTGAAGATCTATATAATGAAGGCTTTATTACTGATGTAACCGATATATATGATATAAATAAATATGAAGATGAATTAATGAATTTAGAAGGTTATGGTACTAAAAAGATAAGTAATTTAAAGGCTGCTATTGAAAGAAGTAAATCTAATTCATTAGAAAGATTATTATATGGACTAGGTATTAGAAATGTAGGAGCAAAGACTGCTAAAGTATTAGCTAGATACTATAAAACATTAGATAATTTAATGAATGCTACTGTAGAAGAATTAACGGCAATTAATGATATTGGTGGTATAATAGCCACAAGTATAAAAGAATACTTTAATGATATAAATAATAAAAATATAATAAATAAATTAAAAGAATATGGAGTAAATACAACCTATATAAATAATACTGAATATGAAGAAAAAGAAGAATTTAAAAATAAAACTTTTGTTCTGACCGGTAGTTTAATCAATATAACTAGAGATGAAGCTAGTAAAATAATTGAAGATCTAGGCGGTAAAGTATCTTCTTCAGTAAGTTCTAAAACTTCGGTTGTAATAGTAGGAGATTCTCCAGGTAGTAAGTATGATAAAGCATTATCATTAAATATTCCTGTATGGAATGAAGAAGAGTTCTTAGAAAAAATAAATAATTAATATTGTTAAATAAATATATTTATGATAAAATCTTTATAGATAGTAGATAAGGAGTCATTATGAAAGAATATTTTAAAAAATACAAATTATATATAATAATTGGAGTAAGTATTTTAATATTATTAGTGGGAGGAACACTAGCTTATTATACATGGAAGAGTACATCTAATGCAGTAGTTAATGCTGAGGTTTGTACTCCTACAGTTACCTTTGCAGGAGGTTCTACGATAAATGGTGTAGACATAGTACCAGTACTAACTAAAGAAGAAGGAACAATAAAAGATATTGAAGTAAAAAAGAATAGTACTTGTAATAGAGATGTAACTATGAATCTATATTTAGAATTAACTACATTTCCTACAGAATTATCTGATTCTTCATTTAAATATGAATTATATAAAAATAGTGAAACTATGGCTATAGCAAGTGGTAACTTTTCTAATAAAAAAGAAGGAGATACTATAACACTACTTTCTAATCAAATATTAAATACAAGTAAAGATACATATACATTATATATTTATATAGATGGTAATGTAGATAATCCAAGTACAATGGCAGGTAAAAACTTCTTATTTAAGTTATGGGGCTCAGGAGAAGGAGCAATATATAAAGAGAATGTAATAACTACTTCAGATAATCCAAGTACGAGTACATCAAAGTTCTTTAATACAGAAGTAATGAGAGAAGAAATACAATCACTTACTATCGCTGAAGATAATACAGTACCAGATACACCAGGAGTAGTATCAAAAGATATATCACAAAATAAAGATGGAACAGTAATGTTATGGTATACACCAAAAGAAGTAACATCAAGTGATGGAAGTACAAAGACAATGTATGATATGTGGATAGGTGGAGAAAATGGAGTATTACAAACAGGTACTAATGCTTCAGGTATGTTTGCTTATCTAACTAATATAGAAAAGTTAGACTTATCAAAACTAGATACTTCATACATAACAAATATGTCTAAGATGTTTTATATGAGTTCAGGGTTAAAATCAATCGATTTATCTAGCTTTGATACAAGCAATGTTACTAATATGAATGGTATGTTCTGGGGATGTTCTAGTCTACCTACTTTAGATTTAAAAACATTCAATACTAGTAAAGTAACAGATATGAATAATATGTTCGCAGAATGTTCTAACATAACAGAATTAGACTTGTCTAATTTTGATACTTCAAATGTAACTAGTATGGGTAATCCGTATGCATATTCTTATGGTGGTATGTTTAGAAATTGTAAATCATTGAAGAAATTAAATGTAAGTTCATTTAATACTTCAAAAGTAAAGTATATGAGTAATATGTTTCAAGGATGTTCCAGTCTAACCACTTTAGACCTATCTAATTTTGATACAAGTAATGTAACAGCAATGGCTTCAATGTTTGATACGTGTACTAATCTAACAAGTTTAAATCTAACAAGTTTTAATACTAGTAAAGTAACAAATATGCAAGGTATGTTTTATGGTTGCGGTAGTCTGACCACTTTAGATTTATCAAACTTTAATACTAGTAAAGTAACACTAATGAATAATATGTTTTATGGATGCTCCAATCTAACTACTTTAGATTTATCTAGTTTCAATACAGGTAGTGTAACAAGTATGGGATTTCTGTTTTATGGATGCTCCAATTTAACTACTTTAGATTTATCTAATTTCAATACAGATAGTGTAACAAATATGTTGGGAATGTTTAATGGTTGTAGTTCACTAACTAGCTTAGATTTAAGTTCATTTAATACATCGAGTGTTACTAATATGAAAGGAATGTTTTGTTATTGCAGTTCACTAACAAATTTGAATTTGTCAAACTTTGATACATCAAATGTAATCAATATGGAAGAAATGTTTAGAAATTGCACTTCATTAGTAAGCCTAAACCTATCTAGTTTTAATACTAGTAAAGTAACAAGTACTTGGTATATGTTTATGAGTTGCTTTAAAATAACGATATTAGATTTATCAAGCTTTGATACTTCTAGTGTTACTGAAATGGGTGGAATGTTTTATTTAGCAGGTTCTTTAAAAACAATATATGTATCAGACTTATGGAATACAAGTAAAGTAACAGGTTCTACAAATATGTTTGGTAATTGCTCTTCATTACAAGGTAAAATACCATTTGATAGTACTAAAACAGATATATCTATGGCTAATTATACTACCGGATATCTAACATATAAAAGTAATAGTTAAAGAAAGATATGACTAGTATCTTTCTTTTAGTATATAGATGTGGCTTATATATAATAGGTATGTAGATACGTTGTTATTAGACTATAGGCTAATAACAACACTAAAAGGCCTAGACTTTTAGTGAATAAAATAAGAGAAAAAGTGTATATTTAAGTATAAATATATCTTTTTTTTAATAAATATGATAAAATGTATTAGGAGAGTGATAAAGTGAGAGTAGTTATATCTGCTGGTGGAACTGGAGGACATATATATCCAGCTTTAGCCATTATAAACAAAATAAAAGAAATGGAACCAAATAGTGAGTTCCTATATATAGGTACTACTAATAGAATGGAAAAAGATTTAATACCAAGTATGGGGTATAGATATGAAGGTATTGAAGTAACAGGATTCAAAAGAAAATTAACATTAGATAACTTTAAAACAATAACTAATTTTCTTAATGCTATTAAAAGATGTAAAATAATAATAAAAGGCTTTGATCCAGATATAGTAATAGGTTGTGGAGGTTATGTTACTGCTCCTGTTATATATGCCGCTAAAAAGTTAGGTAAAAAAACATTCATTCACGAGCAAAATAGTGTAGTAGGACTAGCTAATAAATTCTTAGCTAGATATACAGATAAAATAGGAGTATCATTTGAAAGTACTATCAAAGATTTTCCTAAAGAAAAAGCTATATTAACAGGTAATCCATGTAGTGAAAAAGCCCTAAGTATAAAGAAAACTACTAAAGAAAAATTAGATATAGCCAAAGATAAAAAACTAGTATTAATAGTTATGGGTTCTCTTGGTAGTAGAACTATCAATGATAAAATATTTAGTTTTATAGATAAATTTAGAAGTAAGAATTATAGTGTAATCATAGTTACAGGTAATAGTTATTACGAAAGAGTAAAAGATAAAAAAGTACCAAGTAATGTCAAAGTATTACCATTTATCTATGAAATGCCTTCAGTTATGAAAATAACTGACTTAATGGTTACTAGAGCAGGGGCGTCTACTATGAGTGAAATAACCGCTCTTGAAGTACCATCTATCTTCATACCAAGCCCATATGTAACCAATAACCATCAGTATAAAAATGCTATGGATTTAGTAAATAATAATGCTGGTTTAATACTAGAAGAAAAAGATTTAACAGATACATCACTAATAAACTTAATAGATAAAACAATAAATGATGAAGAAAAATTAAAAGAAATGAAAAGTAATTTAAAGAAATTAGGTATCAAAGATAGTGGTGAAAGAATATATAATATACTAAAGGATTTGATATTAGATGAACGAAAATTTTATTAAAAACTATGAATATTATAAAGATATATCATTAAAAAAATATAATACTTATAGATTAGATGTTAAATGTGGATATCTAATATATCCAGGTACAGTAGAAGAGTTAACTAATTTATTAAAGTATCTAAAAGAAAATAATATAAATTATTTCATATTAGGAGGAGGATCTAATATAATACTAGCAAAACCATACTTTGATGTCATAATAAAATTAGATAAATTAAATAATATCGAAATAAAAGATAATATAGTAACTGCTGAAGCAGGAGTAAGTTTAATATATCTAGCTAATCTATGTATGAATAATAACTTAAATGGTTTAGCTTTCGCAGGTGGTATACCAGGAATGGTCGGAGCAAGCACTGCAATGAATGCTGGTGCCTATAAAGAAGATATGGCTAGTATCGTAAAAGAAGTAAAAGTATTAACTCCAGATCTAGAAATAGTTACACTAACAAATAAAGATTTAAATTATTCATATCGTAATTCATTTTTAAAAGAACATAAAGACTATATATGCACCGAAGTAACACTAGAAATGAGTTATGAAGATAAAGACAAAATAAAAGAAACAATGGCTAGTAGAAAACAAAGAAGAATAGATACGCAGCCTCTAGATAAACCATCCGCTGGTAGTGTCTTTAGAAACCCTGAAGGATTATCTGCAGGTAAATTAATCGAAGATGCTGGTCTAAAAGGATACAAAATAGGTGGAGCTGAAATAAGTACTAAGCATGCTAATTTCATAGTAAATAATGGAGATGCTACCTATGAAGATATCTTAGAATTAATAGATTATACAAAGAAGAAAATAAAAGAAATATATAATATAGATTTAATATTAGAACAAGAAATAATAAGGTGATAAAAATGGGTAAAAAGGCTAAGGTAAAAGTTAAAGTAAAAAAAAGAAAATTAAAATTAAAAAGAATATTCTTCTGTCTAATATTCTTATGCCTTCTTGGAGGAACCTTTTACCTAGCCAAAAAAATCCCTATAACAAATATCTATATAATAGGTAATAACATAGTACCAGATAAAGAAATAATAAATACTGCTAAAATAAATAACTACCCATCATTTATAGATACATCAAAGAAAGATATAATAACAAGATTAGAAAGAAACGACTATATCAAAGAAGTAAAAGTAGAAAAAAAATTACCAAGTAAAATATATATCTATATTACCGAATATAAAGTAATCTCTCTATACAATAATAAAATATTATTAGATAATAATATAGAAGTAGAAAATACTTATAATATTCATAATGTACCAATATTAATATCTGATATTTCAAGTATTAGAGAAAAATATACCAAAAGTATTAGTAAAATAAATAATGATGTTTTATTAAAAATATCACAAATAGAGTATACTCCTAATGACGTAGATAGTGAAAGATTCACTCTATATATGAATGATGGTAACCAAGTATATATAACACTAGGTAAAGCAACAAAAATAAATAAATATAATAGTATATATTCAGAATTAGAAGGAAAAAAAGGAATAATATACTTAGATTCAGGAGATTATATTGAAATTAAAGAGGAATAAAAATTATTCCTCTTTATTAATTATATAATAGAAAGAATCTTTCTTATCAAATCTATCTCTAAATTTAATAGCTTCGGTAATATTATTAAAAGTCCATAGAAATATCTTCTTATTCTTAATTATACTTAGTTTCCTTCTAGATATAGTTTTATAATTAAAAATAGTAAGAGGATATTTATTATATCTATAAAAGAAAGTAATGATTCCTTTTTTATACTTAGTTTTCTTATTTAAATACTTAATAATCTTTTTATTAAAAGACATCAAATAAATATTTTTATCGGTATTTTTTAATGTATTTAAAAGAATATCTCCAAGTAACTTATAATTATTATTAACCTTAATATCAATAAGTAAGATCTTATCAGTATCTATATCCAATATTTTATCCAAAGTAGTCAAATATCTATATTTAATAATATCCTTATAATACATATTTTCAATATAATTAATACCAATTACTGCATCATGAGATAAAACAATCTTATTATCTTTAGTAAGCCTAATATCAAATTCCACACCAATACTTTCTTTATCAAGAATAGCCCTTTTAATAGCTATATAACTATTATCTTTATTTCTATTAGAAGTAATTCCCCTATGAATTATACATTTCATAATAAATTATATGAAATACAATTATTAATATTGAAAAAAATATCAAACTATGATATCATTAAACTATAAAGATAGGAGAGTTAAAATGAAAAAGATATTGAAATTATTTACATTTACAATAGTCCTATTTCTGATAGGAATATTTAGTGTTAAAGCTGATTATAAAATTGACTTTAGCAATCCAGATAATAGGTATACTGTAAAAAATGACGATCCACCAATTCAATCACATTATAGGGTGGATACAAACGGTAATGTTGTATACTGCTACCAACCATATGTATCCTATGCAGGTGCTGAAAGTGAAGACTTTACAGGAGTATTAATCTACAATAACTGTACAACATTATCAACAAATGCTGCACAAATTTTATATATTTATGCCAATGGTTATGGCGGAGCCAATGACTATGCTACAGGTATAAGCAAATATGAAGACTATTATGCCACTCAGCTTGCCGTATGGTATTTTGGTAATAGAGATTATTGGGATCTTTCAGGATACGCGAGAGATTATTTAGCAGACTTCAAAAAAGGCAGTGATGGTACTTATACCTTTACTGGAACAAAAAGCACAGTTACTACAAAAGCAGCTGAATTAATAACAGATGCTGATAAATCAGTGAATGCTACAGCGAGCATATCATTAGATACAAGTAATACTAAGCTAACCGTTAATAATGATAGAAGTTATTATATATCAAGTCCAATAAAAATAAATGGTTCTTGGGTAAGAAAGGGCGTTAAAGTAAGCGTAAGTGGAGCTTCAGGAGCATTTGTTACAACAAATGCCAATAGTACAAGTGGTAGTACAAACTTCAATATAGGCGATACAGTTTATGTAAAAGTACCTGCTTCAAATGTAACAAAGAGTACATCATTAACAATAAGTGCTTCAGGGACATCTAAACTAGGAACAGGAACAATAAGTGTATGTAAGAATACTCCAAGTACAGAGTCGCAAAAACTCCTAGAACTTACTAAAGGAACACCCGCTAGTGTTAGCAAAAGTTTAGGCTTAACCGTAGAACCTGCTAAAGTAGAAGTAAAAATATCAAAACAAGATATAACAGGTAGTAAAGAAGTAAAAGGGGCAACTCTTGTAATTAAGAAAGGCAGTACAGAAGTAGCTAAATGGGTATCAGATGGTTCTATCAAAAAAATATCACTTGATGCTGGCACATATACACTAGAAGAAACAATAGCTCCTGCTGGTTATAAACTAAATAGTGGTAAAGTAACATTTACAGTAAATAATAACGGAACAGTAACTGTAGATGGTAAAGTAGTAAATAAAGTTATATTAAAGAACGAACCTTTCTATATAACAATATCAAAATTAGGTGTAGATAAAACAAAACAACTAGTTGGTGCAAAATTAAAAATAACTGATAAAGAAGGAAAATTAACTACAGACTTAGATGGTAAGAGCCTAGAATGGACAACAACAGATAAAGAAGAAAAGTTCCATCTAGCGGATGGTACATACTATTTATCAGAAATATCCGCTCCTGCTGGTTACGTAAAGACAGATAAAGTTATAGAGTTTGTCGTAGCTAAAGATGGAACAATAAAAATAAATGATAAAGAAGAAACTAATGTAACATTAGAAAATGAACCATTATATATATACATATCTAAAAAGAGTATCAATGGTAAAACAGAATTACCAGGTGCAAAACTAAAGATTACAGATAAAGAAGGAAAGTTAGAAAAAGACTTAGATGGCAAGAGCTTAATTTGGGTATCTTCAACAAAAGAAGAAAGATTCCATTTAGCTCCAGGAAGCTATGTCTTAACTGAATTAGAAGCACCAGAAGGATATGAATTAAGTGATACAGTAATAGAGTTTACAATTACTGAAGATGGTAAAATACTATACGATAAAAAAGAATTAGAAGATAATATGATCGTATTCAAAAACACTCCAGAACCAGAACAAGTAGTAACTGGTAGTGCTCTAATATATATCCTATTCGTAGGTATCTTAACAGCAGGTGCCGTGACATTCTTCGTATTCAAAAAAAATAACTAATTAAGGAGGTAGTAAATATGAGTCAAAATATCAAAGTATATTTGTTCGCTAGGGTGGTTGGTCATTTTACTACCATACTGATATAAAAGTAAATAATTTATTAAATATAAAGACTATAAAAAGAACTAATAGAAATATTAGTCTTTTTTTGTAATCTTTTTATATTATAAGAAGAGATGTATATTATGAATAAAAAAGTATATTAATAGTATTATTAATAGCTATAATATCTGCAGGTATTACTTATGCTTACTTACTATGTATGGACTACTAGTGATACTACAAAAACAGTAGCAGGAATAGGAGCAGTCACAGTTACCTTTGATGGAGGAACTAATGCTTGTGCTATAGGTATGTAGATACATTATTCTTAGACTTAGAATAAGGCTTATTAGTAAATAAAATATAAAGAAAAAATAAACTTTACAACATTATCACTATGTGATATACTTACTTTAGAAATATGGTGATAGAGTGAAGAAAATTATAAAAATTAACTTAATTAATATATGTTTATTATCTTTTTTAGAATTAATATTTGGTATATTAATGTTTGATATATTTATAAGAGATACAATAATTAGTGTATTTATACATATACTTTTTTCTTCATTTATAATAACACTTTTTACTACTTTATTTAATAGAAAAATAAATAAAATAATAAATTATATAATATATGCTTTTATATGTATTATATTTGCATTTCAATTTGTTATGAAGAACTCTATGGCTTCTTTTATGTCTTTATCAATGTTTTCATTTACTGATCAAGCAGTTGATTTTCTGGGAGCGACTTTTAAAATAATATTCAGTAACTTATATGGAATTATAATATGTTTTTTACCACTTATATTTCTTATAGTATTTAGAAAGAGAATAGACTTTGATATAGAAAGAAAAGATAAGTTATACTTACTTTGTTATATAATACTTATTCCTCTTGGAATACTAGGTTATAGATTATATATAAATACTAAGAAGGATACTACTTTATCTATATATGATTTATATTATAATATTAATAATAATGATTTAAATATTCAAAAACTTGGAGTTATTTCTTCATTTGAACTTGATTTATATAGAACAATATTTGGTTTTGAAGATAAAGTAATTAATGTTAATTTTGAAGATAATTCTAATAAAGAAGATGAAATGTTTTTATATGATAAGAATATACTTGATTTAGATATTGATAATAATATAGATAGTAATATAAAATTATATATCGAGAATAATCCTGGTACTAGTAAAAATGAATATACTGGTATATTTAAAGATAAAAATCTTGTCTTTGTAGTAGCAGAATCTTTTAGTACTATTGGTGTAAGAGAAGATTTAACTCCAACATTATATAAACTTACTAATAATGGTTTTGTATTTAATAATTATTATGTGCCTTATTTTCTAAGTACAATAGGAGGAGAATTTCAAGCAGATACTGCTTTATATCCTAGTATTAATTCACTTAGTATATGGAGAAGTGGTAATAATAGTTTTCCATATGGACTTGGTAATAGTTTTAATAATATTAATTATAATACTTATGCTTATCATGATCATAGCGGTTATTTTCAAGATAGATATAAATACTTAAAGGCAATAGGTTTTAATAACTTTAAGGCTTGTGCTATGGGACTTGATATTAACTGCAATGTATGGCCAGAGAGTGATATTGAAATGATAGAAAAGACTTATACTGACTATATTGATAGTGATAAACCATTTATGGCTTATTATATGACAGTATCAGGTCATATGGAATATAATTTCTTTGGTAATAATATTGCTAGTAAAAATAAGTCACTAGTAGATAATCTTAATCTTAGTACTTCAGCATCGGCATACCTTGCTACTCAAATAGAACTAGATAGAGCTTTAGAACTTTTAATTAACAAGTTAGAGGAGGCTAATAAACTAGATGATACAGTAATTATTTTAACCGCAGACCATTATCCTTATGCTTTATCTCTAGAGAAAATGAATGAGTTATCTACTTTTAAAAGAGATAATCTATTTGAAATAAATCATAACTCTTTAATTATTTGGAATAATAAATTAAATAGAGTAGAGATAGACAAAGTTGGTATGTCAATAGATGTTCTTCCAACAGTATATAATTTGTTTGGAATTGAATATGATTCGCGTCTTTTTGCTGGTACTGATCTTTTATCAAATAGTGATGGTTTGGTAATTCTTAGCAATAGGTCTTGGATAACCGATAAAGGAAAATATAATAGTATTACTAATGAGTATATTGGTATTGGTGATGTTGATTATGTTAACAATATTAATAAAATTATACAGAATAAGATTTCTTTTAGTAGGAGTATGATTACTAATAATGGATATAAGTATATTAAAATAAAAGAAAAGTAGAGATTACTTTTCTTTATTTTATTACTAGTTTTTTTACTTTTTTACTATCTTTTCCACATTCATCCCAAAAGTCTTTTTGTTCAAATAATATTTCTTCTGGTTCAAAATATACGATATTACCTTTACTATCAGAATATATATCTAAGAAGTATCCTCCAACTATATTGGATAATCCTTGTTTTTGTTGAAACTGAGTTTTACTACATAAACTTGGTACTTCAATACATCTAACATTACGATATACAAAGAAATAACTTTTATGATAATGGCCTATTAAAAGTACTTTTGGTTTATGTCCTGACTCTAATATCTCGATTCTTTTTTGTGGTTTATAGGATAATGATTGGGAAGAACCGCTACCTGGATGATCCATAACAAACTTTATACCATTGATATTTGTAACAGCAGTATCTTGGCCAAGATATATCATATCGTCACGACATCTAGATACCCATTCATTAACTGTGGCACCACCATTTTTATAATGGGTCTCATCGTGACTACCTAGGATATAGTAGGTAGTAATATCTTTTACTTTGGGATACATATCAACAACATAACTTGCTTGCTCATCAAAGTTATGTAGAAATTGCTGTCTAGGTTGCTCTGGTCTATTAGGATAATTTCCATCTACTATATCACCACAGTGGAGCATGGTAGTAATACCACGATTATATGCTTCTTCATAGAAGTAATTTACTAAATGAAGTTGCTGATGGATATTACCAAAGTGTGTATCAGAAACAACACCAATCTCTGTATGAGTAAGTTCATCACTATTTATATCTATTTTGGTATTATTTATTATTTTAGGAATACTTTTTTTAAATACTAGAATATTATTTTTATTATGTTCACTATAAGCCTTATTCTAAGTCTTATTAGTGTTATTCTTAGATATTTTTTACTAGATCAAAAGTATATCCTTTTTCTTTCATAGTTTTAATAAAATCCTCTAGAGCTAGATAGTTTCCTTTACTTGTGGGATGTAGTAAGTATATTGCTCCATTATGTACTCTTTCTATCATAGAAGTAAGTGCTTCTTCTTTAGTTAGTTTATCATCCCAATCTTTATATGCTGAACTCCAAAAGTAGGTACTATATCCTAAATCTTTCATTATACTTAAACTTCTTTTTGAAAATTCACCTCGTGGTTCTCTATATATTTTATCTATTTCTCTACCAGTAACTTCTTTAAAAGTATCTTCTACTGAAATTATTTCTTCTAAATATTTAGAGAAGTTTTCTTTAGTAGCTAAACTAGGCATGGATAGGTGAGAAGCAGTATGATTACCTATAGAATGACCACTTTCTAACATTTTGTTTATTAGTTCTTTGTTATTTTTTATATAATTCTTACATAAAAAGAATGTCCCTTTAACATTATTTTTATTTAATACTTCTAATATTTGAGGTAAATATGATGTCATAGTACCTTCATCAAATGTTAGGTATATTACTTTTTTATCAGGACCCATAGCATAAGCATTATATTTCTTTAGTTCTTCATTAGAAATATCAGTATTTGGTCTATTACCATCTTTTTTATTATTAGTTCCCCAACCTAGAGTTTTATTATCTATATTGTTGTATTCTTTCTTATAAGTAAAATCTTTTGTTAATTTTACTTTAACAAATCTTTTTACTTCAATACTATTTCCTTTAGAATTAGTTACTTTATATATTATTTCATAAGTTCCAGGCATGCTTTCATTAATATTATTTTTAACTTCTACTTTATTTGTTATATCTTTATCTTTACTATCATAAGCAGTATATCCTAATTCAGTATATTTATCTCCTGTATTTATGTTAATAATAGTATCTCCAGATAGTTTTAATTCAGGGTAATTACTTGGCTTTTCTTTACTAGTATTTTTACCTATTAAATAATAAATAGAGAAACTTAATAATAATATTAATAATATAGTAGAAAATATAATTATATATAATTTTAATTTTTTTATAATATCACTTCTTTCTTTAATTAAATTATATTTATATTATTTTTATATAGAAGTAAATTAATAAACTATTACTATAATTAATAATAAATTATTATCATAAATTATTATAAGGAGTGATATTTAATATGAATAAATATAGGGTATGTGTATATGCAATATGTAAGAATGAAGAGAAATTTGTTAAAAGATGGTACGAATCTATGAAGGAAGCTGATGCTATATTTGTATTAGATACAGGTTCTACAGATAATACTGTTAAATTATTAAAAGAACTTGGAGTAAATGTAGTAATTGATAAAATAGAGCCATGGAGATTTGATATTGCGAGAAATAAATCACTAGATTTAGTTCCTGAAGACTATGATATTTGTGTATGTACTGATTTGGATGAAGTATTTGAGAAAGGTTGGAGAAAGCATCTTGAAGATGACTGGGGAGAAGCCGCTAGTAGAGCAAGATATAATTACAATTGGAGTTTAGATGATAATAATAGACCTTTAGTTAACTTTTATATTGATAAGATACATCAAAGAAAGAATTATAAATGGACACATCCAGTACATGAAGTACTTACTTTTATAGGAGATAAAGAAAATATTATTACTATTGATAACATAGTACTAAATCATTATCCAGATAAATCTAAATCTAGAAGTAGTTACTTACCATTATTAGAATTATCTGTGAAGGAAGATCCTAACGACGATAGAAATATGCATTATTTAGGTAGAGAATATATGTATTATGGCAAATGGAATGAATGCATAGATACGCTTATTAAACATTTAAATTTAAAATCTTCTACTTGGAAAGATGAGAGATGTGCCTCAATGAGATTTATTGCCAGATCATATAAGAACTTAGGAAGAATAGAAGAAGCTAGAATGTGGTATGATAAAGCAATAAATGAAGCACCATATTTAAGAGATTCTTATGTAGAAAGAGGTATTTTAGAATGTGAACTTGGTAACTACAGAGAAGCCTCTAAATATTTAAATGATGCTTTAAATATAAATAGTCATGAAAAAACTTATATTAATGAAGTATTTAGTTGGGATAATACTATTTATGATATGCTTTCTATTTGTATGTTTTATTTGAATAGAATAGATGAATCTTTATATTATATAAATAAAGCTATAGATATGGAACCAAATAATGAAAGACTTCTTAGTAATAAAAAGATTATAAAAGAATATAAAGAAAATAATAATATTTGATATTAGTTAAGTATATAGTTATGGCTTATATATGATAGATTTTGTTTTAAGACTATGGCTTAAAACAACACAGCAAGACTTAACTTGTTAAGGCTAGGTGTGCTAATAATATAAAAAAAACTAACCCAAAAGGTTAGTTTAATTTTTTATGGAGCCATAAAGGTTGAAGTCAGACAACCTTTAATTATTTAAATTATAGGTAGTAATAAATTACTAACTGATATAAGTATACCATGAAATATTGAAACTTTGCTAAAATTTCGGATTAATATTATTATACTAACTAAAAAAGTCTACAGCTACATTGTAAACTATTTTAGTATTATTTCATAAATCCATTAGTTTTTATACAATAGTTCTTTTTAAGGTTTTTACAAATCTTTGTTGTAAAGATGACTTTGCAAATTGTTCTTCTACATAAATAAAGACTTTATAGTGCTGTCATTTCTTATTTTGCACTTGAAAAATTAGTTATATAATATGGAAGAACTATACTATACTTTTTATTTAAGTCAATTAATTAAGGAGTTTATGGGAGTTTATTTTACTTTCAAATGTTAGATATGTACTAGGAAATGTTGGATGAATCTTGGATGTTTTAAGTCAGTAATAAAATTTGCCAAAAAGGTGGTATAATTATATATACAAGTGACAAATAAATAGTAATTTAATAATTTAAAAATTTTCATTAAAAGATATTGACTCTCCACTTAGAGTAGGTTGTATAAATAATTTGAGGAGGCAAGATATGTATAAAATAGGAGATTTTTCTAAAATGTCTAAAACCACCATAAAGGCATTAAAATACTATGAAAAAGAAGGATTATTAAAACCTGTTTTTATAGACCAAAATACGAGTTATAGGTATTATGAAAGTAGTCAGTTAGTTGATATTTCAAAGATAATATCCTTAAGGCAAATAGGTTTATCAATTAAAGACATTAAAAAAGTTTTAGATGGACAAGATATGTCGTTAATTATTAATAAAAGAAAAAATGAAATTGAGAAAAATATTGCTAATTTTAATATTGAGCTTTCTAAAATAAATTATTTATTGGAGGAAAACAATATGAAAAATGAGATTTTTATCAAAGACATTCCAAGTTACATTATTTATTATCGTGATGGAATGGTAGAGGATTTTAGTAAAATTATAGAATTTGTTTTACAAGCAGGAACAGAATGTGCAAAAGCAAATCCAAACTTAAAGTGCATAAACCCAGATTATTGTTATATCAGTTATTTAGATGGAGAATACAAAGAAAAAGATATTAAGATTAGATATGCACAAGCAGTTGAAAAATTAGGCAATGAAACTGATAAAGTTAAGTTTATGAAATCAAATCCTATTACAGCAGTATGTATTTATCACAAAGGAGCTTATAATAATTTAAGAGATTCTTATAATATTATTTTAAAATACATTGAAGATAATGGATATGAGATAATAGATAATGCGAGAGAATGTTATATTGATGGATGTTGGAACAAAGAAAATGAAGAAGATTATTTAACAGAGATTCAATTTCCTGTTAAGAAAAGATAAATACAAATTACAATTTATTGATGCGATTAGTTTGAAATATAACTAATCTTTTTACTATTCATATACTTCTTAAAAAATAATCGTGAAATTGTGGTATAATTATATAAGAAAGAGCTTAGATTTATTTTTTAGAATGGAGTGGTAGGTGATAAATATTGTGAAAAAAATCTATATAATAACAGGAGCAAATGGTTTTTTAGGTAATAACATCATAAGAAAG
>CAKOMD010000014.1:0-26702 GCA_934096555.1 uncultured Bacilli bacterium | reverse complement strand
TGCATTATTATATAAATATCTTATATATTGAACCATATTGGTTGGTACTGGCGGTGTAACTTTAGTACTTGTACCTGTTATATTACAATTTAAATCGAAGTTATATGGTTGATTAGTCATATCTAATGGATTATTACCTATAGTACCATCTATCCATAGATATAATATAAATGTGTATTCTTTATTATAGTCTAATGTTTCTTTATCTGTACTTAGTGTTATTGTAGTACCATTAGTTACATTTTCAAAACTACCTGTACCATAAGATACTCCTGTTGTGTCATTTACTAATTCATATTTAAATGATTTATGTTTTAATCCTGAAGTAGTAAGTGTTTTTTCATTTATACTATTTACTACTAAATTCCAAGTAACAAAAGCATTTGTAGCCATTTGTTGTTTAGTAGTTACTTTTAATATTCTTCCCTTTTCTCTTGTGGATGTTGGATATAAAAGTTTATTGTTGTCTGATAGTTTATCACACGAACCAGTACCACCTGCGACTGTTACATCTACTAACTGATCTTTATTTACTGCGGTGCTGCTCCAACCAAAGTATGCCATTGTTGTTCCTACGAGAACAAACAAAACTATTGCAATAATTAATAATATAATATTCTTTTTTTTCATTAGAACGTCACCCTTTTCTTAAAACAATTTTACTATATCACTTATTGTTACAAATACCATTAATAGCATTAGTAATATAAATCCTATACTGTTTATCATTCCTTCTGTTTTTGCTTTTATTGGTTTTCTTCTTATTTTTTCTATTATTAGGAATAATACTCTTCCTCCATCAAAGGCTGGGAATGGTATTAGATTTATTACTCCAACATTCATAGATAGATATGCTACTAGACTTAGAATGCTTTCAAAACCTTTCTTAGACTGACTATCTACTACTGAATATATCCCTACTGGTCCTGATAAATCTTTAACTGAGAATTTTCCTGTTACTAATTCTTTTAATGTAGTAATCATCAATTTATATAGACTAGCAGTTGTTTCTACTGCATGTTTAAGTGAAACGCCTAATCCTCTTCTTACTGTGGTATCTAGTCCTATTCCTACTACATAACTTACATTTCCTTCTTCATCTTCTACTTTATTTGGTACTAAGGCTACTTCTCTTTTAGTACCTGATTTATCTTTTAATACTATATTTAGTTGTTCTCCTTTTGAAGCTTGAATATATAATTGTACTTCACTCCAACTAGATACTCTTTGTTTGTTTATTGATACTATGGTATCTCCTTCTTTAATACCAGCGGTATAAGCAGGATATCCTTCACTTACATTAGCTACTACTGGTTTAGTAGAAATACTTCCGTATATTAATGCTGATACAAATAGTATTACAAAAGCAAATAAGAAGTTAAATGTTGCACCAGCAATCATTATTATTAATCTTTGCCATACTGGTTTAGAATATAGCATTCTTTTTTTATCTATCTTTGTATTATCATCAGCATCTTCACCCGCTAGTGATACAAAACCACCTATTGGTATAGCTCTAATACAGTATTCTGTTTCTCCGCCTTTCTTTTTAAAATGGAATATTTTAGGTCCCATACCTATTGAGAACTCATAGACATATACTCCAAATAGTTTAGAGAATATAAAGTGTCCAAATTCATGGACTAATACTATTGCGCCAAGTATTAATACGAAATATAATAAACTTAATAAATTCATAATCTATCCTCCTTTTTATTATAAAATACTAAGTAATAAACTCATACCTAATGATACAAATATAACACTATCAAATCTATCTAATATACCACCATGACCTGGTATTATATTTGAATAATCTTTTTTATCATAATATCTTTTTATGGCACTAAATACTAAGTCTCCCATTTCACTTAATATAGTAAGTATTAATGACATAAATATTATTTTTAGTACTGATATACTACCTATTAATGATAAATAAAACATAGTTCCTACAAAAGTACCTACGAGTACCCCTGTTACACAGCCTTCTATTGTCTTTTTAGGAGATATACTAGTAAATCTATGTTTTCCTATTAGATTTCCTCCTATGAAGGCATATGTATCGGTAATAAATGATATTATAAATATATAAATGCATTTATATATATTGGTTTCTTTCATAGTACTAATATTATTAAAAGCAAGTCCTAGTAACAATATTATACCTATAAAATACATACTATCATTGATATTATATTTATCTTTATCATTATAAAATATTACTGGTAATATTAATGATAATAAAGTTAATATTATCATACTGGTAATATTTAATTTATATACTATACCATTTAACATAAATATTCCAAGTAATATATAAGATATTATTTTTATTACTAATATATTTTTCTTTTTATATTTGATATCTATTAGTTCTTTTAAACCTAGTATAGAGGTAATTGTCATAACTATTCTAAATACTATATTTCCTAATAGGAATGCTAGTAGTAGAATACCTACTACTAAGGCTCCTCCAAGTAATCTTTTCTTCATAATGCCTCCCTATGCTATTTTATAATCATCTTCAAGAGAGAATATAACATTTTCTTCAATCCAATTTTTTCTTGGTTCTACGGCATCTCCCATAAGTACTGATACTCTTTTTTCAGCAAGAGCTGCATCTGTTATATTTACTTTAATTAGTTTTCTTTCTTTTGGATCCATAGTAGTTTCCCATAACTGGTTAGCATTCATTTCACCAAGTCCTTTGTATCTTTGTACTTTATAGTTTGTTTTTCCTTTTGTTTCTTCTTTTAATTCTTCATTAGACCAAGCATATACGTGTTTACTACCACTAGTTACTTTATATAGTGGTGGCATTGCTATAAATAGATGCCCTTCTTCAATAAGTGGTTTCATATATCTATAGAAGAATGTTAATAATAGACATTGGATATGGGCTCCATCGTCGTCGGCATCGGTCATTATTATTACTTTACCATAGTTTATATCTTTTACATTGAAGTCACTACCTACTCCAGCACCTATTGTATAGATTAGAGTATTTATTTCTTCATTTTTGAATATTTCTTCCATTCTTGTTTTTTCAGTATTTAATACTTTACCACGAAGTGGAAGAATAGCTTGTACTTTTCTATCTCTACCTTGTTTAGCAGAACCACCGGCTGAATCTCCCTCTACTATAAATAGTTCTTTTTCTAAAGCTTTTTTACTTTGGGCGGGAGTTAATTTTCCTGATAGTAATCTTTCTGTCTTTTTACTATCTTTACCTTTTCTTGTTTCTTCTCTTGCTTTTCTAGCAGCTTCTCTAGCTTCTTTTCCTTTTACGGCTTTTCCTACTATTTTAGTAGCTACCATTTTATTTTCTTCAAGGAAGAATTTTAATTTTTCAGTAACTATTGCTTCAACTACTGCTCTAGCAGCGGGTGTACCTAGTTTTGATTTGGTTTGTCCTTCAAACTGAAGTATATCTTCAGGTATTTGCACAGATATAACTGCGGTTAAGCCTTCTCTTACATCAGAACCATCAAAACTTTTATCTTTCTTTAAGTAATTATTGGCTCTAGCATAGTCATTTAATACTTTTGTAATTGCAGTTTTGAAACCAACTTCATGACTACCACCATCACTAGTTTTTACATCATTAACAAATGATACAATATTTTCTGAATAACTATCAGTATATTGCATAGCTACTGATACATTGATTTTATCTTTTGAACTAGTAAAACATAATGGTTTATGTAATACTTCTTTTCCTTCATTTAAATATTCACAAAAAGCTTCTAAGCCATTTTCATAATGATATTTTTCACTTCTACCATCTATTTCATCTACTACTTCAATGGTAAGTCCACTTATTAAGAAAGCACTTTCTTGCATTCTTTCACATATAGTAGAAAAACTAAATGTTGTAACTGGAAATATTGCTGGATCTGGTTTAAATTTAACTGTCGTTCCTGTTCTATTGGTAGTTCCTACTTTCTTTAGTGGTACTACTACTTTTCCACCATTTTCAAACTTTATATAGTATTCTCCACCATCACGACGAGTTACTACTTCCATAACTGAACTCAAGGCATTAACTACTGATCCACCTACTCCATGTAATCCACCGGATACTTTGTATCCGCCTTCACTAAATTTACCACCAGCATGAAGTACTGTATATATTACTTCAGGAGTTGATTTACCAGAAGAGTGCATACCTACTGGTAAGCCTCTACCTTTATCAGTTACGCTTACTGCCCCATCTTTATGTAAAACTATTTTCAAATGATTACCATAACCATTTAAAGCTTCGTCAATGGAATTATCTACTATTTCCCATACTAGATGATGTAAGCCTCTTTTATCAGTAGAACCAATATACATACCTGGTCTTTTTCTTACTGCTTCCAATCCTTCTAGTATTTTAATTGAACTCTCATCATATTTTGCTGCCATAACTATCACTCTTTCTATTAAATTCCATAATAATTATACAATAAAATGAAGATAAGAGCAAGATTCTTGCCCTATTTTTTACAAAGAAAAAAGAAAATAACTCTAGTTTAAGTTACTTTCTAGTATTTCTTTAAATTTAACGCAATCATCTATGCTATAATTACTAATTAAGCTCATAGTTACTGCATCATCTATACTTATATTATTCTTATTAGAATTATTTTTTATTTCTTTTAGCATTGCTATTATCTTCTTATAATCATTTAGTGTATAAGAAGTATCATTGCTAATAATAGTTTGTTTAACTGGCTCTATTATTTTTTCTTCTTTCTCTACTAAATTATTAAGAGAAATAGTATTACTAATAAGATTCTTTTTCATATTTTCTTCTTTTATCTTTAATGTCTTATCTTCTACTTTATTTAAGTTAACATTCAAAATATTTTTACCAATTATATCTTTTTCTTTTATAATGTTAACTTTAACTTCTGGCACTTTATCTACTTTAGTTTTTACATTCTTAATTTTAACTTCAGGTACTTTTTCTATAATAGATTCTTCTATCTTTGGGCTATCTTTTTCTAACTCTAATTTTAAATTATTATAATTATCTTCATATATTTTTTGAGGATTTGTTATATTATAACTTTTATTATTTACTTCAGTATCATAATAAGTTACTGGTACTAAACCATTTAATATATCGTTAAATGTTATTTTATTATTTGTTTCTACTTCGGTATTGGTAGGTAATTCTTCTTTAATTTCAGTAACTTCTGGTACTTTAATATTTTCTTCGATAAGTGATACTTCTTCTTTTACTGGTATAGTTTCAGGAGTAATTTCTTCTTTAGTAACTGGTTCTTTTACCTCAGAAATTACTTCTTCTTTTATAGTTTTTTTAGATGTAATCTTATCACATATTGTATTAGTAATATAGGCTACGCTTAGCGAAATTATCCAAAGTATAAATAAGCCCATATTTAATTCTAATATAGCCACTAATGAACTATTAGTGTATAGTGACGATATTTCAAAAACATTTATACTATTTTTTGCTATAATATTTAATACTATGATAAAGAAAATATTATTTAGAATAAATGCTATACTATTAATTATTTTGTATACTTTCTTCTTTTTAGTACTTAATATACTAGTAATAAATGCTACTGCTACTACTAGTAATATACTTAAATAAATATAGATAGATGGAAAATAAATACCATTAAAGAATATTGTAGTAAAGTTATCAAATGTTTTAAATAATGTTTTATAATTTCCTATAATACTAATTATTAATGTTAAAAGTATTGATAAACTTATAAGTGCTGTATATTTTTTATTACTTAATTTCTTAAATATAAATAGTATTGTTAAGATTAACATTATAGCTATTAGTACTAAAATAAATTTAAATGTCATTAATACATCAATTAGTATTTTTAGTTTTTCTAGTAGTGTCAAGTATCTCATATCGTCACCCCCTCTTTTATTACATTAATTCTGCTATATATATTGTCTGATGATAATTATCATCTTTGGTACAAGTAATTAATGTCAAACTTGTTTTATTTCTATTCCTTAATATTCTTACTGTACCTGTTTTTTCTTCATTATATATTTTAGTTATTTTATATGTATAATCTTTACCTTGATAATGAACTGTTATGGTATCTTCTAAATCTAACATATATAGATTTGCAAAGTAACTATTATTATAATTGCCTGAATGTCCTGCAATTATTAAGTTACCATTTACTACATCAGGATAATCAGATTCTTTTAAAACAAATAAATTAAACTGAACATTATTTAAACTTGATGTTTTACTATAAAATCCTTTATAGAAATTTATTTTAGGAATATCTAATATTCCTAAATATTCTTCATAAGTATAATTATTATCTTCTTTTACCTCTTCAGTAGGCTCTTCCGCTACTGGTTCTTCTACTTCTTCATTATTAGTTATTTCACTCATATTTATTTCTGATAGAGCTAAATTCATTTGACTAAATACAACATCCCTTTTTTCTTTGATATAATTTGAAAGTAAAAGCGGGATTCCACTTATTATTAGTATTACTCCCGCTGCTACTTGAAATTTTAAATTATTCTTCATTCTTTTTATAGTTCTTGTATATCATTAATGATCCAAGACCAATAATAATGATACCTATTAAGGATGCTGTTATTGTCTTAAATGATGCTGTATTTGGAACCTCTATTGTCTCTGGTTTATTATACATGATAATGTCACCATCAACTGTGCCATCATCTTTTACTGTGAAAGTAACTGTTTCAGTAGATAATTCATATCCTTCTGGAGCTATTGTTTCACTTAATGTATATTTACCTGGTTTTAAACCTTCTTTAATTATAAATGGTTCATTAGTTGATACCCAAGCATATATAATTTCTCCAGTTTCATCTTTTAATTCAAGATGAGCTCCTGGTAATTCTTCTCCTGTTGTAATATCTCTTTTACTAATACTTATTGGTACAGGTTTTTCTTCAGGATAGTTTTTCATAACTACTTTAGTTACTGTTCCATCATTCTTTATTTCAAAAGTAATTGTCTCCGTACTTAAGATATATCCTTCTGGAGCTATAGTCTCAGTTAAAGTATATTTACCTGGTTTTAAACCTTTTATAATATGTACTTCTTTTGTAGATGTCCATTCATCTACCACTTTATTATTAGAATCTTTTACTACTAGATGTGCTCCTTCTAATTCTTCACTAGTTGTAGCATCTATCTTACTTATTTGTACTTCAGTTACTATATTTAATTTTAATTCCATTGTGGTACTAATATCATTATAATCATAGTATAAAGCTGAAGTTGCTTGAATAGTCGAATCTGAAGGTCTATATTCATATACCTTAGCAATGCCACCACTTATTACAGCTTTTACTTTAAAACTCAAAGTAGTATCTTTAATACTTGATATTGGTACTTTAACAACAAATTGTTCATCTTTAAGAAATGTTTTTTGTTCTGCCCCTTTTGTATTTGCTATAATTATTCCAGTAGGTGCTCCTTCTAGTGAAACAGTATAGTTTTCCTTTACTGTTCCAGTAGTATTTATACCTAAGTTAGAACTAACATAATATTTTTTATCACTAGATAATGTTAAATTATTTGTACCAGTCAATTTAATAGTAGGAGTAGTATTTTTAAAATCATTTGCTCCATTTATTAATTTAGCGGCTGCTTTAACAACATCATTTTCTGAGCCACGATATGTTCCTTTAGTAAAATCAAAATGGGTAAATACTTCTGCTTTTGGTGTTAAAATATACCATATAGCTATATTTGTGGTTAAATAGTCTTTATCATTATCTCCAAATATTGATTTATTTGGATATCCATTTTGATAAATATAGATTAATCTCGAATCTAATTCACCACTCTTAGTAAACTTTAATTCTCTATCAAATGCTCCTAATTTTGGACTTTCGCAACAATAAACCAATTTTCCGTCAGTGGTCTTTTTAACTGTTACTGTCAATGTACTGTTTGGTAAATACTTTGAAGCATAAATCAAATGTAATTTTGAACCATCAATATAAAAATATTCTGGTGCATCAGTTTGTGCTTTTACAGTATTGGTAGTAAATATACTTGTAATAATTATCATTACACTTAATAATATTTTTTTGAATTTCATAACAAAACCTCCCTTTGAAACTGCTTTATATGATACCACTTTTTATTATGTTTGTCAATATGAACATGGCCTTATAATTAAATTAAAAAGCCTAAATAAATATTTAGACTTTGTTTATATAATAGTGGCGTCCTCGGGCAGAATCGAACTGCCGACCTATTGCTTAGGAGGCAATCGCTCTATCCTACTGAGCTACGAGGACACAATATAATTATAGCAGATTTTTTTATAAAATTAAAGAAGTTTATTAGATAAAATAAATAAAATATATTCATAAGATAGACTACAGGCTATCTTATGCTTCTTAAGACTACAGGCTTAAGAAGAAAGACAAGATAAACTACAGGTTATCTTGTCCATTCAAATTCAAAATCAAGTATTCTAACAGTATCTCCTTCTTCAATACCATTTTTAATAAGTTCTTCATCAAGACCCATCTTTCTAAGTTTATTAGAGAATCTTTCATAAGCCTCCTCGGTACTAAAGTTAGTCATTCTAAATAATTTCTCAATAGCATCTCCTCTTACGACAAAGACATCTTTATCTTTAGAAATAGTAAATGGTTTTTCTTTCTTAAACTTATATAAAACATGACTTTCTTGAACATCATCAGTATATAATACTTCTCTATCTATTTCTTTTACTAAGGTAGATAATCTATCTATTACTTTATCAAGGCCATCATTTATTAAAGCAGTTACTTCGTATATATCTTCATTCTTAATCTTTTCTTTAAACTTCTTTAAATTTTCTTTAGCCTCTTCACCATCCATTTTATTGGCTATTATTATTTCTTTCTTAGTTAATAATTTAGGACTAAAGTCCTCAAGTTCTTTTCTTATAGCAACATAATCTTCATATGGATCTCTTCCTTCAGTACCTGCCATATCTATAACATGAGCTATAATCTTTGTTCTTTCAATATGTTTTAGGAACTTATGACCAAGTCCTACGCCTTCACTAGCTCCTTCGATTAGACCGGGAAGATCCGCTACTACGAAAGTATTATCACTTGTTTTTACTACTCCTAGATTTGGTGATAAGGTAGTGAAATGATAATCGGCTATTTTAGGATTAGCATTTGATATCATAGATAGAATGGTACTCTTACCTACTGAAGGCATACCTACTAGGCCAACATCGGCAATCATACGTAGTTCTACTTTGATATTTCTTACTTCACCTGGCTCACCTTTTTCGGCATATGATGGACATGGATTACTTCTAGTGGCTAGGCTGACATTACCTCTTCCGCCTCTACCACCATAGGCTATCGTAGCCATTTCACCTTGTCTAGTTAAGTCTGCTATTACTACACCAGTGTCAGCATCTTTAACAGTGGTTCCTACTGGTACTTTTACTATTAGGTCTTCACTATTACTACCGAATTTATTTTTACCTTCACCATTTTCACCATTGTTACCTTTGATTTTCTTTTGATATCTTAAATCTATTAGAGTCTTTAAGCCTTCATCTGCTTTAAATATTATATCGGCTCCTTTACCACCATTACCACCGAATGGTCCTCCCATTGGTACGCAGGCTTCTCTTCTAAAGGCCATACAGCCATTACCACCTGTACCGGCTTCTACTTTCATTACTACTTCATCGACAAACATATTATCACTATCCT
Source organism: uncultured Bacilli bacterium (assembly GCA_934096555.1). GTDB lineage: Bacteria > Bacillota_I > Bacilli_A > RF39 > UBA660 > CAG-302. The sequence goes on along the minus strand of CAKOMD010000014.1, from coordinate 16,985 downwards.
TCGTATTTTACTTTATACATAACTACTAAATATAGTATTATAATTAGCATTACATATATTCCTGTTACCCAAATTATCCTAAGATAATTTATTTTTTTCTTTTCTTTCTTTTCTTTCATTTTTTAAATTCCTTACTTTATTTACTATTTTATCATATAATTCTCCAAAGAAATCTATTACATAAGTATCTACAAAGCCAAGGACTAAAATGAAGATGATACTTACTATACCAAATTTTGAGACTAAAAACAAGTCTGGAAGTAAAATTAGTAGTTCAAAAAATGATATACTACAGAATATTAAGAGAATTTTACGCCATAAGTTAAGTGGTTTACATATTGTATATAGTAATCTTAGGGTTATTAAACCTGTTAGGGATACTATTACTAGTCTATAGTTATTGAAGTCCTGACCAAAGATACTACAGAACATTATTATTATGAATATATTTAACATTACCATTATTCCATTTGGTAGGGCATTTCTAAAGACATTTACTATGAAGTCTTTGCCTACTTTGTTGTAGTTTGGCTCTAAGGCTAAGAAGAATGATGGTATTCCGACGCAGATGGCACTAATTAGTGATAACTGAATTGGATAGAATGGATATTCATAGGATAGTATTATTGATGATAGAGATAGTAATAAAGAGTATGTTGTTTTAATTAGATACATTGAGGCTACTCTTTCAATATTATTTACTACTCTTCTTCCTTCATTTACTATTTCTGGTAAGGTACTAAAGTCGTTATTGGTTAGAACTACTTCACTGACACTTTTAGCGGCCCCAACACCACTTCCTAGGGCAATACCGCAGTCGGCTTCTTTTAGGGCTAGGATATCATTTACACCATCACCAATCATACTGACGGTGTTATTTTCTTTTAGGGCTTTGATTACTTTTTGTTTATCACTAGGAGTCATTCTACCAAAGATGGTTATTTCTTTGACGGCTTTTACTAGTTCGTCATAATCTTTTGGTAAGTCTTTACCTTCAATAAATCTATCATAGCCATCGAATTCTAACTGTCTTAGGATATTGGATACGGTAACAGGGTTATCTCCAGATATTATTTTTATTTCAACATCCTGCTCTTTGAAGTAATTTAGGGTATCTTTAGCACTTGCTCTAACATTATCTTTTAGAATAATGAAGGCATCTACTTTGATATTGGTATTACCACTGGCAAGAGTTATTATTCTATAGCCTTTTAGTATATATTTGGTTAATTCTTCATAGTCTGTTAATTTTTTATCAGTAATATATTCTAGAGCTCCTAGATAGTACTTGGTATCATTAATTGTGGTAATACTACACTTTTTACTTGATGAAAAGGCTGCTCTATCGGTTACGTTTAGACTAGTCTTAATACCATATTTTTTCTTTAGAGCAATATCGGTAGCATTATTTCCTTCTTCAGTATTGATATTTGCTATTATTTCATCTACATCTATTTTATTATTAAGTACTACGGTATCTACTACTTCCATGGTACCATCGGTTATGGTACCTGTTTTATCTAGACATAATACATCAGTACATGATAGTATTTCAATACCATGTAATTTTTGAATTAGTACTTTTTTTCTGGCCATTTTTAATACTCCGGCGGTTAGGGCTATGGAAGTAAGTAAGACTAGGCCTTCGGGTATCATACCTATTATACCCGCTACTGTGGATAGTATGGCTTCTTTATATGTTAGTCCACTACGGAAGTACTGACTTATGAATAAGAGTATGCCTACAGGTACGATTAGGAATGTTATTATTTTTAGTATTTTGTTGATTGTATTTTGTAAGTATGAAGTATTATCTTTTACTGAGGCAGCATCTTTTACTAGAGAACTAGCATAGCTATCTTTGGTTAGACCTATTACTTTGGCATAGGCTGTACCGCTAGTGACTATTGAACCAGACATTATTTTGTCATCTTTCTTTTTCTGAATAGCATTTGATTCACCGGTAATGATACTTTCATCTACTTCTAGTGAGCTACTTTTTATTACTTCAAGATCGACAAGGATATTATCTCCTGATGATAGATAAATGGTATCTCCTAGTACTATTTTTTCTTTGGGTATTTCTTCTTTCTTGCCATCACGAACTACTGTTACTTTTTCTTGGTTAGTAACCCTGATGTTATCTAGGGTTTTCTTTGATTTTAATTCTTGATAGATGGCTATTATGGTATTAAATAACGCTGCTCCTATAAAGGTAGCATTTTGAATTGAACCGGTAGTTAATACTAGTACCATTAGTGCTATATTTAGAATATTAAATAGAGTTATGGCATTTGATAGTATTATTTCTTTGGTTGTTCTAGTGTATTTTACTTTCTCATCATTTGATAGTCCGTTATTTTTTCTATATTCTACTTCTTGTCTTGTTAAACCTTCCATAGTTATCCTCCTTATAAGTTAAAAGAGCTATATAGCTCTTATCTTGTGAAATATCCGCCACCGCTATAGTATAGGGCTGGGAAATTTATTATGTTTCTTGGATTGAATGAATTAGCGTTAAAGTTATAGGCATTATGTCCATAGGCCATACCGAAGTGTAAGTGAGCTCCTGTTGTACAGTTATCGTATGACTGAGTAGAATATCCTCCTACTTCTCCTATTTTTGTTTGTGGTGTTACTACTTGATCTACTGATACTGATATTCTAAGTAGATGCATATATACTGTGGTGTATGGTATTCCGTTAACGTTATGATATACCCAAACCATATTACCACCACAATTTGAGTAATTTACTATTCTGGCTACTACTCCGCTAGCAGCTGCATAAGCGGTTGTTCCTTCACTGACACAGTCTAGGTCGATACCATGGTGGGATCCACCACCAGACCAGTCTTGTCTAATGTTATATCCAGTGTATTCACTAGTTACACAGCCCCAGTTAAGTGGGTAATTCCAACCTGTTGCTATTATTGTGACATTACCATTATTATATTTTCTACCGCAAGTGGATATTTCTTCATTGTTTTTACATCCTTTAGCGGTTAATCTTGATATTTCAGCTTTCATATCTTTGATATCTTCTTCAATAGTGGTTCCTTCTTCTTTATAACTTGATAAATTAGCTCTTAGAGTGATTAATTTTGAATTTAAATTATCGCTTTCTGTTTCTAGATTACTTCTTTTTGTGGATAATTCTGATTTCTTTTGTTCTAATTCTTCTACTAGTTTTGTTAATTCCTTCATTAGATTATCGTTATACTCTGTAAGCTGAGAGGCTACTGAATATCTATATATGAAATCAGTATATGATTCTGCCTCAAAAACGTATTCTAAGTAGACATTCTCTCCTGATGATACTTGAAGAAACTTTAATAATTCGTCTGTTTCGCCTTTTTTTTCTTCTATCTTTTTTTGATTATCGTTTATATCATCTTCTGTTTTTTTAATATCGCTTTTGATACTGTTTATTTTACCAGTAATAGTATTTATTTCAGCAGTTAAAGACGTTATTTGTTCATCTGTTAGTTTTTTATTATTTTTGTTTTCTTCATATTTAGCCTCTAGGTTAGATAATTCTTTCTTTAGATCTCCTAGTGTTTTGGCTTCTACTTTATATGTTGGTATAAGTACTATTATAAATAGTGTTATAATGGTTAATATTTTCTTACTCATTCATATCACATCTTTCATTATAATTATATATTAAATATTTTTTTTAGTCAATTAATTTGATTTATTTTACATTATTTAACACTCACTAAAAGCCTAGGTCTTTTAGTGTCATTTATAGCCTATACTAGTCTATAAATGATATTTCTACATATCTATTATATATAAGCAGGTGGTATGTATTTTGTATTAGTTTTGGTATTAGATGTTAAATTGTGGTAATCATTTGAAAATAATACTCTATTTCATTAACATCTTTTAATGATAAAAATTTTTTATAATGACTCCATGTCAATTGGTGCCACAGTGTGGCACCTTTTTCAATAATTAAATAAATTTGTCTCATTCTTTTTAATGTAGTTATATTATATTTTCCTCCCAGCTCCTCACTTAATTTCTTTGAGTATTCTTTTATTAAACCATCACCATATTTAGTTCTTTCTTCACCACCTTGAGCAATAAGATAACAAGCATATCTTGATAGTTTGTAATCAGCAATGATTTTTATACCACCATTTGGCATATTCGATGTTTTGTCGGTGCCGACAAAATGTTCTAAAGTCTTATAACTACCCAACTCACAAGCAATTTTTGCTTTATCTATTACACCTTTAAATTTTCTCCAATCTTTATATTCAAGAACTTTTTGTAGTTCTCTGGCTAACCAATATTCATTGCCAATATTATCTATATGTTTTATATTGTCAAAAGTTTTTTCTGTATATTCTTTTAATTCGTTCATGTTATCTACTTCCTTTCTAATTATTATTTAGTTTTGTTATTTTTACTTTGTTATTTATTTTTATTTTGATACTTTTATCTATGTCAGTTCGGTAGATTACTGAGTTTGATAGGTTTGTTAGTACTTCTTTGTTTGGATGGTGATAGAGGTTATTTCTTCCTACGGATATTAATGATACTTTGGGGTTTATCTTGTTAATAAAGAGAGGGCTACTACTGGTGTTAGAACCGTGATGGCCTACCTTTAAGAAAGATATATTAGTAAGATTATAATTATTAATTAGATATTCTTCTGTTTTAGAGGAAGAGTCTCCCATGAATAGGAATTTATATTTTTGATATTCAAAATAGGTTACGATACTATTATCGTTTTCATTACTAAATTCTTTTGTATTTAGAAGATATATATAACTATTAAGAAATGGTATTTTATTTATGTTATTAGTGTACTTGATATTTTTATTTTTTAGATGGGTTATTAATTCTACTTCTAATTCTGTATAGTCTCCTTTATTTAGAATTACATTATCTACTTTGAAATTATCTATTAGATAGAGGGCTCCGCCGATGTGATCTTCATCACCATGAGTTATTATTAGATAGTTTAGTTTACTTATACCGATACTTTTTAGATAGATTATTATATTGTTTATGTCTATTCCTCTTCCGGTATCTATTAAGATATTTACTCTTTTACTTGGAGTACTTATTAACATAGAGTCGGCTTCACCGACATCAAACATTACTACTTCTAGGTTACTATTATATAGGGGAATTGTTTTATGAAATATTAGTAATATTAAGATTAGATAGTAGTGTTTCTTTTTACTTAGTATTAGGATTATTACTAGGTAGTATATTATTATTAAAATAATACTTGGTTTAGAAAGAATTAGTTTGAATATATTTATGTTTGATGTATATAGGGATATTTTTTCTAGGATACTGGTTATTAAATATAATATATTATCTAATATAGGGAATATTAGTGTTAATAGTGATAATGGTAATAGTATTAGGCTTACTATAGGTACTATTATTATATTTAGTATGATACTTAAGAAATTTATTTCATATGAAGTATATATATTTATTGGTAATGATACTAAGAAGGATATTAGGGATATATATATTATTTTTAGTAGTTTGTTATTTGTTTTATATTTATTTTTATATAGTATTAAGAAGAAACTTATGGTATAAGAATAGATAAAACCAATATCATATATTATAAAGGGATTTATTATGATACATAGTATTAGAGTTAATAATACTATGTCTATTTTCTTTATATCTAGTTTTAAGAGATAGTTTATACTTAGAAGGATATTCATTACTGTGCATCTCAGTAGTGATGTGGTATTACATAATACTAGATATAATACTAAGAAGATATCTACTGTTATGTATTTTATTTTTTTATTATAGGTTACTCTATCTAAGTAGAAATATATTATTGAGGTTATGAAATTAATATGGAAACCTGATACTGAGAATAAGTGCGATATTCCATTTATTTGATAACTTGTTTTTATTTCTTTATCTAGTTTGTTATCTCCGAATAATAATGCTTTGATATAACTAGAGGACTTTAGATTATTTATTCTGGTATAGAGTAAGTTTTTTATGGTATATATATGGCTATTATTGTTTTTGATTTTATCTATTTTTGTAGCTTCGATTATATAGTATATTTTTTTATTATAGAGATATTTTTTATAGTTGAAGTTATTAAAGATGTTATTGGTACTTGGTTCTTTTAGTACTCCTGTTACCTTGATTTTATCTCCATAAGAGAGATTATTAAATACTTTACTGGTATATTTATATGTTACTATTATTCTTTCTTTTGATTTAAGACTTATTTTTATTTGATTATCTTTTATGATGTAGTCTTCAACTGTACCTATGAATTCTGTATCATTATTATTAAATACTGATTTAAAGGGATAATACTTAGTATATATTATGGTTATTATTAGGATTAAGATAGTTAGTATTTTGAAGATATATCTAGACTGTAATATCGTCTTTAATCTTTTCAAATAGAGACTCTCCTATTCCATCGACATTTAATAGTTCTTCTTTGGTTTTAAACTTTCCTACTTCATTTCGATATTTGATTATGGCTTCGGCTTTTACATCGCCAATTCCGGTTAGTGTGGTTAATTCTTCTATAGTAGCGGTATTTATGTTTATTAAATTACTATTATTATCATTGTTATTTATACAAGCGTTATTTTCTATATATGGGCAGTTACAGATACATACTTCTTGTTTGAATTTTTCTAGTACTTCTTCGGTACTATATATTATTATTGTCATTTCATCACTTACTATTTTGGCTAGATTTATATTACTGGTATCTGCGCCTTCTTTTAGGCCTCCTGCTAAAGTGATGACATCGTTTACTCTGGAATTACTATCTACTTCGTATACTCCTGGATAATTTATCATTCCTTTGATATCTACAGTTACTTTGGTAGTAGGAATATTATCTTTTGACTCTTCTGTTTCTTCTTTTTTATCTTCTTTGAAGATATCTATGACTTCTTCTTTGCTATTTTGATTATTTTTATATATGACAAAGATGGTACCTCCTAATAAGAGAGTTATTATTGTTAATATTAATATTGTTTTTTTCAAATTACCTCCTTCTCTTTTCTATCTTATATATAACTCTCTATTATAATTATGTTTCTATGGTTAGTCAATGTTTTTTTAGTTTTTTATTCACTTTAATTCTAGGGTATTAAAGTGCTGTTATTAACCTTAGGTCTAATAACAGTGTATCCGAGATACCTATTATATATAAGAGAAGTATTTGATAATTATATTTTTATATAGTATAATGGTGGTGGTGAGATTATGTTTAGTATTAAGAATAATGATAAATATGAACTTATTATTAAGAACTCTAAGTTTATTTCTTTGATATTTAGAGTATATAATAAAGATGAAGTTAATGATATTTTATATAGTATAAAAAAAGAGTATCCTAATGCTACTCATTATTGTTATGGATATGTTATTGATAGTGATATTAGGGCTAATGATGATAATGAACCTTCAGGTACTGCTGGATATCCTATATTGAATCAAATTACTAGTAATAATTTAAATTATACTTTGATTGTGGTTGTTAGATATTTTGGTGGTATTAAACTAGGAGTTGGTCCTCTTACTAGAACTTATGCTAAAGTAGCTAGAGAAGTTATTAGAGATAATAATATTATTGAGTTAGAAAAGGGTTATGATATAGATATTATTTTTAATTATAATGATATTAAAGATGTTGATTATATTCTTGGTAATTCTAAAGTTATTGATAAAAGTTTTAATGAAAATATTACTTATAATGTTTATGTTAATAAAGGTGTTTTAGATAATTTATCTAAATATAATATTATTATTAATAAAGAAATATATATAGAAAAGGAATGAGTTTTAATTCATTCCTTTAATATCTTCCTAAACCTACTTTACTAAATACTTCTTCTAGTTTTTGTTTGGCTATTTTATTAGTTATTTCTTTTCCTCTATCTAGTATTTCATCTATTTCAGTACTATTTATTAATTCATTATACTTTGTTTGAATATTAGTTAGAACTTCTACAACTAAGTCGGCAACTTCTTTTTTTAGATTACCATAGTTATAATCTTTAAAGTGCTCTTCTGCATCTTTTATACTTATTTCTTTAAGTGATGAATAGATAGTTAGTAAGTTTGATATTCCTGGTTTTGTTTCAGGATTATAGTAGACTTTTGATTCACTATCTGTTACAGCACTCATTATTTTCTTTCTGATTGTTTTTTCATCATCTAATAGAAGGATTACTCCTTTATATGTTTCATCACTCTTACTCATCTTTTTAGTAGGATTTTGTAAATCCATTATTTTGGCTCCTACTTTAGGTATTAATGGTTCTGGTATTTTGAATGTTTCTCCGTAGTTTTTGTTAAATCTTTCGGCAATGTTACGAGCTAGTTCTACATGCTGTTTTTGATCTATTCCTACTGGTACGTAGTCGGCATCATATAATAATATATCTGCGGCCATTAGGATTGGATATGTAAATAGTCCTACGGTTACATTTTCTCCTTTACTTGTTTTATCTTTATACTGAGTCATACGTGAGGCTTCGCCCATGTAGGTGTTACATTCTAATACCCAAGATAGATTGGCATGATATAGATTTTCTGATTGTAGATATATTATATTTTTGTCTGGGTCTACACCACAGGCTAAATATAAGGCTACATTCTTTCTTATTCTTTCTTTTAATAAATCATGATCTTGTTTTACTGTGATAGCGTGCATATCTGGTACAAAAAGAAATGATTCATACTCTTCTTGTCTTTCAATAGTACCTTTTATACCGCCAATGTAACTACCTAAAGTTAATTCTCCACTTGGTTTTAAGCCTGTTAATATTCTTTTCATAAAATACACCTTCTTCCCTCTAATTATATAATATTATAAATTTTTTTTCAATATCTTTACATATTTTACTTATTTTGATATACTTTTAGAGTGAGGTAAATATATGAGAACATTTTTTAGTTATTTTTTATTATTTTTAATTTATTCTTTTGTTGGATGGGCTATTGAAGTTGTTGTTACTTTTAATAAGGAAAAGAGATTTGTTAATAGAGGATTTATGCTTGGACCTTATTGTCCTATATATGGATATTCTTCAATTATTATGATTTTATACCTTAGTAGATATCGTAGTAGTTTTGTTACTGTATTTCTTTTAGCGGTCGTTGTATGTTCACTAATGGAATATTTGGTTAGCTATTTTATGGAGAAGTTATTTAAAGCTAGATGGTGGGATTATAGTAATAGAAAATTTAATATTAATGGAAGAGTATGTTTGGAGAATTCTATTTGGTTTGGTTTACTCGGAGCTCTTCTTATATATATAGTTAATCCTTTCCTATCTGGTATTATTGATAAGATTAGTGATAAAACATTAATAATTGTTGGTAGTGCGTTACTTGTTATATTTATTACTGATTTGATTATATCACTTAATGTTACATTTAAAATTAAACATACTATTACTAAGCTTGTTAAGAAGGATAGTACTGAAGATTTAAATCATAAAGTAAGAGAAATTATTAATAGTAAACTTCTTAATCGTAGATTATTTAAGGCTTTTCCTAAGATTAAAATTAATGTTAAAGATAAAGTTATTGATTTAAAAAATAATATTAAAGAAAAAATAGAGAAAATTTAATTCTCTATTTTTTTAGCTTTCTTTTTAACATATTTAGTATTCTTCTGAAAAGATTCTTGGCATCAGTACTAATTAAATATAATATTATCATGGTTATTAGTGTTACTAAGATGAATACTATACCTAGTTTTATTATTGTACTTATAAAGCCGGTACTTATACTTACGAAGTATGATTCTACTGGTGTTAGAATTAATGATAATGTAATAAATAATAGTATTGTTATGATAAAGTATTTTAAGACATCTATTAGTTTTACTTCTTTTAATATTTTCTTGGTAACTAGATTTGTTTTTAGGAAAATATTTACTAAAAAGGCAATTGCTGTACCTAATAATATTCCGTTTATTCCAAAGAAGTTTATTAATACTATTGATAATACTAAGTTAGTTGTGGCACATATAAAGATATGTTTTTTGTTATCTTTAAATAGTCCGTCGGCATTTATTAGGGCTACTAGTGGATAATACATGATATTTAGGAATAATGTTGAGGTAAATAGTACTACTGTTAAATAACTTAGTATGTAGTTTTCTTTTCCTACCCATACTGAGACAAAGCCTCTTATTCCTATCATAAATGTTATTGACATACTAAAGGCTATTAAGATAAATAACATTAGGAATTCTTTGAATAATGGATATACTCTATCATCTTCTTTTTTGGCGAAGACATTACCGAAAGAATATACGCTTGATAGTTCTACTCTTGAGGCCACTTCATTTAGGAACCTTAATATATAGTTATATGTGGTATAGATACTTACCATTACTGGGCCATTGAAGGCCATTAATAATAAGGCATCAACATTATTTAATACTAGGTAGCCTATTTGTGTCCAAGCTAAATCTTTGGTCATTTTTACCATACTAGTATCTTTTCTAGCTATTTCATGAAGATATGGATATTTCTTTTTGACTACTATTCTGTTTATTATTTCTTCGAGTATCTTCATTATTAAGATTACGATAGCTATTGATTCTAGTGTTCTAAATTTTACTGTTACTACTACTATTAGGATGTCACATAGTATTTTGACTCCATTGAATACTAGGGAATATACATATTTTTCTTGGGCAGCACATAATACGGCTTGATATGTTTGACCTCTTCCAAAATATGATATTAGGTATGATGTTGAGATTATGAAGAAACATATTAAAGCGGATGCTTTATAACCTTCTTCAAAGTGATAAAAGAGATATAATCCTAGTGTTACTAAACATATTATTCCTAATATTACAAAGGCTATTATTCTAAATACTTTTCTTGCTCCGCCATATATGGCATTTATATTATCTTTATTTTTATCTGCGAATGGTTTATATAAACTATAGGTAACGGCTTCAGAAAAGCCCATTTGAGCTAAGAAGACATAAGATATTATTTGGTTTATGGTTTGATAATAGCCATTACCTACATCTCCGATATAGTTTATTAAAACATCCATTTTTACTATACCTATTACACCGATTATTAGGTATGGTAAAATATCACATAGCATATTTAAAAATATTTTCTTAGTTCTCATATTTCACTTCCTACATATATATGATACCACAAATTGGAATTTATATAAAGAGAAAGATTATATTTGACATATTTAAATATTTATTCGTTACTGTTATTTTCATACATTATAAGGGCAGAAAAACAGTATATTTGCTCTTCTCCATAGATACTACAGGAACTATTAAATTTGATATCTATTATATCGATATTATTTTCTTTGATAAAGTTATTTATAGATTCTTCTAGATCTTTTTCATGTCCTTCATCTATTACTTTTACTTTCATTGTATCACCAAAAAAAGTATATAACATTTGTTATACACTTTTTGTCATTTTTTATCCTCTATTTACTTCGTAATATATTTTATTTAAATTATTGTTATCATCAGTATATTCAAGGTATAATTTAAACTTAGTATTGGAAATGTCATTGGTAGTTTGAATGTGACCATTTAAGACTATTTTATCTTCACTATTCTCTTGTAGTTCTTTTGGTTTATCAAATATTCCTACTGATGGATAAGCTTCTTCATTAACGAAATCATGAATAAGTAGTGCTTTGACATTATGCATATTTATTTTGGGATTATCTATTACTAAGTTATAGTCAGTTATTTCTTCGTCTACTCTTTCAATATTAAAATATACATTAAAATCAAGGGTTTCTTCACCATTAAATATATCTCTTTGTTCTAATTCGTTTTTACATTCTAAGTAGGCTATTTTATTTTCTTCTTCTTTATTAGTACAACCAATTAATATAAATAGTAGTGGTATTATTATTAATAGTTTTTTCATTTTATTTGTTCCTCTATTCTTAGAAGTCTATTATATTTTGATAGACGTTCTCCTCTTGACATTGAGCCTGTTTTTATTTGGCCTAGATTTAGTCCTACGGCAAAATCTGATATGTAGTTATCTTCTGTTTCACCGCTACGATGAGATATTATTGTTTTATAGTTATTTTCTCTTGCTAGTTTGATTGTTTCTAATGTTTCAGTTACTGTACCTATTTGATTTAATTTTAGTAGGATAGCGTTTGCTATGCCTAGGTCTATACCTTTTTGTAATAGTTTTTTATTGGTTACGAATAGATCGTCTCCAACTAACTGGATATTTGATAGTCTATTTGTTAATAGTTTCCAGCCTTCAAAATCTTCTTCAGCCATACCATCCTCTATTGAGATTATATGATATTTATCTACTAGTTTTTCATAATATTTAATTAATTCTTCTCTAGTATATTCTTTTCCTTCAAGTAGATATATATCTTTTTCTTCATCATAGAACTCTGATGCGGCAACATCTAAAGCTATATTTATATCTTTACCTAGAGTATATCCTGATTTAGTTATAGCTTCTTCAATTAGGTCAAGAGCCTTCTCGGCATCATCTATTAAAGGGGCAAAGCCACCTTCATCACCTACTCCGCAAAGTAAGTCTTTTTCTTTTAAGATATTCTTTAGGGTATTGAATACTTCTGATCCCATTCTTAGATTTTCTTTATATTCTTCTTTATTTGGTACAATCATGAATTCTTGGAAATCTAATTTGTTACTGGCATGAGCTCCACCATTTAGGATATTCATCATACATTTTGGCATACTATATTCTTTACCTAGATATTCATATAATTCTAAGCCTTTGTATTTAGCGGCAGCTTTTAAATTGGCTAGAGATACTCCTAGTATGGCATTAGCTCCTAGTACTGATTTATTATCTGTACCATCTAATTCTAACATAATATTATCTATTTCTTTTTGATTTAAACTATCTTTACCAATTAGACTTGGTTTTATAATATTATTTACGTTAGATACTGCTTTTAATACTCCTTTTCCGTGATATCTATTTTTATCGTTATCTCTTAATTCTAAGGCTTCATTTTTACCAGTAGAGGCTCCACTGGGTACTGAAGCTATTCCAACTATTCCTGATTCTAGGGTTACTTCTACTTCTACTGTGGGATTTCCTCTTGAATCTAATATTTCTCTTGCATATATATTTTTTATCTTACTCATAATTTATCCTCCATAATTATTATAAAATATATGAATTAAAAAGTAAAGAAAAAAAAGAACACTTGGTTCTTAATAAGAGTCTACATTTATTTTAACTAATTTGTTATCTTTATTAAATGAAGCTGCTTGTACTATGGTTCTAATTGAATTTATTGTTTTACCACTATGACCTATTACTTTAGGCATATCTTCACTAGATACCATTACTTCAATTAATACTGTGTTATCTTCATCTGATTCGAACTCTTTTACTGATACTGATTCGCTATCATTTACTAATCCTTTAATGATTAGTTCTGTTAAATTTACTAAATCGTTCATTATTTACCTTGCTTTTCTTCATGGAATTCTTTCATAATTCCTGCTTTACTAAATAAATTTTTAACTGTATCAGTAGGTATAGCTCCTTTTCTAAGCCATTCTTTTGCAGCTTCCTTATCTATATTAATTTCAGCTGGTGTAGTTAAAGGATTATATGTTCCTATTTTTTCAACGATTCTACCATCTCTTGGACTTCTTGAATCTGCAACTACTACACGGTAAAAAGGTGCTTTCTTAGCTCCCATTCTTGTTAATCTTATTTTTACTGCCATCTTCTATCCCTCGCTTTCATTTAGTATTTTAACACAAAAAAAATATACTGTCAACCTTTTTTTGTTACAGTATATATTATGTTTATAATGTGGCTTCTAGTACATCTCCACTGATAGCTTCAAATCCTACTACTCCAGAATAATTCTTTGAATAATCTGCTGTTTGCATAGTATTTGTTTCTGTTATCCACATTACTAGATAGTATTCTATATTAGTACTATTTATAGTGGTACTTATATTGTTTGATCCTTTTTTGAAGTATACTTTTTGGTTTGCTGTTAATGATGGTGTTAAGACATCTGTTACAGCATTATAGTTAGTATCATATACTTGATATTTTAAATTACCTGTTGTATAAGTTGTACTACTTGTTTTTAAATAGCCATTTAATATAAATGAACTGCCTGTATTACTTAAAGTTAATTTATATAAAGAGCATACTTCATAACCGCTTTTATCAATACATTTATTGGTGTTTTTCATTGCGGTTACTACTAGTGAATCTTTTAGTGGTACCATGTTGGTAGATTTATGTACTGTTGTTAGGGCTAAACTAACACTAAATTTAGTGGCATTTCCTGATACAGTAGTGGTATCTTGAGCGGATGCTATAAGATAAGCAAATGTTGTACTCGTTGTTACTACGATTACAATAGCTAGAACCAAACATATTGAACTGAATAGTTTTTGTTTCATACTAGACACCTCCTAGATGGGAGATGTTATTACCACTATCTTCATAACCTTCTACAGTAGCGGTTAATCTACCTCCTGTTACTGAACTAAATGTTATTACTGCAGAGAAGCTTCCTCCGGCATCTGTATCGTTTTGATCTTTATCTAGATTTGTTAACCATATTATTAATTTGAATTTTCTTGAAGTACTATTTAATTCAGTGGCTTCTCCTAATAAGAAGTGTTCTCCTAATGGTAAGTCTTTTGTTACTCCATTTGGTACACTAGTCTTATTTAAATATATATTATCATTTTCGTCTAATATCATATAACTTAGGTTTTCTATTTTATTTACATTAAAATCTATTTTACCTATAACATCTTGACTTTTATTGAAGTTATATACTTCAAATTCATATAATGAACAAGCTCCATTACCATAATCATCTAAACAATTTTGCTTATATGCTTTCATTATATCACTATCATTAGTAGGAATTAATTTATGTCCTGTACTAAGTGCTGATACACTTAGTCCTAATCTTACTTTACCTGCTTCAACTGCTAGGGCATTCATCTTACTCATATTTCTTGTACTAAAATATGAGAATGTTGCTCCTATTAACAGTATAAGAGTACTGAATATTGTAGTAATTAGTAAAAAGATATTTACTTTATTTTGTTTTATATCTTGTTTCATATACCGACCATTCCTTACTATAAATATAATATCAAATATTTTGTTTTTTTTCAAGTAATTTATTTATTTTTTTCACTTTAATTCTTGGGTATTAAAGTGCTATTATTAGCCTATAGTCTAATAATAGTGTATCTACATACCTATTATATATAAGCATAATCTATATATTAAAAGAAAGATATTAGTTATACCTTTCTTAGTTATTGCTTTTATATGTTAAATATCCTGTAGTATAGTTAGCCATACTTGCATCTATTTTAGTACCATCGTATGTGACTGCTCCAGTAAGTAATTTACAATCTAAAAACATATCTGAAGAAAATGTAACTTTAGAAGTATCCCACTTATTAGAAACATATATAGTTTTCAATTCGTAACAATACATAAACATTTTTTTCATGTTTTCTACTTTATTAGTATTAAAATTAGATAAATCAATATTTTTCATCATGCGACATGCAAAAAACATTGACTCCATGCTTGAAACATTACTTGTGTCAAAACTAGATAAATCAATATTAACAAGTTTATAACATGATTGAAACATTTGTGTCATATTAGTAACTTTATTGGTATCGAAATTGGATACATTTAAACTTACTAGTGAATGACAGCTTCCAAACATGTAAGCCATATTAGTTACATTACTAGTATCAAAGTTTGATAAATCTAAACTTGTTAAATTAGTACATTCTGCAAACATATTGTTCATAACTGTTACTTTGTTTGTATTAAATGTTGATACGTCTAAAGATGTAACATCGCTGCAGCCCCAAAACATACCATTCATATTTGTTACATTTGAAGTATTAAAATTGGATAAATCTATTTCTTTTAGTCCTGAGCTTTTATAGAACATTCTAGACATATTTGTTATATATGATGTATCTAACTTAGATAAATCTAATTTTTCGACATTTGTTAGATAAGCAAACATTCCTGAAGCATTTGTTCCTGTTTGTAATACTCCATTTTCTCCACCTATCCACATATCATACATTGTCTTTGTACTTCCATCACTTCCTGTTACTTCTTTTGGGGTATACCAAAGCATTACTGTTCCATCTTGATTTGATGATATATCTTTTGATATTACTCCTTCTTCTTCAGGTACTTTGTTATTTTCTGCGATAGTAAGAGTATTTATTTCTTCTCTCATTACTTCAGTATTAAAGAATTTAGATGTACTACTACTTGGATTATCAGGAGTAGTTATGACATTTTCTTTATATATTGCTCCCTCTCCTGATCCCCATAATTTGAATAAAAAGTTTTTACTAGCCATTTCTATCGGATTATCCATATTACCATCTATATAAATATATAATGTATAAGTATCTTTACTAGTATTTAGTACTTGATTAGATAATAGTGTTATATTAGTTCCTTCTTCTTTATTAGATAGGTTACCACTTGCTATAGGAGTAGTACTGTTATTTTTATATAATTCATATTTAAATGAAGAATCAGATAGTTCTGTAGGAAAAGTAGTTAATTCTAAATATAAATTCATAGTTATATCTTTAGTACAAGATCCTTTCTTACTTACTTCAATTTCTTTTATTGTTCCATCTTCTTTAGATAATACTGGTAATATATCTAGTCCATTAATTGTAGATCCTCCAGCAAAAGTAATTGTAGGAGTACATATATTTAAATTAACTATAGCATTAGTACTACTTTTCCATATATAATAAGCAAAAGTAGTACTTATAGATAATACTAAAGTACTTATTCCTATTATCATATATAACTTATATTTATTCATTTTAATACCTTCTTTCAAATACAAAAAAGACTATAAAGAAAGACTAATATTTCTATTAGTTTCTTTTATAGTCTTTATATTTATAATGCTTGTAAAGCC
>CAKOMD010000013.1:0-27244 GCA_934096555.1 uncultured Bacilli bacterium | reverse complement strand
AATAAAGCAAAGAAATTTATGCTATTTGGTTTAATAGTATTAGTAATAACTATCGCAGTAAGTAGTACTTATGCTTACTACGTATGGACTACTTCAGATAATGAAGTAACAAAAATAGTTGCTGGAGTAGGATCAGCAACAGTAACATTTGATGGCGGTAGTGATATAAATGCTAGTTTAAGACCAGTATCAGATAAAAGCAAAGGAATAGTAAAAGAAATAAAAGTAAAAGCAGATACTACAGGTTTAACATTTAATATGTATCTAGATATAACTAGTATAGCAACCGAACTAAAAGATGTAAGTTTTAGGTATGAGTTTTATA
The DNA here is from genome assembly GCA_934096555.1 of uncultured Bacilli bacterium. Lineage (GTDB taxonomy): Bacteria > Bacillota_I > Bacilli_A > RF39 > UBA660 > CAG-302. The sequence goes on along the minus strand of CAKOMD010000013.1, from coordinate 26,919 downwards.
AAGGTACAACCAAAGTAAAAGAAGGTAACTTTAGTGATACATACTTAAATAGTAATACAGCAGATTGTAGTACCAATAGTACTAAGCATATAACATTATTAACTAATGAAAGTATATCTACATCAAATACTAGTTATACTTTATACATCTGGATAGATGGGGCTAATTATGTAAATCCTAGTACTATGATGGGTAAAGAGTTTAATTTTAAATTACATGCAGATGGCGAAGGAGCAGTAGTTAAAACGCCAGTTGACGCAACATTGTCAAGACTAAATTCTTTAAATTCAACAATTGTTTTTGATACAGAGCATACACCTGATTTTTCAACAGTAAGTGGTAATAGTGGAATTAAAGTTAACGGAAATGATGACAGCACGATAGCTGAAAATTTAGGAGATGAAACAAAGGGCATATATGTAACTGAAGACGATTTGGGCAAATCATATTACTTTAGAGGTGATGTTGACAATAACTATGTTAAATTTGGAACATATAGTCAAGATTTATATTATGGTAAGGATAGTAATAGCAAATATGTAACGGGAACTAGTTGTGATAATATACCAAAAGAATGTAAAAAGATTGCATCAACTGGAGATAGTATGTACTGGAGAATAATAAGAATAAATGGTGATGGCTCAGTTAGAATGATATATGTCGGAACTGAGGCTTATACTAATGTAGAGCAAACATCTTCACATATAGGGTATGCAGCTTATAATGCCAATGCTAATGATAATAGATATGTAGGATATATGTACGGAACAAGTTCCTCGATATATGAAGAAACACATAAAAATACAAATAATAGTACAATAAAAACATTTATAGATAGTTGGTATAAAACAAATCTAAGCAATTATACAAGTTATTTACAGGATGCGATATATTGCAACGATAGAAGTATAATACCAGTAAATGATTATAATGGTAATAGTTTATTAGGAAATGGTACGAATAGTTCAGACACTGCCTATGCTAGTTTAACTAGAAATTATATAAATACTCCTAGAACACCAAGTTTAAAATGCGCTAATGTAAATGACAGATTTACAGTTAATACTTCAAATGGTAATGGAGCATTAACTTACCCGGTAGGACTTATTACTTCAGATGAACTTATTTTAGGAGGCGAAAATGCTGCCAATGAGGATAATACATATATATTTAACGATGAGCAATACTTATTTACAGATAGCACATATTGGACAATGAGTCCAGTCATTTCTACGAGCGGACTTAATTTAATTGGATTAAATATTGGCGGTTACTTATTTTTTGACTTAGGAACAGGTTATACTTACTTATATGGAAGTGCTGTCAGACCGGTCATATCACTAAAACCAGATGCAATAACAGGTGGAGATGGAACAATGAATAATCCTTTTACAGTGAATTGATTGTGAAAATAAAAAAAATACTTGTATTTACTTATAAAACTATGTTATAATATAGGTGTCTTGAGAAAGAGTGGCATGAAAATCCACTCTTTTATATATATTTAATGGAGGAAATATGCATATTGAAGAAGAAGTAAAAAATCTACTTGAAAAAGAAGTGGAGAAAAAAGACGTAAGAATAGATAGTGTTAAACTAGAAAAAGAAGATAATAATCTATTCTTAAGAATAGTAATCGATAGTGATGAAATAATAGATGTTGATAAATGTGTAGAAGTAACAAATATTATTAATCCATTACTAGATGAAAAAGATTTAATTAAGGAGTCATACATTTTAGATGTATCCACTAAAGAGAAGGGAAGATAGAAATGAATAGTAAGCAAATGAAAGAGTTTATGAAAGCTCTAGAGTCTATTGTGGAAGAAAAGAAAGTAGACAAAAAGATTGTTATTGAATCTATGGAACAAGCTATGGCCGCAGCTTATAAAAAAGAAACTGGTATGCCTAATGTAACTGCTAAAGTAGATCCAGTAACTGGAGATATTAGATTATATTCTAATAGAACTGTTGTAGAAGAAGTAACTAATGAAGAAACAGAAATATCATTAGAGGATGCTCAAAAACTAGTAGAGGGTATTGAACTAGGAGAAGTAATTATTGGTAATGAACTTCAAATACCTACTAATTTTGGTAGAGTAGCTGCAGGTACTGCAAAACAAATCATTGTTCAGAGAATCAAGGAAGCAGAAAAACAAAGTATTTCAGAAGAATTCCAAGATAAAGAAGGAGAACTAATGGTTGGAACATTATCTCGTGAAGACCAAAACAATTACTTTGTTGATTTAGGAAGATGCAGTGGTATCTTACCAAAAGATCAAATAATACCTGGTGAAAAATTAGAGATGGGTTCTTCAGTGAAGGTTTATGTATCTAAACTAGAGATAGGACCTAAGGGACCATTTATAATGTTATCAAGAAGTCATTATGGATTTGTTAAAAGACTATTAGAAATTGAAATACCAGAATTATCTGATGGTACAATCATGCTATACTCAGTGGCTAGAGATGCCGGAAGTAGAAGTAAGATAGCAGTTTACACTGAATATGCAAATGTTGATCCAATTGGAGCGGTAATTGGAGAAAAAGGAAGAAGAATAGCTAACGTATTAAAAGAATTAGGTGGAGAAAAAATAGATGTAATTCTATATGATAAAGATCCAGTTAAATTTATAACAAATGCATTAAGCCCTGCTAAAGATGTTAAAGTATCAATAAAAGATGAAACTAAGAAGGAAGCTTTAGCTTTAGTAAATGATAAGAACTTATCACTAGCTATTGGTAAAAAAGGACAAAATGTTAAATTAGCTTCTCGTCTTACTCATTATAAGATTGAAGTTAAACCAGAGGAACAAGAAAATACTGAAACAACTGAAGAGGCTTCAGTAGAAGAATAAGGTGATCGTATGAAGAAGATTCCCCTTAGAAGATGTATAGTAACAAGAGAGCAGTTACCTAAACAAGAATTACTTCGTATCGTTAGAGATAAAGAAGGAAAAGTAAGTGTGGACCAAACAGGAAAATTAGGAGGAAGAGGAGCATATATTAAAAAGGATATAGAAGTATTAAATACTGCTAAAAGTAAAAATATATTATCTCGTGCCCTTGAAGTAAATATTCCTGAAGAAGTATATCAAGAAATAGAAAATATAATAAAAAATCACTAGGAGGTGATACATATGATGAGTGTATCTGAATATGCATTAGATGTAGATAAAAGTGTTAGTGAAATACTTAATCTATGTAAAAAATTAGAGTTATCTATAAGTAATGAAGATGATATGTTGTCAGATGATGATATCATTATGTTAGATAATGAATTAGCTTCACTTGAAAGCGAAGAAGTTGAAGATGAAGTACCAGAAGAGTCAGAAGAGGATGAAGAACTTGAAGAAGATTATGAAGAAGAACTAGATGATATAATTGAAGAAAAGAATGCTAGTAAAAAGAAAAAACAAAATAAAGTAGAAACTTCATCCAAGAGCGACTACCGTGAAAAAAGAAAAGAAATGTATAAGCATAAAGAAAAACTTCAGTCAAATGTTACTGAAGATGATGAAAATATTGTTTTATACAAAGATGGTATGACAGTATCAGAACTAGCTTCAGCATTAGGAGTATCAGCCACTGAAATAATAAAGAAATTAATGTCACTAGGTATGATGATGAATATTAATGCTTCATTAGATTTTGATACAGCTGAAATTCTAGTAGGAGATTATAACAAAGTACTAAAGAAAGAAAGTACTAGAGACGAAATAAACTTTGAAGAATTAGAAATAGTAGATAAAGAAGAAGATTTGCAAGAAAGACCACCAGTAGTAACAATAATGGGTCATGTTGACCATGGTAAAACAACACTACTTGATACTATTAGAAAGACCAATGTTGCTTCAGGAGAAGCCGGCGGAATAACACAAGCAATTGGTGCCTATCAAATAGAATATAATGGTAAAAAAATAACCTTTATTGATACTCCAGGTCATGCCGCTTTTACTGAAATGCGTGCTAGAGGAGCATCTATTACTGATATTGTTATCATTATAGTAGCAGCAGATGATGGTGTAATGCCTCAAACCAAAGAGGCAATAGACCATGCTAAAGCCGCTGGAGTTCCAATTATCGTAGCAGTTAATAAGATAGATAAACCAACTGCTAATATTGAAAGAGTATTAACCGAAATGTCTGCAAATGGTGTACAACCTGAAGCTTGGGGTGGAGATACAATGTTTGTAAATATCTCTGCGGTAACCGGTGAAGGAATAGACGATTTATTAGATAGAATACTATTACTTAGTGAAATGGCTGAATTAAAGGCTAATCCAAATCGTTATGCTATAGGAACAGTTATTGAATCTAAAATAGATAAAAACTCTGGGGTAATAACTAACATATTAATTCAAAATGGTACTCTAAGACTAGGCGATCCAATCGTAATAGGATCATCAGCAGGCAAAGTTAGAACATTAACTAATGATAGAGGTGAGTCACTAGTAGAGGCTCTTCCATCAATGCCTGTATCAATAACTGGTTTATCTGAAAGCCCGTCAGCAGGAGATAAATTTATGGCTTTTGAAAGTGAAAAGAAGGCTAAAAAAGTTGCAGAGCAAAGAAAAGAAATCGAAAAAGAAAAAAGAAATAAACCTAAGGGAACAATATCTTTAAATGACTTATTTAGTAGAAAAGAAGCTGGAGAGAAAGAAATTAACATTATCCTAAAAGCAGATGTTAAAGGTAGTGAGGAAGCTGTAAAAAATTCACTATTAAAATTAGATGTTGAGGGTATGAAGATAAATGTTATCAGAAGTGGTATTGGCGCAATATCTGAAAGTGATGTTGTATTAGCGGAAGCATCAAATGCTATCATCATAGGTTTTAATATTAGACCTGATCATAAGATAACTGAAATAGCTAAAGATAAAGGAATTGATATTAGATTATACGATATTATCTATAAAGTAGTTGAAGAAATGGAAGCAGCTCTTAAAGGAAAACTAGAGCCAGAGTATGAAGAAAAAGTACTAGGAGAAGCCGAAGTTAGAAAACTATTCAAATTCTCTAAAGTAGGTACCATTGCGGGTTCCTATGTAACATCAGGAATAATAAGAAGAGGGGCTAAAGCTAGAGTAATAAGAGATGGTGTTGTTGTAATAGATAGTACCATTGGCAGTTTGGCTAGAGAGAAAGACCAAGCAAAAGAAGTAAAACAAGGACTAGAATGCGGAATAACTATTGAAAACTTTAATGACATTAAAGAAAAAGATATAATTGAAGCATATGAACTAGTAGAAATAAAGAGGTAGGTAAGATTAAAATGAAAGAAACACCAAAAACATTGTATGGAAGTGCATATTCTTCCCAAAAAAAGACACAGCCAACAAGAAGTGCCATCAGTGCTGCTCGAATTGGTGAAGCAGAAAGTGAACGCCGTCATGAAGAGAGAGCCAAAGAACTATATGCTAAATATGGAACTGGGAAATTAATTTCAGAGGGAACAATAGCTAGATTATCAGGAGTACCATACCCTAATTTAAATAAAGTGAGTCAAGGTGATGCTCAAAGCTTCCACTATGGATATTATGATAGAGGTAATATTAATCTTATAATATTAATAGGAACTGGTAGCACAAGCATTCCACTACTTACTGATAATATATCTAAAGTATACCAAGAAATAAACAAAGTATTTGGTTTAAACAAAGCGGAAATGCCTTACGAATCATTAGATGAAAAAGTAAAGTATAATGAGATTCTAAGAGTAATTGGCTTTAATGATGGGAAAAATCCAGAAATCATATTTGAAAGACTAGACGAAGCAGTAAGAAATTGTCCTTCATATAAAGAGGGTTATGAATTAGGCAAAAAGCTTAAAGAAAGTGTTGAGTACCCAAAAATAACTTCGAAAGGTGTAAGAAAATAATAATGAAAGGTTTTGGACAAGCTAATATTGATTATCGAAAAGACAAAAAGGAAACTTTAGCAAAGGAGTCCGCCAAAATAAGAATGTCAAATGTAACTAGTGACATAAATGAAAGATTTTATGCCAAAAGAAACCAAGAAAGATTGGAGCAATATGGCAATAGCGGATACTTTAGAAAATTAGGATCTGACGATAGAGCAAATGGTAAAGTTTACAATAACATAGGAACAAATGACTCTGAAATCAAATCATATACTGCAGGATATTATATAAATGGTGAAAAAAGAATATTAGCTAAATTAGACAAAATATCACAAGAAGAGCGAATTTCATTGGGAATTTATGAACATGATGTGTTAGGAATAACAATGGAACAACTAAATTTACTAAAATCTAACGATGATTATATGACAGGATATATGACTGCCATAGTAATGGAAAGTGGTCATAAAAAACATAGGTAGGAGATTAATATGAAAAAGTTAAGCGTACATGTTAATTATTTAGCAAGAGACAAAAGACTTGAAGACAGCCTGAAGAGGCAAGCTAGTCGTAGATTATCTGGAAATGAAAAAGCATTTGCAAGTCAGATAAATAAAATTGGAAGAAAAGCTTATTTTGATGAATATTTCTATGGCATATCACTAGAAGACCAAGATTTACCTCAAATAGAGGGAATCACAGATATAAAAGCCACTCAAACCTTCCAAGAAGGTTATCAAAGAGGAGCTTTTCTTGTAAGTATAGGTAATGTACCTGAAGAATATCAAAATATAAATAATAGTAATAAACATAGATAGGAATGATATTATGAGTATAAAATTAGATAGATTAAATCATATTCTAACAGAAGAAATATCTAAAGTAATAAGCGAAGAAGTAAAAGATACTGATGTACAATTTGTTACCATAACAGCAGTAGATATTTCTAGTGATTTATCATATGCTAAAGTATATTTTACTAATTTAATAGATAAAGATAGAGAAAAAGTAACTAAAGCATTAAATAATGCTAGTTCCTTTATTCGTGGTAAATTATTTGGTAGAGTAGAAATAAGAAAGATGCCAGAATTAACATTCGTATATGATGAATCGATTGAATATGGAAATAAGATTGAAAAAATAATTGAAGAAATAAAGGAAGATGGTGAGTAATGAACAATATTATTAGCGAAATTAAAGTAAGCAATAATATTGTTTTACTTTGTCATAATAATCCTGATGGTGATGCTGTAGGTAGTACTATAGCCATGTATATACTATTAAAAAGATTAGGTAAAGAAGTAGATATCGTCCTAGATACTCTGCCTAAAAGATTTAACTTTCTAAAAGAGTATCAAGATATCAAGAAAGAAAGTACTAAGAAATATGATACAGCAGTTATACTAGATACTGGAAGTATTGACAGAGTAAATAGTGCCTATTTACTTGATACTGTGTCAAAGAAACTAGTAATTGACCACCATAAAACAAATACTATGTATGGAGATGTAAACCTAGTAGGTGAGTATCCTGCCTGCTGCGAGATAGTATATAATTTAATAAAAGAAATGAATGTTACCCTAGATAGTGAACTAGCAGTCCCTCTAACTATAGGTTTACTTACTGATACTGGCGGTTTTGCTCACCGAAATGTTCTTCCTAGTACTTTTACTATGGCCGCAGAACTATCTTCACTAGTAGATCTTTCTGATATATATAAGAAAGTACTAAGAACTATTACCATAAACCAGTTTAATATCAAGAAGAAAGCTCTAGATAATCTAGAACTATATAATAATAATGCACTAGCAGTTTCTTTTATAACTTCCGAAGATATGGAAAGGTATAATGTTGATGAAGACGAATGCGGTATTCTCGTAGGTATTCCTCTTGAAATAGATACCGTTGAAGTATCAATATTCTTAAGAAAATACCCTAATCAAACTAGAGTATCTCTTCGTAGTGGTCATATTGATGTCAGTAGGATAGCCTCTATTTTTGGCGGAGGAGGCCACATAAATGCTGCTGGTATAACAACTTCCATGCCTTATGAAGAACTAAAAGAAAAGTTAATAATAGAAGTAGGTAAGAGTATAAATGAATGGAATAATTGTCATAGATAAACCTAAAGACTATACCAGTAGAGATATAGTAAACATAGTATCAAAAAAATTAAATACCAAAAAAGTTGGTCATACAGGAACATTAGACCCACTAGCCACAGGGGTACTAGTACTCCCTATAGGTAGAGCTCTTAAAGTATCTGAACTTCTAACTAGTAATACCAAAGAGTACATAGCAGAAGTAATACTAGGCTATGAAACAGATATGTTAGATATAACTGGAACAGAAATCAAAAGAAACATACCCAGTGTAACTAAAGAAGAACTACTAAAAGTGCTAAAAAGTTACATAGGTAAATATAACCAAGAAGTACCTCTTTATTCAGCAGTCAAAGTAGGAGGAAGAAAACTATATGAGTATGCTCGCAGTGGCACTCCAGTAATTCCTCCAAGTAAAGAAGTAGAAGTATACTCCCTAGAATTAATAAGTGACTTAAAACATATAAAGGGTGCAGTAGAGTTTACTATTAGATGTGAAGTAAGTAAAGGAACATATATAAGAAGTTTAATTAGAGATATAGCCTATAGTTTAAATACCTATGGTACTATGAAAAATCTAATAAGAACAAGACAGGGAATATTTACTCTAAAAGATGCTTATACTCTAAAAGATATTGAAGAGAATAACTATAAATTACTTAGTATTAAAGAGTGTCTACCCAATATAAAAACTACTGTAATAGAGGAGCCTCTCCTTACTAAAGTAAAAAATGGTATGGTACTAGATAAGTTTTTTAAAGAGAATATGTCTCTATTACTAGATAAAGAAGGAAAAGAAATAGCTATCTACATTGCTAGTGGAGATAATAAAGTAAAACCATATAAAATGATTGAGGTGTAGTATGAGTAGAATAAAAGTAATGAGTGAACTACTATCCAATAAAATAGCAGCAGGAGAAGTAGTAGAAAAAGTAGTATCAATAGTTAAGGAACTAGTAGAAAATTCTGTTGATGCCAAAAGTACTGAAATAAAAATAGACCTAAAAGAAGCCGGCCTAAGAGAAATAGTGGTTACTGATAATGGTATAGGTATGGATAAGGATGATGCTGTTTTAGCCTTTCAAAGACATGCCACTAGTAAACTATATACCGATGATGATCTATTTAACATAAACTCTCTAGGTTTCCGAGGTGAGGCCTTACCATCAATCGCTGCAGTATCCGAAGTTCTACTAAAGACATCACAAGGCGAAGTAGGAACAATTGTCCACATCAAAGGCGGAAAAATACTTGAAAATAAAAATGGTGATGCCAGAAAAGGAACACAAATAACAGTTACCAATATGTTCTATAATACCCCTGCCAGATTAAAACATCTATCCAGTCCATATGCTGAACTAGCGGGAGTTACTGAATATGTAAATAAAATGGCTCTATCATATCCAAGTATTAAGTTTAGATTAACTAATGACGAAAAAGAACTATTAAATACCGATGGGTCTGGTAATTTACTTAAAGTAATAAAATCAATATATGGATTAGAAATAACTAAAAAGATGCTTGCAATAAATGGCTCTAATGACGACTACGATGTATCAGGTTACATTTCCTTACCCGAAGTAAATAGAGCCTCAAGAAATCATATGACTGTCCTAGTAAATGGAAGAGTAATAAGAAATCAAGTACTAAATAAAGTAATAAATGATTCTTATTCATCCTTCAAAGAAGATACTAGATATCCAATCGTAGTAATTAAAATAGATACCGACCCATCACTAATTGATGTAAATATTCATCCTTCTAAACAAGATATCAAGTTTAGTAATTTTGAAGATTTAAAAACACTTATATCAACCTTAATTGTGGATACAATAAAAACAAAATTATTAATACCAAAGATAGAAGTAAAAGAAGAACCTCAAGTAAAGTATGAGAATCTAGCATTAAATTTAGATCGAAATATTATAAATGAACCAAGTGAAGTAAATCACGATAAAGAAAGATTAACTAACTTAATTAACTTTAACTATGAACAAAATAATGAATATGATACTGAAGAGGAAGAAGAATATATTGAAGAAAGACCTAAAGATACCCTTCCTGAATTATATCCTATTGGACTAGCCTTAGGTACATATATAGTATGTGAAAATGAAAAGGGAATCTATCTAATAGATCAGCATGCAGCAGAAGAAAGAATTAATTATGAGAGAAATTCTTACTTACTTGCCCATCCCAGTGGTAATACCATAACTCCTCTTATTCCTATTATAATTGAACTACCTAATAATGAATTTATAAAAGTAAAAGAAAATATTGATATTTTAGATAGTTTAAATATTAAAGTAGAAGAGTTTGGTAGTAATTCATATCGTATTCTATCACATCCTACTTGGTTTACTAAGGGTAGAGAAAAAGAGATAATATCTAAAATATTTGAAGATATAACAAATAAAGGTAAAGATTTTAGTTTAGCTAAGTTTAATGATAATTTAGCTAAATTAGTAAGTTGTAAAATGAGTATTAAGGCTAATACTAGAATTACTAAAGAGGCCCAGGAAGAGATAATTAATAAACTTAGAAAGTGTAATAATCCATTTAATTGTCCCCATGGAAGACCTACTATAATACATTTTACTACTTATGAAATAGAAAGAATGTTTAAAAGAGTAGTATAAGTAAGAGTCTAAGGTCTCTTACTTACATAAAAAGCCTAAGGTCTTTTTATTGTAATTTAGAGCCTATTATATAGTCTCTAAATTAAAAAATATTTATATTGTAAAGAAGGCAATATATATGAATATAGATTTTGATAAAATAGAAAAAATTTATGGTAGTAGTATAATTAATTCTATTGCTTTATTAAAAGAAGATGTAATAGATAACATTAAGTATTTTATATCATTAGGTTTTGGAGATACTGAAGATATTTTTGAAAGACAAGTATTAATATTTATTTGCCCAAAAGAAGAATTTAAAATGAAAATAGATAATTTAATTAAAAAATTAGGAAATAACTATATAGAAGAAATAGAAAATGATATTTCACTATTAGATGCACTTTTATAATAAAAAACATGTTAAAGCTATATATAAGCCTTAACATGTTTTTTAATTTAATATTAATATTTGACATAGAACAGGGGTTATGCTAAAATATATTGCTGTAAAAAGCGAAGCGTTTTTTGGGGGTAAATATGATTGAAAAATATATATTAGATAGTCTGTTAAAAAATTATGATATAGACACAAAAAAAGTATTGGAAAAATCAAATAGTATTTTAGAATATGGTAAATATCATGATATAGATAAAACATTAAATTATTTAATAAACGAATTACATATTAGTGTAAAAAATATAGAAAAATGTCCAAGTATTATGTACGAAAATGCCGACAATATAAGAAAAAATCTTGAATTTCTCGTGGCTACTAAAATAAGAGTCAGTAGTATAGAAACATCATTACATATATTAAGCACTAATCCAGCAATCTTAAAAGAAACATATACTTATATATTAAAAAATTATGGTATAGAATATATAAATAAAACAACATCAATTTTAAGAGTACCAGTAGATAGAATAAAAAGAATTGAAAAAAAGCTTAATGATAAATCATTGATCATGTCAGCATCAATATCTAAAAGAAGTATAGATGAAATAGAAAAAATATTAATGGTATGTCAAAAAAATAATATCAAACTTAATCATACAATATTTAGACAAACTTCAGATGGCATTGAAAGAATTGTTGAAATATGTAAAAAAAACAATATTGAGATGGTTGGAGGTATATTTTTAAGAACTCCTGCAGATGTCGAAAAGATAGTTGAAATTTGTAAAATACATAAAATAAAAATAACAGGAAGTGTGTTTATAAGAACATATAATGAATTTGAAAAGATAATAGTAATGTGTGCTAAATATAATATTCCCATAATGGGTAGTGTATTTTTAAAAACACCAGGCGAAATAGAAAAGATAATTGCAGTATGTAATAAATATAATGTTAAAGTAACGGGAAGTGTATTTTTTAATTCTCCAGAGGAACTAGAAAAGATAATATTGGTATGCAATAAATACAATATTGAAATAACTGGAGGTATATTTCTAAAATCCCATAGTGAAATAGAAAGAATAATAATTATATGTAATCAGTATAACATACCAATAACAGGAAGTATATTTTTAAAATCTGCAGCAGAATTAGAAAAAATAATAAAAACATGTAATCAAAATAATATTTCATTAGCGGCTAGTATATTTTTAAAATCCTCTGAAGAACTAAATAGATCAATTAATTATATAAAAGAAAATTATGGTGAAGAGTATTTAACCCCATTAATTATAAACAAAAGTGTGGAGCATTTAATGATTACTTTACCTTATTTAGAATCATTAGGAGTATTGCCATATGTAATTAAAAGCGCCTCAATACTAAGCTTAAGTATTGATGAAATAAAAGAAAGACAAACGTTTATTGAAGCAAATAATGGTGCATTAGTGTTGAAAAACGGAAGGTTTAATTCTATTTTTGGTTTATCTAGAACAAATTATCAAAACATAGTTAGCCAAAGTAGTTATCAAATATTAAAGCCTAAGACAAGAATAAAATAATCTTGTTTTTTTATATTATCTATGATATATTAATCTTACAAAAAGGAGTAATCTATGAATAAAGTAATTGTTATAACAGGCCCTACAGCGGTAGGTAAAACTAAATTAAGTATAGAAATAGCCAAAAGATATAATGGTGAAATAATAAATGCTGATGCTGTCCAAGTATATAAAGGATTAGATATTGGAAGCGCTAAAGTAACTGAAGAAGAAAAAGAATGTATTCCTCATCATCTATTTGATATTAAAGAAGTAGATGAAGAATATACAGTTTATCATTATCAAAAAGATTGCCGTAAATTAATTAAAGAAGTACAGGATAGAGGAAAAACTCCCATTCTAGTAGGAGGCACGGGTCTATATATAAAAGCAGCTCTTTATGATTATAAATTAACTGAAGAAAAAGAAACTAATACTTATGATAATTTAAATAATGAAGAATTATATAATAAATTATTAGAATTAGATAAAGATATAGTAATAGATAAAAATAATCGTCGTAGACTAATAAGGGCTATTAACTACTATAAAGAAAATAATAAATCTATTAATACTAATACTACTAATAAATTACTATATGATGCTATATTTATTGGTTTAACAACCAATAGAGAAATATTATATGATAAAATAAATAATAGAGTGGATGTTATGGTTAAAGAAGGTTTACTTAATGAAGTAAAAGCTTTTTATGATAAAGGTATTAGAACTAAACCACTACTTAATGCTATTGGTTATAGGGAAATATATTCATACTTTGATGGTAATATATCTCTTGAAGAAGCCGTAAATAAAATAAAACAAAATTCAAGGCATTATGCCAAAAGACAATATACATTTTTTAATCATCAACTACCAATAGTATGGTTTGAAACAGACTATAGTAATTTCAACAATACTGTTGAAAAAGTAATTAATTACATTGAGAATAATTAGTTAAAAATGATTTTCAAATAAATATAATTATGATATAATTAATTTAGCATAACATAGGAAGTGTGCTTTATTAAAAGAACGGGAGGTATAGTATGTCAAAGTTTTGTTCAAATTGTGGTAATGAATTAGCAGACCAAGCAGTAATATGTCCAAAATGTGGTGTATCAACTGGTCAAAATGCAGTAGCAGGTAATAACAATAATACTTCAAATGGAATGGCAATCGCAGGTTTCGTATTATCATTCTTTGTACCATTACTAGGTTTAATATTCTCAATACTAGGGCTTAAGAAAGTAAAAGAAACTAGTGCAGGTAAAGGCTTAGCAACTGCGGGTATAATTATCTCATCTATTGCATTGTTCATTATATTAATTTCTGTTATTATATTTTCAGTTGCATATAATGAAGTAAAAGATGAATATAATTACAGTAATGGATATTATTACAACTATTATGATTAATAAAAAATTAGATGCTTAGTCATCTAATTTTATTCTTTTTCTATAAGAAACTTAGTTAAATTACTAGGTTCTTTTTCATTAACAATAATATCATAAATAAGATTAATAATGGGCATTTTAATTTTTTTATTTCTAAGAAGTTTCTTTATAGAGTGTAATGTATATAGACCTTCTATTGTAGTACTCTCTATATAATTATTAATTTCTTCTTTACTTTTACCTTCACCTATTAACTTGCCTAAAGTATAATTTCTACTTTTAGTACTAGTACAAGTAAGCAATATATCTCCAAATCCGGCAAATGATAAAATAGTTTTTTTATTGCCTCCCAGTGCCTTGATTAAAGATTTAATATCATGCAAAGATTCAGTAATAAACATAGTACTCGTAGATATTGGGTATCCCATACCATCAAGCATACCAGCAGCTATAGCAATAACATTTTTAATAGAACCACATATTTCTGTACCAATAATATCTCTTGTATGTCTTATTTTAACATAGTCATTAGCTATAGCTTTAGTAATAATATTCTTAGTATAATTACTTCTTGAGGCCAAGCTAAATCCAATAGGTACTCTATTGATAATATCAGTAGCAAAAGTACCACCAGATATAACACCTATATTTGAAGTGTCAATGTTATTTCTAACAATATCATATAAGAATAAACAAGAATCTTGTTCTATGCCTTTTGACGCAATACAAATAACTTGATTACTTTTAAAATATTTATTTAGTTCTTTTGTAGTACTACCAACAAACTTCGCAGGTACTGCTACTACTATAATATCAGTATCAAGAACAACTTCTTCCATATTAGTGGAAATAATAATATCACTAGGAATATAAAAATCTATCTTATCACTCTTTCTATTACTAAGAAGCATATCCTTTTCTTCTTCACTATTAGTCCACATTTTAATATTACATTTATTATTATAAAAAATACTAGCTAGAGCCATACCAAATGCTCCTGTGCCCAAAATACTAATTTTCACTAATTATCATCTTCTTTCCTATTTCAATATCAAAATAATTACTTGGAGTTTCAAATACTTTCCTTATATTTTTCTTTGGTAGTATAATTTTATTTTTACCTAAATTTCTATAATAATATAAAATATTATTATCTTTATCACACATAATAACATCTATATTTTCTTTCATAAAAAAAGTATGAATACTATTACATCTATCAAATAAAAGAGCCTTATTAATATTCTTAGTAAACATAAATCCTCTTAGTCTACTAAAAAAAGATTTACATTCATATAATATTATTTCTTTACCATTATATAATAGTCTCATTTTATCACCATAATCTAATTATATAAATAACTTGATAAAAAAGCAAGTCCTTGATAAAAAAATATATTTATGGTAATATATATCTGGAGGAAAGAAAATGAATAGAAAAGGATTTACTTTAATAGAATTACTTGCAGTAATTGTCGTATTAGGCCTAGTAGTATTAGTATCAGTACCAATAGTTTCAGATGCTTACTCTAAAAGTAAAGTAAAGTCAGAAGGCATATTTGTTGATAGACTTAAAGAAAGCATAGATAGCTATGTTAAACTAAATGAAATAGAATATACGACAGTAGGAAATGGGAAAAAAACTGAAAATGGTAAAGAGTATGATATAACTTATCAAATGGGAACTATAACTATTAATGATATTATAAATGATGGTATAATAACTAAAAAAGATTTTGTCAATGCTGGAAATAAAGAAACTACATGCAAAACTAGTGCTGTAGTAGAAGTATATAAAGATAGTGATTTTGTATACTGCTATAAGATGCATAAAGATAGTTTAGGATGCCTTACAGAGGAATATAAATCCACTATTGATGGTGATTATGCTATAAATACTTGTATATGGGAGTAATAAATGATAATAATAATTTTAAGTATAATATTCGTAATAGCAGATCAAGTATCTAAACTAATAGTTATAAATACTCTAAGTAAGACAAAATCAGTTGAAGTAATAAAATCATTTTTCTATTTAACATATACAAATAACAATGGAGCAGCCTTTAGTATACTAACAGGTAAAAGAATACTTCTAATTATTGTAACTTTCATTGTTATAGGAATACTAGTGTATTATATAAGAAAAACAGAAATAAAAGAAAATATAAATAAAATAGCCTTATCTCTTGTAATAGGAGGTTCTATAGGTAATCTAATCGATAGAATAGTAAGAGGAGTAGTGGTAGACTTCTTAGATTTTAAAATACTTGGATATAATTATCCAATATTCAATCTAGCGGATACTTTCATAGTACTAGGAGTATTTCTCTTACTAATAGGCATGTTTAGAAAGGACAAAAATAATGATCGTAGACATAAATAATATAGGAAAAAGAATAGATAAATATCTTTGTGATAATACGGAATATACAAGAAGTAAAATACAAAAAATGATTGAAACAGGAAATATCTTAGTAAATGGAAATAAAGTAAAAGATAGTTATAAAGTAAAAGAAAATGACAATATAGAAATAACTGAGTTAATTGAAGAGACAGATATATTACCAGAAAATATACCATTAGATATCTATTATGAAGATGATGATTTAATCGTAGTAAATAAACCAAGTGGTATGGTAGTACATCCTGCTCCAGGTAACTATGCAGGAACTCTTGTTAATGCACTTTTATACCATACTAAAAATTTAAGTACTATTAATACCTTAATAAGACCGGGTATAGTTCATAGAATAGATGCTGATACCTCGGGATTGTTACTAGTGGCTAAAAATGACAGGGCTCACAATATCCTCGCAGATGCTATTGCCAAGAAGGAAGTAGTAAGAGAGTACATAGCACTTGTGGATGGCATTATTGCGGAGGACACTGCCACTATTGATGCTCCCATAGGAAGAGATATTAATAATAGAAAGAAAATGTGTGTAACTAGTGAAAATTCCAAAGAGGCTATAACTCATTTTAGAGTGGTAGAAAGACTAAATAATGCTACTTTAATTAGATGCAAACTAGAGACAGGAAGAACTCATCAAATAAGAGTACATCTAAATTATATAGGCCATCCTATCGTAAATGACCCCGTGTATGGCAAGAAAAAATTAATAGATGAAAAGTTTGGTCAAATGCTTCATGCTGAAAAGATAGGCTTTGTTCATCCAACTACCAAGGAATATATGGAATTTACTGCTCCAGTACCAGATAGATTTAAAGAAATATTAGATATGTTTAAATAAAATCCACTGAATAAAAATCTCTAAAAGTATTCATAATGAATATGAAAGGAGATTTTTTATTATGTCACGCCATAAAGTAGAAATTACTGGTGTGAATACTGCGAATATAAAAGTTTTAACTAACGAGGAAACATTAGAATTATTTAAAAAAATGAAAGAAGGTGACCCATTTGCCCGAGATGACTTAATAAATGGTAATTTAAAACTAGTATTAAGTATCTTAAGAAAATTTAATGGTAAAGTAGATAACCTAGATGATTTATTCCAGGTAGGCTGCCTAGGACTAGTAAAAGCCATTGACAATTTTGACACATCCTACGATGTAAAACTATCTACCTATGCCTGCCCTATGATTGAAGGAGAAATAAAAAGATATCTAAGAGATAACAATAGTATTAGAATATCACGTAGCATCAAAGACTTAGCCTATAAGACTTTAAGATTAAAAGAAGAACTAGCAGTAGGAGGTAGAGAACCAACAAATGCCGAGATAGCCAAAATACTTGGAGTAACCGAATGTGATATAAGAGAGGCCCTCGATTCACTCCGTGAACCAGTGAGTATGTATGAACCCATATACAATGATGGTGGTGATACCATTTATCTATATGATCAAATAGCAAATAAAGAAGAAGAATATGGACTTGATAGCAGGCTTGCTCTAGAAAGAGCCATGAACAATCTCAAAGATAGAGAAATAAACATTCTAAATGAACGTTTTATCATTGGAAAAACTCAAATGGAAATAGCGGAAGAACTTGGAATATCCCAAGCCCAAATATCAAGAATAGAAAAAAATGCCATAAATAATTTAAAAAAACATATAAAATAGTTACAAAACCATCTAATGTATGATACAATTAACTAGGAGGGTTATGCAATGATTAAAGAAATACTAAGCAAATTTAATATTGAAGGTGAACTAATAAATGTTACTGAGAATAATTCTGGTAATATAAATAAAACTTTTGTGGCAACCTTTAAAAAAGAAGATGGTAGTGAAAGAAAATATTTAATTCAAAAAATAAATACCACAGTCTTCACAGAACCATATAAATTAATGAAGAATATTGAAGGTGTAACTACCTATTTAAAAAGACAAATGATAAAAAATGGAGATACAACTCATCAAGTACTTGAAGTAATAAAGACTAAAGATAACAAATCACTATGTTATGTTAATGACGAAACAGGTACAAGAAAATATTATCGTATCTATGAGTTTATAGAAAATGCCATATCATATGACCAATCACAAGATAAACAAATAGTCTATAATACTGGAAAGGCTTTTGGTAATTTTCAAAGACTACTAGAAAACTATCCAATGTCTAAGCTCGAGGAGACTATCAAAGATTTCCATAACACCAAGAAAAGATATGACAAATTAATGGATGATATTAAGATAGATTCTGAAGGTAGAGTAGCGGAAGTAGCAAATGAAATAGTATTTATTCTTATGCGTGAAGATATTTGTTCACTAATAATTGATGACTTAGGTACTGAAGAAATGCCATACCGTGTAACACACAATGACACCAAAGTAAATAATGTAATGATGAATAAAGATACTGGTTCTTTTCTAGCGGTAATAGATTTAGATACAGTTATGCCAGGTAGTATGTTATTTGACTATGGTGATGGAGTAAGATCAACAGCTTGTACTGCTAAAGAAGATGAACATGACTTATCTAAGGTAAAAATAGATCTAGATTTATTTAAAGCCTATACTGATGGCTATTTAAGTGAAATGGCTGAAAGCTTAACATATGAAGAGTTATCGCTAATGGCAGAGGGTGTAAGAATAATAACATTAGAACTAGCTATAAGATTCCTAAATGATTATATCAATGGTGATACTTATTTCAAAACAGATTATGATAAACAAAACTTATATCGTGCAAGAGCTCAAATAGCATTAGTAAAAGATATTGAATCAAAGTTAGATTATATGGACAACTATATTAGAGAGAGTTATAGCAAGAAATATAATGGAAAATATGCAAGGGTACTAAAAAGATAGTACTCTTTTTATATGAATAAACATATATTTTTATAGGTGATATAATGCGATTATCAGAATTACAAACAAAAGAAATAATTAATATGTCTACGGGTAAAAGGTTAGGATTAATAATAGATGTAATCGTAGATAATACTGGTGTAGTAAAGTCGTTGATACTTGAAGAGAAAAGAGGAAAAAGATTTTCAAGAGAAGAGTATGAACTAGATTGGAGTCAAATAGCTAAAATAGGTGATGACATCATCTTAGCCAAAGATAAAGCATAATATATTATGCACACTAAGAGCCTATCCAATTATAGTCTCTTTAGTGTTTATTTGAGCCAAGATATTGTCTCAAATAAAAATATCAGCCATATCAGACTATAAAAGCCCTACCGCTATTTGATTAGTAATAAATAAATGTAAAAAAAAGTATATTCAAAACACCTAAACTATGGTACAATAAATATAGAAAAGGTGGTACAAATGAATAAAAAAGGATTCACATTAATAGAATTACTTGCTGTAATAGTGGTATTGGGAGTAGTATTAATATTAGCCATGCCTAGCATTTTAGATTCAATAAATGCCAGTAGAAATGCATCTTACAAAGTACTTATGGGCAATATTAAAACAGCCGCAGAAACTTACTATCAAGAATGTGAGTATGGTGATTTAAGTAACAAAGCCAAATACGGGAACTATGCCTGTACTATAAATAATAATATCATAACTACCACAATCGGCGCCTTAGCTAACACTGGTATATTAAAGGTGGCCGCAGATGAATCTGGCAACTTAATTGTTAATGATCCTAGAGATACCACTAAAAATTTAAATAGTTGCACGATACAAATAGTAAAAAAAGTAGATAGTAATTTTAAAGTAACATATCAAATAAACGGCAGTGACCAAGCAGGCTGCCCGACAAGTGAAGATTTACAATAGGGAAGTGGCTAATATGCAGTTAATAGGAAATAGTTGGGATAGTATTCTAAGTGAAGAGTATCAAAAGGATTACTTTAAAAAAATAGTACTATACATTAATAAAGCTTATAAAGAAAGACCTATCTTTCCTCCTAAAAATTATATATTAAGAGCTTTATCATTAACAGATTATAAAGATGTAAAAGTAGTAATATTAGGGCAAGATCCATATCATGGAGTAGGTGAAGCCAATGGATTAGCCTTTTCAGTAAATGATGGAATCAAATTACCACCATCACTTCAAAATATATATAAAGAATTAAATAGTGATTTAAACATACCAATAAGCACTAAAGGTGATTTAACCTGCTGGGCTAAAGAGGGAGTATTACTTTTAAATACTGTTCTAACTGTAGAAAAAGATAGACCTGCTTCACACAAGAATCTTGGCTGGGAAAACTTTACAGACGCCATTATAAAGAAAATAAATGAAAAAGATACTCCAGTAGTATTTATATTATGGGGTAACTTTGCTAAAAGTAAAAAAAGTTTAATAACAAATCCAAAACATTTAATAATAGAATCATCTCATCCATCGCCATTTTCTTGTAATTATGGTTTCTTTGGAAGTAGACCATTTTCTCGTGCCAATAAATTTTTAGGAGAAAATAATATTAAAGAGATAGATTTTACTGTAAAATAAGCATAAAAGAATTCAAATAGGATATCTTAATATTGGTGATAATATTATGTACTATTTAAATTCTTTTTTATTATATGGTCTATTAGGCTTCATCATGGAAAGCACATTATATAAAATAACAGATCCATCAAGAGTAAGCGGCGTATTATATGGTCCAGTAACTTTAGTATATGGACTTGGCGGAATAGTTCTAATATTAGCAAATAAATATATATTAAGTAAAATTAAATGCAATAAAATACTAAAAATAATATTATCTTTTATAGTTCTAGCAGTTATTTTAACTACAGTTGAACTATTATCAGGCTATTTATGCAAAATAATATTCAATACTGAAATGTGGAATTATCATGACAAGCCATATCATATTGGAAAATACATTTGCCTTGAATATATACCAGTATGGGGATTATTAGGAACATTAATTATATATGTATTAAAACCATTCTTTGATAAAATAATAAAATTAATACCCAAAGAAGCAACATACTTATTTTATTTAATAATGACTTTAGATATAATAATAACACTATTTACCAAATAAAAAAGACTATAATTTAAAATCTTCATAGTCTTCGTCACTCATATCTTTTCTATCAAAGAATAGTTTCTCTTTATATTTACAAAGCATAGCCACAATATTAGAAGGGAACTTCTTTATCAAAGTATTGTATGTAGTAATATTATCATTATAGTAGTCAGTAGAATTATCTACTTTAGCATCAATATCTTTTATTTCTTTAATAATCTTCTTAATTTCTTCACTTTTATCAATTTCAGGATAAGTATTCTTTAGTCCCTCTAATTCAATAGAGGCTTTTTTTAATATTCGATATAGTTCAAAATTACCGATTTTTCTACTTCTTAACTTGACTACATCTCCAAATACTTCTCCGCCTTTATCGATGCTGCTTTTAACAATAGGAATAGCCCTATTGATTAAGTCATATTTATTTCTAAGCAAATTATCAATAATAGATTCAACCTCATTAATTCTTATAATGTAGTCTTGAAACTTGTTATATATAGTAGCATAAAAAATAGCCAGAGCACAAATAATAACAATTATAACCAAAACAATAATTAATAAACTTTCCATATTGTCACATCCTAAAAAAATTATATCAAAAAACTATATCTTTTTCAAGAGTTAATATATCAAAAAAATAATACCGAAGTATTATTTTTTTAACTAAAATCTTTTATAAAATTAATAGGCTCGTCAAAAGTAACAAAATCTAGATAAATCATTAGTACCAAATACCATTCGCCAGTATTAGGATTAGACATAATTACATGATCTCTTCCTGACTGTTCTATAATCCCTTCAAAAACTCTATCTTGCCATAGAGTCGAACCTGGCACAGTAACATGAAGTTTCGCTTTCTTACCTCTATTTAATCTTAAAATATTTTCTATATATGACTGCTCAGAAGTAAGTGGATTAACCATAGTTTGCGTCTGCTCATAACTAGGAACAGACTGCTGATTAGGAACAGTATTGTTATTAAGCCCTACACCAGGAAAAACAGGATTTTGATAGTAACCACCATTATTCATATGTTTTCACCTCTAATTAAATATATGATGTATATTTGACGATATAACTAAAAATAATGTCAAATAAAAGAATAAAAGTTTACAATAAATAAAAAAATTTTTATAATAAAAATGAGGTGATATGTATAAATGAATACAAGAATAGGAATATCAAATAGACATGTTCATTTAACTAGAGAAGATGTAAATATCTTATTCGGAGAAAATTATGAATTAACTAAAAGAAACGATTTAGATCAGCCAGGTCAATATGCCGCTAATGAAACAGTAACACTAAAAACAGCCAAAAACACAAAGGAAGGAGTAAGAGTGGTCGGGCCAATAAGAAGTTATACTCAAGTTGAAGTATTAAATTCCGATAAAGAATATTTTGGTATTAATCCTCCAGTAAGAAATTCAAAAGATTTAGATAATTCTGAAGAAATAACAATAATAGGACCAAAAGGACAAATAACAAGAAAAAATATATGTATAATTGCCAACAGACACATCCATATTAATACTAGAGATAAAGATAAGTTCTATGAAGACGAAATAGTAAAAGTAAAAGTTGGAGATACTATTTTAGATAACGTTCACATCAAAATAGCGGATTCCTATGCTACATCTTTTCATATAAATAAAGATGATGCTATAAATAACAACATAGATGGTAGTATGACAGGAGTTATCATAAAGGAGGATTAATATGTTCTCTAATACTAAAAAAATATTAAAAAAAGCTAAGAAAGAAGTAATTTTAAAAACAATTACTTCTCTTTTTATTCAAAGTCTAGCCTTAATAATACCAGTTTTCTGGAGTAAAACAGTAAATGAAGTAACTGATACCAATTATAAAGTAGGGTATTATCTAATAATAATAACAGCTCTTCTTACTATATTTTATTATTTTTGGTCATATCTAAATCAAAAAACATGGTTTAGATTATACAACAAGATATATAATGAATATACATTAGAAACAATATCAGAAACGGCTAACATAAATAAAATAAATCTGGGCGAATATACCAATATTTTAAATAATGATATAGATATAATATGCAATTTTTTTTGTAATTTAGTAACAAGAATATTTCAGGTTATAGAATTTTTTGTAATATATGCTTATTTTCTAAGTTTTAACTTTATAATCTTTTTCATTACTGTCATAATATCAATATTAATGGTAATAGTATATTTTAAATCAGGAAAAAAAGTCCAAGACTTAAACATTAAGAGAAAAGCTACTTTAGATAGTAAAACAATAATGCTTCACAAGTTATACTCCTCATTATCAAACAAAAAAAATAATACTAATAGTATTATAACTTTATTTACCAAAGATAATAAGGCTTACTTAAAAGCGAATTATAATTATAACGTTATAATTCAAGGTATAATTTACACAGTTCTAAGTGTTATAGAATTATCAAGATATTTTATTATTTTTTATTCAGTATATTTAGTAAAAATAGGTACAATAGAAATAGGAACTATTCTCTTAATATATAGCTACTATGATAACATAATAAATAATTTCAATGTCCTAGGAACAATAATTGCCGACTATCAAAGTTTCATTGTATCATTAAGAAGACTAAATAAAATATCATCACTATCAAGTGGTGTTGCCAAATAAAAGCTATTATGTTAAAATAATCTCGTGATTTATATGAAGAAATTATTAATAAAATTAATTAGAAAATATCAGAGTATACCTTTTAAATCCCATGATAGTTGTAAGTTTATTCCCACTTGCTCAAACTACATGATTGAAGCCCTAGAAACTCATGGCTTAATAAAAGGATTATATCTAGGAATAAAAAGGCTATTAAAATGTAACCCCTTTTCTAAGAAAAAATATACTTACGATCCAGTTCCTAAAAAATAAAAAAACGAACTACTAGTAGTTCGGAAAAATCATAAATGGCAGGGGATGAGAGAATCGAACTCCCAACAGTGGTTTTGGAGACCATTATTATACCATTTAACTAATCCCCTAATAACTGGTACAAATAGATAATACCATAAAAATAGTTAAAAGTAAATATTTTTAAACAAAATAATATCAAATATGTAGTACCATCTTATATATAATAGATATGGCTGATATTTATTTTTAGACCCAGGCTAAAAATAACACCCTAAGATTACAAGCTTAGGGTGAACAAATAAACAATTATTTATATTCAATATTAATCATTTTAGCATGAACAGCAACTCTTTTAGTACCAGTATTATCGCAAGTAGATAAAGTAAGTATTTTATCATCAGTAGTAACATCAATACCAAAATCATATACACTTCTACTTTTTAAAGTATTTAAAAACTTATCGTAAGGTTCAATTCTAAAATTAGTTTTAAGATAATATACTTCAGGTTCAATAGTATAAACAGAAAATACTTTCCATATTGTATTAGATGTAGGAGTAGATATTTTAATATAATAATTACTACTATTACTAAGATATCCACTATAAAGCATATTAGGAATAGAACCAAACATGGTTTTATTATTCATATTATGGCCATATATTATAGTATTTTTGCCAAAGTTTTTAAAGTCAACTCTGTAATCAGCAAAAATCCATCCACCGGCATTACTTCTTTTATTAAAAGCATGACTTAAGTAATAATCATTATCTTCTGCTTGAACAACCGGATAATTAACCTTAGTACCATCAACTTTAATCCAACCAACAGTATCAGAGTTCTTTTTTAATAATTCTGTAAAATTAACTTCCATAAAAGGAACATTCATATAATCCCAATAATCATTAGGATAATAAACAGGAGTATTATTCTCATTTTTATTATCAGAAGGTTCTTCAGGTTCTGGCTCTGTCTGATTATTATTATCTTTATCTTCCTTTTCAATTATATCTGTAGAATTAATAATATCATTAGATAAATATTTGATTTTTAGTCCCTGAACATACCATCTGCTAATTAAAAAGACACAAACAAGATAAATAGCAAAAGTAGTACCAGCAATAGCCCAGGACAACTTTTTGTTTTGTTTAGATACTCTTTTCTTTTCCTTTTTACCAAATATAGCAATAATTCCCAAAATAAAATATCTCGGAACTAAAGTAATAATATTGTATAAGCCAACAAAGAAGTATTTAAAAAATTTAATAACAAATTTTATTAAAGAAACTAGACCTAAATAAAATATCTTAAAAAAATACATATTAAATACCTCCTATCTATTCTCATATTAATTATAGCAGAAAAGAAAAAAAGTAACAAGTTATTGAATAAAAAAAAAATATATTGTATAATAAGGCTGAAACGAAGGTGTATAAACATGAATGACATAAAAGTTGGTGACAAACTGGAAATCCACTGTTACAAACACAATGGTAAAATAGATCGAATAAGTGGCGAAGCATTGGTTCTAGATGTAACAGAGGACTATTTAGTATGTGCAAATAACAAAGTGAAGATAACAGAGAGCGATGGCAAAACCCACAGAACAAAGGAAACAGCAATATTATTTTTCTATAAGAATGAATGGTTTAATATATTGGCACAATTAAAAAAGTTTGGTTTATTTTACTATTGTAATATAGCTACCCCGTATATAATAGATGATAATGTTATCAAATATATTGACTACGATTTGGATTTGAGAGTGTTTCCAAACGGCAGTTTTAAAGTTCTGGATAGAAATGAATACAAGTATCATAAAAAACAGATGCACTATTCTAACAGATTAGACTTTATATTAAAATATGAATTGGGTAGTTTAATAGAAAGAGTAAGAGTAAAAAAAGATCCGTTTAATAAAAAGACTATCGAAAAATATTATGAAAAGTATCTAGAATTGCTAAAAGAAGAAAACAATGAAGAAGCCTAGAATATAAAAACATAAAAATGCAAAAAACATAACAATATAAAAATGTAAGGAGAAAACTTATGTTTTTTTCTTTATTTTATATAGTAGATGACAGCCGAACAATTAAATTGCTATAAATTGAAAATAAAAAAATGTAAATCAAGTAATTATATGAAACAAAAAATATAAATAAAAAAGTAAAAATATATACAAAATATATACAAAATATATGCAAAAAACATGCAAAACATATGCAAAAAAACATGTAAAAAGCAGCAAAAAGCAAAAAAAACAAAAAATATGAAAAAAACCTTTACAAAGAGCAAATAAAGTGATATGATATAAAACGTTGAAACGGAAATGAGTTCAATAAGTATCTTTGAAATAATGTATTTCTTATTAACTGGTTAAACACCGGCAAGGTATTAATTAGTTATTTTTTATTGCTTGAACAAATATTTAACAAGTAGATAAAAAACACTTTACAAAGGCTTTGAAAAGTGATATCATACATATGAGTGATGTCAAAAAAGGCAACACACAATGTATCTTTGATAGCAAAGTAAGAAATGCAAAATCAGTGTAATATCTATAATATTTAAGATAAAAAAACAAAATGTAAAAAAACTACTTTTTGATTAAAAAAAGTCAAAAAAAGGTTGACAATGTCGAATATCTTTGGTATATTATTAATGCACTGCAAAAAAGAAGATGCAGAAGAGAAAAT
>CAKOMD010000012.1:0-29592 GCA_934096555.1 uncultured Bacilli bacterium | reverse complement strand
TAAGTCATTTTAGTCAAAATAGAACGACATATCGTTCTAATAGGTTTCCCAATAGTTTATGGCTCACAAGCTGCAATTAAAGCTAGTAAATAATTATGTTAAAAGAACTTAGATATAATAGTTATCTTAGTTCTTTTTCTTTATGCACTTTGAGCTTGTAATATCAAAGTGTTAGTTTTCTTAAACTAATGTATTTATGTGTTTGTTATTTGGATGGAATAATATCTTCAAGGACGTAAATTGTGACCTTGAAGATACTTTCAATGATATTGATAAATTTTTAGTGAAGCGAGGGAGAAACAAAGATATTTCAGGTATTTTTTTTAATAGTATTATTGATTATGTTACCAACTTTTTCTAGTGTATCTTTTGTTACGGGGGTATTTGCATTATTTATATGGGATTTCCATTCTTTATTAAAAGTATAACTTCCATTGGTACATAGAGTTTGGGCTATTAGCATTATCCAGTTACCTACGGCATTTTGCTCGGTACTTGTTAGATTGTCTATTAGAGCTAGTCCTATGATAAAGGCTAGGGTAGTTAATGATTTATCTTCAAGATTTTGATTATTCATAGTAAATTTTATTCTTTTTTGCATAAATTAGTAGTGAAAGTGTTAAAAAAATTATTTTAGTAGTTGACACTAATCTATAAAAATGGTATACTTATTTTGTTATTCGGGGAGCGGATGCTCTAACAACTGAATATATACTATTTAAGTTAATGGACCCTTAGCTCAGTTGGTTAGAGCATCCGGCTCATAACCGGGCGGTCGCAGGTTCGAGTCCTGCAGGGTCCACCAAATAATTTTTTGATGCGGGTGTGGCGAAATTGGCAGACGCGCTAGACTTAGGATCTAGTGGTTCATCCGTGGGGGTTCAAGTCCCTTCACCCGCACCAAGTGTTTATTAAGAAGTTCAAAGTAATTTGGACTTTTTTTAATACTTTATTTACTCGAACTTGCTTACGCCGGTTTATGAGCTTGTATTACTAAAATAGGAGGTTTTGATGAATAATAGTAAAAAATACGAGAAATTAGTAAATGAATTTGTTTTAATTAACAAAAAGGGGTGGAATCAATCGGTATGTAATGATACTGGAGGTGTTGGTCTTACTTTTGAAAGTTTATTAGAAAAAAAGGCAGATAGTATGTTTTTTCCAGATTATTATGGTACTGAGATTAAATGTACTACTCGTTTTAGCGGATACCCAATTAGCTTGTTTTCAAAAAGCTTTGATGGACCATTATTATATGAAATGAATAGAATATTAGAAAAATATGGTAGAAATGATAATGTGTATCATGAAAGAAAATTATTAAATGTAGATTTAAAGGTTAATGAAAAAATATTAGTTAATGATAAATATTTTTTTGAATTAAAATTAGATTATAAACAAGAAAAGATGTTTTTATTTATATATGATATTAAAGAAAATTTACTTGAAAATGATGTGTATGTTGATTTTAATAGTTTAAAGATACATTTACAGACAAAACTTTCAAGTTTATCAATTGTTTATGCAAGTAAGAAAGTAATTAATAAAAAAGATTACTTTAGATATTATAAAATGTCAATATATGAACTTATTTCTACTGAAAAGTTTATTGATTTAATTGAAGATAATAAAATTGTTATTTCATTAGTGGGAAGAGTTTCAAGAAGCGGCACTGGTGAAGGAAGGCAAAGAAACAAGGGATTGGTATTTAAAATACCTAAGAATAATATTAGTGAACTGTTTCAGGAAATAGTAACTTATAATTTAGATAAAATGAAATATTCAAATGATAATATACTACTATAATACTTATACTAAATAGTAAACAATTAGTTTTAAGTTTATTTGTATATTTTATTATTTATTGTTAATACTACTATTGGTGATATAAATGAAAGAAAATATTAATGTATTAGATGAAATTAATAAAGGTGCTTGTATGGGGATGGATGCTATTAGTTATGTAATTGATAAAGTAACTAATAAAGATTTTAAAAAATTATTAGAAAGACAGATTAAAGAATACAAAAAAATATCCGAAGATATTAGTAAAATATATTCTAAATATAATAGTGATGATGAACCACATGAGACTAATAAAATGGAAAAAACAATGACTTGGTTTGGCATTGAAATGAGAACTATGGCTGATGATAGTGATTCTAAAATAGCGGAACTTCTTTTTAAGGGTACTAATATGGGAATACTTGAGGGAAGAAGAATACTAAATGATAAGAAGATGGATAAAGAGGTAGAGAAAATAGTAGATACTTATGTTAAAATGCAAGAGAAAAATATTGAAGATTTAAAAGAATATCTATAACAAAGGGATATTAATTTATCTCTTTTTTCTATTGTATTTCTATAGAAATTATATTATAATTTTAAATATGGAAGTGATATGATGGATCAAAATAAAGTTGGTAATTTAATAAAAGAACTTCGTAAGAAAAGTGGTTTGACACAAGAAAAATTTGCTACAAAATATGGTGTTACTTATCAGGCTGTCAGCAAGTGGGAGAATGGTAAGAATATTCCAGATATTGCTTTATTAAAAGAGATATGTAATGACTATGATATTAATATTAATGATTTACTTGATGGTAGAGTAAATAGTAAAAAGAATAATAAAAAACTAATAATTATTATTAGTTCTATTGTGAGCTTTCTTGTAATACTAGGAGTTATTTTATTAATAATATTTCATGACGATAGTTTTACTTTTAAGACTTTGACTTCTAATTGTTCAAATTTTGAGATATCAGGAAGTATAGCTTATAATAAAAGTAAGTCTTATTTATATATATCTAATATTGATTACTGTGGTGGTAGTGATGATAATTTATATACTAAGATTGAATGTACTTTGTATGAAGAAAATGGCACTATGAAAAGTAAAATTGGTAGTTATGATTATGACGATAATGTTTTGGTTAGACTTAATGATTTTTTAAAGAATGTTAATTTTAATATAGATAATTTTGGTAAGGAATGTAAGAATATTGAAAATAATAATATTTTATTAGAAATTAATGCTACTGATAGTAATGGTAAGATAACTACTTATAAGGTCCCTTTATCTTTAAATGGTAACTGTTCATAGACTCAACCGTTGGTTTAGTTAATTCAACTTTGTTTATGTGGTAAAATAATTATAAATAGTTTATGATTATTATGAGGTGAAAAGAGTGAAAAAGAAAATAGTAATTTTAGTAGGAATAGTTTTGGTTATAGCACTTGGTATTTTGGGGTACTTATATATTAATAAGGATAGAGAAACTGACGGTAAGAA
Organism: uncultured Bacilli bacterium; assembly: GCA_934096555.1. Classification (GTDB taxonomy): domain Bacteria; phylum Bacillota_I; class Bacilli_A; order RF39; family UBA660; genus CAG-302. The sequence continues at coordinate 26,300 of CAKOMD010000012.1, read as the reverse complement.
GTTTGCTGAAGAGTATGGTAGTGTTACTGAAGATAATGTGTTTGTATATAGAAGTATTGATGAGATTATTAATATTTTAGAACATGGTACTGGGGTTGTTTATTTAGGCTTTCCTGAATGTCCTTGGTGTACTGCTTATGTGCCTTATTTGAATGAAGTGGCTAAAGATAATGACGTAGAAAAAGTATACTACTATAACATATTAAATGATAGAAAAGATAATAATGATAATTATAAAAAATTGGTAGAAATACTCAAAGATCATTTGAGATATGATGAAGAGGGTAATAAGAGAATTTATGCTCCTTCAGTAATAGCGGTTAAAGATGGAGAAATTGTTGGTTTTGATGATGAGACTGCTGCAGATACTAAGGGGTATAAGACTCCTAAAGAATACTGGGAGAATGAAAATTTAGAGGGGCTTAAGACTAAACTCGCTAAGATGTTTGAGGATACTAAAACTAATATTTGTACTAGTGATTGTAATAAATAAAAAGAAGGTAACATGGTTACTTTCTTTTTTAACCTAAAGCTATATCTAATATCATCATTACTGAGAATCCTATTAATGTGAATAAGGCCATTAATTCTTTTCTCTTATTTGTTTGTGATTCAGGAATTAATTCCTGTACTACAACATAAATCATAGCTCCAGCAGCAAAACTTAGTAAATAAGGAAGAAGTAGTCGTACCTTTAGTACAAGAAGAGCTCCTAGTACACCGGATATTGGTTCTACTATGCCACTTAACTGACCATAGAAGAAGGCTTTCTTTCTACTCAATCCTTCTCTTCTTAAGGGTACACTAACAGCGGTTCCTTCGGGAAAGTTTTGAAGTCCTATTCCTAAGGCTAATAATAGGGCTGATGATAAAGTGGCTCCATCTAAACCATATATTATTGAGCCAAAGGCGACACCAACTGCAAGTCCTTCAGGGATATTATGTAGTGTTATGGATGTTATTAACATTAAGCATCTTTTAAAGCTATTATTTTTATTTTCTTTATTAGTTTTTTTAGATAGTTTTTTATCAAATAGATTGAATAGTTTATCTCCGATATATAGAAGTAAACCACCACTAAAGAAACTAATAAATAGAACAAGTGTTACATTCATATTTAGACTTTCAGCCATGTCTCTAGCGGGTGATAATAGCGAAAAGTATGATGCTGCAATCATTACTCCAGCGGCAAAACCGAGCATGGCATCCATGACATTTTTATTTATTTTTTTGAAAATAAAAACTAAGGCAGCTCCGATAGCGGTAACACTATAGGTAAATAGAGTAGCTATAAAAGCAAGTAAGATTGGACTTACATTATTTAAAAATTCTATCATAAAGTATCAACTCCACACTAATAGGTTATGATAGTTTTTATTTAATGTATAGGTTATTTGGAATATTTTTTTATTTTTTGTAGTGATTTAATATTTACTTTGACATAGTTATCTTGATATGTGAATATTAAATCGTTATCACTAAAATTATCTTTTAAGAGTATTCTTTGGATTACATATTTAAAATATAGTAATCTAAACATATCTATATCAACTTTACTATTATCTTTTTTATAGAAGATTAATTCTTTATTTGAAATTATTTCTTCTAATACATAGCCATCACTTTCTATTTTTATTAAATCTCTATTCATAATATACCTCATACTAAAGAAGAGACTACTAGTATAGTAATCTCTTTATATAAACAGTAGTTATATTCTACTGTAATAATATTATATGTTTAATTTTTAATATTATACTATTATTTATATTTTTTTTGGATTACTGCTCCAATGAATATTATAACATAAATTATAAGTATTGGTAGTAGCAAGTATGGGTATATCGTATATAGATATTCATTGAAGCTAGTATTGTTTTTAAATAATAAGTAGGATGATGTAATCATTAGAATAGTTATTATGAGATTTATTAGTTTACTTTCTTTATTTTTAATATTTTTACTTACTGAATAGATAGTCATGGCTATTACTGTTATTCCTGATAATATCCACTGAAAGGATAGGAAGTTTTCTATTCTATCGATAAAGTTAAATAATGATATTCTTTTTAGGGTTATATATACTGGATACTGATATGTTTGAAGAAGATATTTACCTAGAATACTACTTGTTACTATGGCTATGGTGAATATTATTATCATACTTATTAGATAGGTTATGATGAAATATTTTTTTGTTTTGGTATTGTTTTCTATTTCTTTTTTTGGTATAAATAGTATGGTATAAATAGGGGAAGTAAAACTTAGGGTATTTACTAGTCCAGCAATTAGGGGCTTTTTTAATCCAAACTCTAATATTGGTTTTAGGCTATCTAGTTTTATTTCTTTGAATAGCCCTAACATGGCGATTAGGAAGACTACGATGATTATTATACTATATATGGAACTTGTTTTGGTAATTACTTTTATTCCTTTATTTGCTATGGATAGTGATGTTAAACTTATTACTATGATTATTATTAATAATGGGGTATTGGTTAGATACTGGGATATGACAAAGTTACCTAGATTGAATAGGTAGGTTATTCCTAATATAAAGAGAAAGGGGATAGTTAGATAGTTGATTATGGTACCTACTGTTTTACCAAATATTATTTTGTTTTTTTCATTTATGGGTTTATCTATTTGATAGTTAAATAGATATAATATTATACATAGGGGTATTAGACCTAGTATAGAGCCAAACAAGACACTAAAATAAGAATCAATACCGGATATTTTGATACTTATAAATGGAGCTAGGCCTAAGGTACATGAGAAGAAGAGTAAGAACATAGTACTTGATATTTCAATGTTAGTTATTTTTATTTTCATATTCTATTCCTCCTAGAGTATTACCTTTTTCGTATAGTTTGATATTTGATTTTACTTCTAGAGTTAGATTAGGGAAGATACTTTCATACCAAGTATCTTTATAGTGGGTATTATAATATTTAGGATTTTCTCTATAGAAACTTTGTCTAAAACTAAATATATCGGTATTATATTTTTCTCTCATACTATTAAAGTTTTTTTTGATAATATCTTCGATATGTTTATTTAATTCTTTATTTAGTCTATCTATTTCTTTTGATTTTGTTATATTGGTATTAGAGTGAAACTCTTTTATTCTTGTTTTACCAGATATATTTAATGTTATTTTATTATCTTTAATATTAGGAGATATATCTGACTCTATTTTGTATAATTCAAACACACTATAATTATCTTTATAATCTAAATTTATAATACTTTCTTTAGTACTGCCAATAATTATACTATGTACTTTTGACTCTTCTTCAGTTAAATATCCGAGAAAGTCTTTTCCTTTGAAAATAGCAGTAGTACCAATCTTAGTCAGTGCTTTAGGAGTGGATGTTGTTATGTTTTCTTTTTTGTCTCCTTCTTCAGCATTACCGTATACTATAATTGATGGTAAGCTTATTTCGAGTGTCGGATCTAAATATATATTTAGTAGTTCATTTAATGTATATACTGGGGTTAAACCGAGTACTTTTTGTTGTAATTCCAGAGATTGTTTAATATTAGAGGAAGAAAAATTAGTGAGTAGTGTTTGAATAGTAACAGCCTTAGTGCTATCATCACCTCTTGCAATAACAAATTTAACTTCAGTACGAGATTCTGGTTCTCTAGAGAAATACTCTAATATTTCGGACATATGATTAGTAGCAGCTTCTTCACTTAAAATAATAAGTTCTAACTGTGCAGCGTATAGTTGTCTAGGAGAGTCAATAACAACATTACGAAAGGCTTCCTGTAGAGTGGGAGCAGATGAATAATAATTTACAAAGGGAGAGTTATTTGCGCTTGCAGCGTCTTGTTGTTTGGTAGGATTTATTACTTCAACAATTATATTGAAATTATTATCACTATAATCGATACTTAAGGCAGTAGTTATGGCTAGTTCATTTAATTCTCGATAGTTGTAGCAGCCACTTAATAGGGGTATTATTAATAATAAACTTAGATATTTAATTTTTTTCATGATTTACCTCCCTAGTTATATTGCTTGTTAGATATTTATTTCTTTTAGTTCTACTTCGTAATGGAAATTTTATTAGACTATTTTTGATATCGGCATTTATACTGACAAATGGCATCATATAGGAATAACCAAAGGAGTTTATACTACATAGATCGGTTATGAATATGATGAAGGCTATGAAGATACCAAACATTCCTATGGAGGTACCTCCGATCATGAAGAGAATTCTATACCATTTAACAGCATTAGTGAGTTCTGGTTCAGTTATTATTAAAGCGCTGATAGCGGTAATGGCGACAATGATAATCATGATTGGAGATACGATACCGGCGTTAACTGCGGCTTCTCCTAGAATTAGAGCTCCTACTATGGAAAGGGCTGAGTTGGATATATTGGGGATTCGATAATCACTTTCTCTTAGTATTTCAAATGATAAAAACATTAATATGGCTTCAAAGATAGCAGGAAAGGGTACGGTACTTCTTTGAGAAGCAAAACTTGTTAGTAGATCTAGAGGTATCATTTCTTGATCGAAGGTAGTTAGGGCTATGTAGATACCAGGAGTCATAATGGTAATTATGAAAGCAATGTATCTTAATACTCTTATGAAAGTACCACTATAGGTTTTATAGTCTTTATCGTCTTGAGATAGAAAGTAATCGTTTAGAAAGACGGGTAATATTAGGGCAAATGGGCAGTTATCTATGATTATTACTAGTCTAGCATTTAATAGACTACTTACTACTTTATCTGGTCTTTCTGTAGTCATAATAGTGGGAAATATTGTTTTTGTTTCTTTTTCTATTAGGTGTTTTAGGGTACCTGAATCTGTTACATTATCGATATCGATGTTATTTAATTTATTTATGATATAGTCTTTTATGTTATTATCTATAATACCATCAATGGTTAAGATACTTACTTTGTTTTTGGTATATTTACCTAGTTCAATATCGGTATTCCATAGTTTGTTGGATTTTATTCTTCTTTTGATTAGACCAATATTTGTTTCTATATTCTCAGTAAAAGAGTCCATTGGACCACGAATAGTGGTTTCGGTAATTGATTTATCGATACTTCTAGAGAGATTCTTTTTTACTTCAAGGGCTAATGAATAGTCATCTTCGATTAAGAGAATTAAGAAACCGTTATTTAGGTATTTGCAGATATCTTGATAGTCTTTTATTTCTTTTATTTTGATATTACTTATATTGTTTTTTATGGTATCATACAGAGAATCTTTATCGTTATATATTTTTTCGATATAGTCTAGACTACGATAGATGAAATTGGACATTTTTTCTTGATCGGTTAGGGCTTCGTGATATATTAAATTTATTTTGATATTTTTTATGTATTTTTCTCTATATATGATATAACTACTGGTATTTGTATCTTCTTTTAATTTTTTTATTATTTTGTTATTCATAACTAATTCACCTAATATTATTATGGTATATTATTATGAGATTATAATTATTTTTTTTGTTATTCACTCTAAGTCAAGGTCTTAGAGTGTTATTTTGAGCCTAAGCTTAGTCTCAAAATAATGGCTATTATATATAAGCAGGGAATATATATTTAGATTTATTCAGTTATATTGATGTTGATATTAAGATATGAGTAAGATAATATTAATGGATAGTTAGTATTATTTTTTCTTTAATTTATATGTAAAATTTCTTATATTAATTGACAAAAAATGCAAAAAAAATTATAATTATACTAGAGGTGGTTTAGTGTGAACTATACTAATAGAGAAGTAGTAAGAAGATTAAAACAATATGATATGTTTTTGAATAGTCTAGAATTAACAAATGATGATCTTCAGAGAGAAAGAATATGTGATCAGTTAGATAAAATAGAGAAGCAAATATTATTAGAGACTAATACTGAATATGAAGAAGAATATATGGCTCTTCTTAGTGAAGAACCAAAACTATTTTCTGAAGAAAAGGCTCGTCTTAGAAATATTATATCTTTAATTGAAGATAGAAAGAAATACTTGGAAGAAAGAAAATTAAAACATAAAAGAATAACTGGTTCTTTAGTAGAGTTAACTACTTTTCTTGGTGAAGATAAATTATCAGATTTTAAGAATAGACTTAACATAATAGAAAAATATGAAGATAATAAAGTTAAGCAAGAAAAGATAATTAAAGAGATGAAATCACTTGATATTAAGATTAGTGAGGCTTCAAGAAATGTTAAGGCTAATACTAGACTTAATGAAAGTTTAGAGAATAAGATGATTAAGAAGATAGATAATGTTTTAGAGGAACTTAAACTATATTCTTTAGTGGATCAAAGAAGTGATATTACTAAGAAACAAGAAACTTTAAAGTATGCTCTTGATATGGCTAAGGATAATTTGAAGAGTGCTAGATCACTAGGAGATTCTTCTTATATAATTGAATGTGATAGTATGTTATCAGAAGTTACTATAGAATATTCTAAATATAATGAAGAACTAAATATATTAAAGTTAATTGATATATATGATAAGATGACTTCTAATTATGAAGAATTACTTGCCAAGAGAGAAAAAATTGATGAGATATTTAAAAATATTGATGAGAGTGAATTATATAAAAAATTATATGATGAGTTATCTAAACAATATAATACTATTAAGTTAGAAAAAAGAGATATAGAAACTTATGAAAAGTTAAAAGAAGAAAGAGAATCTAGAAATAAGATTTTATATGATATTGATGAAGAAAATAATTCTAAAGAGTTTAAATTAGTTCTTAGTGATCTTATTAAGAGTGAAGATAGAATTAAGGAAGAAAGAGTAAGACTTGCTAAGAAAAATGAATATAATGAAAGACAAAAGAGAATTGCTGAAGAACAGAAGATAGAGGCAGCAAGAGTTAAAAGACAAAAACTAATTGAAGAGGCAAGATTAAAAGAACAACTTGCTACTACTGAAAGACTAAAGAAGTTACAAGATGAAACGGTTATCAGTCCAATTAAAGAAGAAACAAAAGAAGAAGTAAAGATGCCTATACCTAATCCATTAAAGGATAAAACTTTTGATAATTTAGATTTAGATAATGATTTTGATACTGAAGAGTTATTTGGTAAAACTAAGATAGTTCCTAATAGAGTAGATACTTCTATTAGAAAAGAATCTGTAGTAGAAGAAAAAGAAGAAGTTCCTTTATGGGAACCAGAAGTGGAACCTAAAAAGGAAATAAAGGTTGAACCTATAAGAAGAGAGACTCCTAATAGAGTTATTAGTGATTTACCTAGAGTATCAGACTTTGTTCCAAAGGAGACTCCAAAAGAAACTCCTAAGGCAGAAGTAAAAGATTTATTTAAAGAAGAAGATAATAAGGTAGAACTTAATATTGAAGATAAAAAAGAAGAAAGTAAAAAGACAGGTAGTATATATGATTTATTAGAAAATAATAAGAATATTATTTGGAAGAGTACTGGTACTAGTGATAATATTAATAAGAGTACAATACCTGTAATTGGAAATAATAATTTGAAACCTGAGATATTAGGAAGTAGTAAGGTGGATGATTTGGCATTTCCTGATATGAATAAAAAGGAAGGTGAAATATTATGGAAGGAAACAATGTAAAATCTTTTGAAAATCTATGTAAGATATTTGAAATGCGTATTAAGTTAGATAAAGAAAAGAAAGTTAAGACTCCTAGTGATGTACTTATTAACTATGAAAAATATGCAAAGAAAATAGATAATATTTATAATGAAGAATTTGAAAAAGAAGTTAGACCTTTAATAGCACCTTCAAAAACTATTGAAGAAGAAAAAGATAGATTAGAAAAATTAATTAAATTACTTGAGGATAGATTAGAAAAGAGAAATGATTTAGAGGATAGATATTATTTGGCTACGGGAGATTATATATCTGGACTTCAAATAGTTATATCTGATAAAGAATTGGATGAAAAGAGAGAAAGACTTAGTTTAATTAATAGATACTTAGAAACTAATAGTGAAATAGAGAGTGTTCATGATAGTATAGCTAAACTAAAAGTTATGTTAAGTGAAGAAGAAGAAAAGAAAGAAGATTATAAAGGTAAGAATCAAATTATGGAAGATGATTTGTATTCTGAATTTATGAAAGTAATTAAAGAAGATAATAATTATAATAATATTACTGAGGATAATATTGACGAAGAACTTAATAATATTAAAGCTTTGGTTAAAGAGAGTAAAGAAACTCTTGATGTTACTAGAGATAGTGTTAAGAACTTAATTACTAGTGGTTTAGAGGATGATTATTCTTCTTATGTAGAAGAAGCTGAGAAGAGTTACTTTGTTATTAAGAATAAAGAATTATTCTTAAAGTTATATAAACTTGTTAATACTTTTGAAGATGACTTTAATGGTATCTTTACGAAGAGAGATAATATTAAAGAAATACTTGAGGAGAGAAAAAATTTAAGATGTGATTTATCTATTACTGATATTGATGAGTTAGCTTCTTTTGAAAAGAAAGTATTAGAACAATTTAGTGTTACTGAGAAAGAAAAGGAAGTACTTGATAATATTTCTAATTATACTAGTAGAATTGAATTTAAGGAAAGTAGATTAGATGAATTAGAACATGATAATAATTCAGTAGAGATACTTGCTATACTTAGGGAATTTAATTTGATTGATACTTATGATAGTGAAGAGTATGGTAGTGAGGAAGAAACTCCTAGTGAGGATACTTCTGATGAAACTAAAGAAGAGGTAAAAGAGGAAGAGTCTAAGGAAGAAGAACCTATTGTTAAAGAAGTTATTGATCCTTATAGAATAAAAGAAGTTATAGATGCTCCACTTACTCTTAATTTAGGGCTTGCTAAGTTAAAGGGTGAGGCTGTTAGAGAAAAGGTTAATAAGAAATTAAATCCTAAACCTGTATCTTTTGATGAGATATTATCTGATACTAAGAAGGGAGAACCTGTAACTTCTGAAAAGAGCGAAGAACCTGTTTGGGAAGTACCTAGTATTCCTGAAGAACCGAAAGTAGAGATTCCTAAAGAAGAAGTAAAGAAAGAGGATATTCCGGTTACACCAATGTGGGAGATGCCTAAATGGGAAGAACCTGCAGTAGTGGAACCTAAAGTAGAAACTCCAGTATGGAATGTACCTACTTCTAACGAAAGTAAAGAAGAAGATAAGATAGTGAGTGCGGTTCCTTTATGGGAAGATATTAAACCTAAATTAGAAAATGATGCACCAAAGAATGTGGATACTAATATAAATCTTTTTGATACAAGTAGTAATACTAATAGTGATAGTAGTAATAGTTCTTTCTGGATACCAGTATCTGATGAAAAGATGGAGACTAGTTCTTTTCCAAATATAAATATTCCAATAAATGATGGATTATCTAGTAGTGATGATAATTTTGGCTTTCCAGAAATAAATAATAGTTAAAGGAGATTATGCTATGTTAAATATTAATAAAGTAATTATACTTGAAAATGGAGAAGAATATCTAGTATTAGATAAGGTTAATTATCAAGATACTGATTATTATTATATTGCTAAAGTTAATGAAAGTGAAACTGATATAGAAAATGATTATAAATTAGTGGTTGTTACTGAAAAAGATAATAATAGAGTTATTACTGAAGTAACTGGTGAAGAGAAATTAAAAGAAATATTACCACTATTTGAAAGTACTATATAAATAAACAAAGACCTTAGGTTTATCCTAAGGTCTATTTGTATCTTTCTAACTTAAATGGCTTGGTTATAATGTCGTAGCCAGCTTTTGTTATTTCTTTAGTTACTTTTTTTAATATTTCATCATTGTACTCTAAATTTCTTTCTTTTAAGAAATTTTTTAGTACTTGTAACCAAGATAAGTCTTCTTTATTATTATAATTAATTAGTTCTGTTACTAATTCTTGTACTTCTTTATCCATAAAATCACCCTCTAATAGGAGTATAATATAAAAAGATGGTAAAATATGTAACTAAATAGGTTACATTATATAAAAAATTATGACTTATATATGATAGATATATAGATATTTTATTTTAAGACTTAGAATAAGGCTTAAAATAACACTAAAAGACCTTGGCTTTTAGTGGAAGGAGAAAGAAATTAATTTACTTATGTTAGTTTATTTGATATAATTAGTTAGGATGGTGTTAGATATATGGATTATATTTCTATTGATAATTTTGAAGGGCCTTTAGATTTACTTCTTCATTTGGTAAAAGAATCTAATATAGATATATGTGATATTAAGATAGATGAAATTACTGAAAAATATTTAGATTATATTAGAAAACAAGATGAACTTAATATTAATGTATCTTCTTCTTACTTAGTTATGGCTTCAGAACTTATGTATATTAAGTCTAAGTCATTATTACCTAATGTAAAGAATGATAATGATGAAGAGGTAGATGAAGAACTTACTAGAGAAAATTTGATTAATAAATTAATAGAATATAAAAAATATAAAGAACTTACTCCTACTTTTAAAAAATTAGAAGGGGATAGGAAAAATATTTATATTAAGAGTCCTGAGAAGGTAAGTGAATATACGGATAATCATGAATATGGTGTATTATCTAGTAATGATTTACTTGAGGCTTTTAAGAAGTTTTTAGAAAGAAAAGAGAAAGAGAAACCTCTTAATACTACGGTTACTAATAAGGAATATTCGGTAAGAGATAGAAAGAAGAGTATTAGAAATATTTTACATAATAAGAAAAAGGCTTACTTAGAGGAACTTATTGAGGAATATAATAGACCTTATTTAGTAGTTACTTTTTTAGGAGTATTAGAGATGGTTAAAGAAAAAGAGGTTATTATTAAACAAGATAAGAATTTTGATAAAATACTTGTAGAATTGAGGTAGAATATAATATGGATGCAATTATAGAGGGTCTTTTATATGTACAAGGAGATATTGGTCTTACTATAAAAGATATTATGGATATATTAAATATTGATGAAGAGACTGCAAAGAGAGAAGTACTTAATTTAAAGAATTATTATGATGATAATAAGAGAGGTCTTAGAATTAATTTCTTGGGTAATACTATTAAACTTACTACTAGAGAAGAACATAAGGAATATTATACGAAGTTATTAGAAAGTCCTAGTAGTAATAGTTTATCTAATTCCGCTATTGAGACACTAGCGGTTATTGCTTATAATGAACCTATTACTAGGGGAGGAGTTGATTCTTTTAGAGGGGTTGATTCTTCTTATGTTATGAGAAGATTACTAGCTAAGGGATTTATTAAGGAATGTGGTAGAAGTGATGTTCCTGGTAGACCGATATTATATAAGACTACTGATGAGTTTTTGGATTATTTTGGTATGGCTTCGAAAGATGATTTACCTAGTATTGAAATGTTAAATGAGGATAAAGAAGTGGAAAAGGACTTATATACATCAATATACAAGGAGGGGGATAATGATGGAAGAGAGAGTAATAACTAATATAGAACTAGATGAAGATAGGGATAATAATATTAGACCTAGTAGCTTAGATGAATATGTTGGTCAAAGTGAGATTAAGGAGAATCTTAATGTATTTATTAAGTCTTCTCTTATGAGAAGAGAGAGTCTTGATCATATTTTGTTATATGGTCCTCCAGGACTTGGTAAGACTACTCTTGCTTATATTATCGCTAATGAACTTGGTACTAATATTAAAACTGCTAGTGGGCCTTCTATTGAGAAGACTGGTGATTTAGCTGCAATACTTTCTACTTTGGAAGAGGGGGATGTTCTATTTATTGATGAGATACATAGGATACCTAGATATATTGAAGAGGTACTGTATCCGGCAATGGAAGATTTTTATTTGGATATTGTTGTGGGTAGTGAGGGCTCTTCAAGAAATATTAAGATTAATTTACCACATTTTACTTTGGTAGGAGCTACTACTAGAGCGGGGGATTTATCTAGTCCTTTGAGAGATAGATTTGGTATTATTGCTAAACTTAATTATTATACAGAAGATGAGTTATATAGTATTGTTAAGAGAACATCTAGAGTACTTGATACTCCTATTACTGATGATGCTGCGAGAGAACTGGCAAGAAGAAGTAGGGGTACTCCAAGAATTGCTAATAGACTATTTAAGAGAGTAAGAGATTTTGCTTTGGTATATGGTGATGGTATTATTAATGAGGATATATTATCTACTTCTTTAGATAGATTAAAGGTTGATAAGACTGGTCTTGATGAGACTGATAGACTTCTATTAACTGCAATTATTGAAAGATTTAATGGGGGACCGGTTGGTCTTGAGGCTTTAGCATCCTCTATTGGGGAAGAGGCTACTACTATTGAGGATGTATATGAACCTTATTTATTACAACATGGTTATTTAAAGCGAACTACTAGAGGTAGGATGGTTACTGATAAAACTTATGAATATTTGGGGATTGAAAAGTAATATTTATTTATTCCCTACAAGCCTATAATAATATAGTCTTGTTAGGGCATTTCAAAGCCTAGGGTCTTTGAAATGAATATTTTTTAGGGAGGTAATTTAAAATGATAAAAGGAAAACCATTTGTTAAATGGGCTGGTGGAAAGAGACAAGTTATTGATAAACTTATGATGTATGTTCCTGATGAGTTTAATACTTATTATGAACCATTTGTTGGAGGTGGAGCCTTATTGTTTGAATTATCTCCGAGAAGTGCGGTTATTAATGATAGTAATAAGGAACTTATGAATGTTTATGAATGTATTAAGGATGATAAGAAATTTGAGGCTATGTGCAGAGAACTTAATCATCATGAGATGTATCATTCAGAAAAATATTATTATGAAATTAGAAATCTTGATAGGGATAAGAAAAAATATAATAAGATGGCTGATTATAAGAGGGCCGCTAGAACGATATATTTGAATAAAGCATGCTTTAATGGCTTATATAGAGTTAATAGTAAGAATGAATTTAATGTACCTTTTGGTAAGAAAACTAAAGTTAATACTTATGAGGGACAGAACTTAGGAATTATATGTGGTTTTTTAAATTATAATGATATTAAATTATTATCTACTGATTTTGAAGAGGCTGTTAAGACTGCGAAAAAGGGAGATTTTATTTATTTTGATCCACCATATGACTCTGATACTTCTACTTTTAATAGTTATACTGAAGAGGGATTTGGTAAGAATGAACAGAGAAGATTAGCTAGTGTATTTAAGGAACTAGACAGTAGAGGCTGCTACGTAATGCTTTCTAATCATAATACTAATTTGGTTAATGAGTTATATGCTGGGTATCATTTTCATGTTATTGAGGCTAAGAGAAGTATTAATTCTAATGGTAAAAAAAGAGGTAAGGTAGAAGAGGTTATTATTACTAATTTTGAGAATAAGAGGGGATTTTAATTATTTGAAGAGATGGCTAAGAATAGTTCAGTTGCCCGCAAATTTTGCAACAACTGAAAAAACAGTATAATTCAACTATTGCAAAATTTGCAACAGTTCAAAAAGTATTGATAAACTATTAGAAAGTATATCGATAATGCTTTAAATGAAGAACTAGATAATTCAACTATCGCAAAATTTGCGACAGTTCAAAAAAATTTGAAAAAACATCATTTGAAATAAAAATTTTATTATATGATAACTTATAGTTAACTTTCAAATTTCGTGACTGATAAAAATGTAGAAATATAGCGTTTTTCTTTGAGATTTTTTACAATATATTATAATTGTATTGTAAATGCTTTAGATATATAATCTTAAAGAAAGGAGAAAAATATGTACAGAAAATGTGCTAAGGATGGACTTTTTATATTTTTAATAATAGGTCTACTTTTGATTGGTGGTATAAAGGTTTATGCTGATTCCACTGCTACTGGCGGATATGTTAGTTTAAATAAAAATCAAGCTGTTTTACATTATATTAACAATGCAAGTGGTAAGTATAACTATGGAAGTGCTAAACCAAATACTTCGGTTTCTTCTGATGCTTATGTTATTTTTGAAGCATATAATACAGCATTAAACAAAAAAATAGGAAGTTCAACTATACGTTCTCTAACTACATCATACTATAGGCATTCTGGTTTAGTTACGTACGATTTTACTGCTAACATGAAATACAAATTGACTATGAAAAATAGTTCTTTTGCTGGAAACATGCAGTCAACAAATCAAACATTTAGTCAAGTTAGTTGGAGTTAGTCGAGAATAGTGGCTTAGGCCGCTATTCTTTGTAATGGAGGTAAATAAATGTTAAAATTAAAAGATATTTATAAGAAATATGAGATAAAAAATAATGATAATGTTATTGCTTTAGATGGAATTACTTGCACTTTTGAAAAAGGAAAATTTTATGTTATTGTCGGATGTAGTGGTTCAGGAAAAAGTACATTAATTAATATATTAGGACTAGTCGATACTTTTGATGATGGTAAATATATGATTGATAATGTAGATACTCAAAATTTAAATGAAGATGAGAAAGCTAATATTAGAATGAAAAAATTTGGATTTGTTTTTCAAAAGTTTTTTTTGAATGAAAGGCTTACAGCATGTGATAATGTAATTGTTCCAATGTTAATAAATAAAAATATTGAGGTAAATAAAAGAAAAATATTAGCACAGGATTTATTGAAATCTTTAGGCCTAGAAAATAGAATTAATCATAAACCAAACGAATTATCGGGAGGAGAACAACAACGTGTAGCGATAGCACGAGCATTAGTTAATGATCCTGATTTTATTATCGCAGATGAACCTACTGGAAATTTGGATAAAAATAATGAAAAAATGGTACTTGATATTTTAAAAGACTTGACTGTTAAAAATAATAAGGGCGTAATAGTTGTAACTCATAGTGACGAAGTTAAAAAATATGCTGATGTTATCTATAAAATTACTGATGGTAAATTGGTTGGTGATGATTTAAATGAAAATTAGAGACATATTTTTAATGGCAATCATTAATATTAAATCTCAGAAAAAGCAATTTATAATATATTCTGTTATTATTACACTTTTATTTTTAATAGCTACTATTGCTATTCAAATACCATATAATATAAAAGATTTTATGCATACTATGATTTATGGTGATATAAGTGGAAGGGAACTTCTTGTTACGAAATTTGATTCTAATGTAAAAGATACTATTGATGAACTTAATAGTACTGAACATATTGTATATGCTTATAACGATTCATATAATGCTATTCATGGTGATATTAAATTTAATGATAACTCCGAGTCTGGTACAGTCAAAATAATCCCAGTAAATGATAAATTTTCACCTTTAATTGTTAAGGGGAGAAAAATAATGAATAAGGGAGAGATTATTTGCCCTATAGAATATGCTAGTAGTAATAAAAAAAGTAAGAGTGAATTAATTTCTTTACATGATTATTTAAATAAAGACGTAGAAATATTATACTATCAGCCAGTTCTTACATCAGTAAATGGAAATGTTAATATTAGTTTAAATGGATTTACGAAAAAAGTTAAGTTAGTTGGACTTTATGCAAATGCTCTATCTATGACCTCTAGTAATGAGTGTTATATGCGTGATGATGAACTTATGGAAATGACTGAAAAATCAGAAGCACTATTTTCTGGCGAAACGGATGGAAGCTTTAATCAAGAAATTGCTAGTCATGTTATAGTGGATAATCCTGATAATATAGATATAGTTATCGAAGATTTAACTCAAAAAGGATATCAATATGTTGAAAGAGTAATAGAATTTGATTTTAATTTAATAAAGACTATTAATTTTACTTCTTATGCTGTTTTATGTATATTGTTAATAATAATATTTTTAATACTAAT
The DNA here is from genome assembly GCA_934096555.1 of uncultured Bacilli bacterium. Lineage (GTDB taxonomy): Bacteria > Bacillota_I > Bacilli_A > RF39 > UBA660 > CAG-302. The sequence continues at coordinate 10,518 of CAKOMD010000012.1, read as the reverse complement.
AACATATATTAAGAAAATTGTTATTAAACAAAGAACTAATATTAGTTTATATAAAATGCTTGGTTATACCAGTAAAAATATTGTAAGTATTACTATGACAGAGCTTTTCTTAATTCTTATGGTAGGATTTATATCTTCTATTATTGTTTACTTAATAGGAATTACTATTTTTAATTTAATAACGGATAACTTATTATATAATTTACTTGCTATTTGTAAGTTAAAATTATCTATTACATATGAATTACTTCTTTTTGTTTCAGTAAATTTATTTTTATACTTTTTGGCAAAAGTAAATTTATCAGCAATTAATAAATTAGAGATAAAGGAAATTTTAGATTATGATAACAATATTTAAAAGTTTTGTATTTAAAAAGAGTAATATTAATAATTTGATTATTTTTTCACTAATCTTATTATTTCTCTTTTTGATAGTTAGTTTTTATAAGGGGATAGTTGAAAAACAAAATGATATATTAAATACAGAAAGTAATAGAACTGTTGTGATTACTTTAAAAGATAAATATAATATTGTTGATATAAAAAAGCTCGGTTTCGTTCAAATTGTAAGTAATTATGCTAATTCTAATGATTATGAAATTATATTTAAAAGTTATACAGATATTAAAAAGTTTGAAGAAAACTATTCTGATTATTATGATAGTATATTACTTCCAACTATACAAATACCTCCTATTTATAAGGTGTTACATTTATTGGCTTTGATATTTACAATTATTATTTCTATATTGGTTGTAATATTTTTAATATTTCATATTATAGATTTTACAATGTCAAATAAGGACGATATATCATTTTATAAATTACTTGGTTATACTAATAGTAGAATTATTAAATATTTATTTGTTATTTATTTCTTTATTTACTTTGTTACTTGTTTTATTACGTTCTTTATGGGAAATGTAATAGTAAGTATTATTAATAATATTTTAAAAATAAAGAGTATTAATTTTATGTTATTGTCTTTAAATATTAATTATTTATTTTTTGAAATTGTTATTATATTTGACATAATATTTATAATTTTATGTTATTTGTATATTAAAATAAAAAAAATATCACCTCTTGTTTTTGAAAGAAGGACATGATAATTCAACTATCCGCAAAATTTGCGACAGCTCAAAATATATTAAAAATATTTTAAAGAGAAGATAAAAAGCAGTTGTCGCAAAATTTGCGATAACTGCTAATTAGGCATGTTATATTCAGAATTATAATTTAAAAGAATGGAGGAAAAGGTTATAAAAAAACGAGATTGTATTATTTGAGAATCAAGAAGTTAAATTAGAAGTAAATATGAAGGACGAAACAGTGTGGTTAAATGTTAATCAAATGTCTGAATTATTTGGAAGAGATTCTAAAACAATTAGAAAGCATATTGATAATGCGTTAAGAGAAGAACTTGATAAGGTTTTAACCTGTCAGAATTTCCGACAGGTTCAAAAAGAAGGTAAAAGAAACATTGCTAGAAATATACCATTTTATAATCTTGATATGATTATTAGCGTAGGCTATAGAGTTAAAAGTAAGAATGGTATTGTATTTAGAAGCTGTAGATAATAAGAGACTAGAGTATCTAGAGAAAACAATTAAATTACTTGATATTGCTGGAAGAATAGATGGTGAACTTAGTGCTAATGAAGCACAAAGTATTATAAAAGTTATAAATAAATATTCTAATGCTTTAAATTTGCTTGATAAATATGATTATATGATGGTAGTGATTTATATTCTACAGTAGAAGAAAAGGCTGCAAATATGTTATATTTGGTTACTAAGAATCATGTCTTTATTGATGGTACTAAAAGAATAGCGGCAACTTTATTTATATACTTTTTGAATTATTATGGACTATTATATAATGAAAAAGGTATGGTTATAGATAATAATACTTTAGTGGCAGTTACTATATTAATTGCACAATCTGATCCAAAAGAAAATGAAGTACTTGTGGATTTGGTTATGAATTTTTTAAAGGGAGAATAAATATGAGAAAGTTTAATTATATTACTGATTATAGTTTAATTAATTCTAGTGTAAGAGGTTATATTATAGAATTAGAGAAAGAACTCGCTATGCTTATTGATATGGAAGAAGATAATAATATTTATATTGAAACTTATAAGAAACTAAAAGAGTTTAAAAATAAATATTCTAATATGTATGATGTCTATAATGAAATATTAAATGATTTACTTAGTAGCGAGAATGTTGAATATTGTGTTAAAAATGGTAAATATAAAGAAGATGCTTCACTAGTAGGATTGGAGTTTGAAAGAGATTTAAGAGAATTATTTATTTTAGAAGAAAGATGTAGAAGTCATTCTGTAAAATTATGGAAAAGAGATTTAACTAGTTATGACGATATCAAAAATAGTGAAGATTTTATGATGGTAATTCATGCTAGTTATTTTGAACCTGGTGTAAAGGGTGATGTGAATTATCGTGATAATAAGTATAGTAAACAATATTTATCTTGTTCTTTGATTTCTAATAGAGAACTTAATACTTTTAATGGTACTAAAACTTTGTTTGTTATGGATGTAGATGATGATAATTATATTGCTTCTTCATATGTAGATGCTGTAACAGCAGATACTTCAAGACCTGATTTTAATACTCTTAAAGAAATTGATGTTAATGGAAGTAAACATTATATTAAGGTTGGCTATACAAATAATAGAAAAGAAGCAGTAACCTCTATTAGTAGTCCTAAAATGATAGAAGAATTAAGTGTAAAAAGAGAATTAAAAGATAGCGAAGAGTTATATAGATATAATAGTTTAACTAATGAAGTTGTTTTAGATAGAACAAAAACAAAAATGAGAGGAGCTATACTTTTAAGTGATGGCTGTGATTTACTATTAGGAGAATATCTTCAGCTTAAGAGTCTAGGAGTAAAATTTAAATGTATTAATAAGGGATTATATAGACAGAAGAGTAATATATCACCTTATACTGATGAAGAATATAATAGTTTTCTTATCTCTTTAGATAACTTAGATGATGTTATTAGAAGATATAATGTTTCTTATAAAGATTTATTTGATTTTTATCAAGAAGTGGTTATACCTATGAAATATGATGAAAGAGTAATGAATGATATTAATAAAAAGTTATCTTTCTATGGTATTGGTGCTTCTAGTGGAAGAGGTAGATAAGTACGATAGTTAACTTATAGTGAACTAAAGCTATTGAATAATGGTAAAAAATGTATACAAATAGTACATTTTTTTCTTTTTGCCATTTGTGATATAATATTTGTGATTTTATGAGAAATGTTGTCTGGGGGATGATGTTAGTGAGTTTAATTGAGAATATAGAAGAAATTAAGAAAGAAATAAGAACTAATCCTAATGATAGTTTTGACATTATTAAAAATAATGTTCCTAAGTATACAATGTATCAATATGTTAGAGAATGTAATAAGAATAATTTAAATAAATCTGCTTTTAGATTTGGAAGAAAAAGATATACTTATGGCGAATTTATTGAACTGATTGATAGATATGCTAAGGGATTTATAGGAATGGGAATAGGTAAAGGTGATAGAGTAGCATTATTACTTCCTAATTTGCCAGAATCTACAATTATTATTTATGCATTGAATAAAATAGGAGCTATTTCAGATAATATTGATCCTACTAGTAAAGAAGATAGGATGAAGTATTTTTTAGAAAAAGAAAAAATAAAAGCTATTGTATGTTTTGATAAAATATATGAAGCAGGAGTTAAACCTATTGAAGATTATATATATAATGAACTTAATATTGATAAGGTATTAATTACTAAGATTACTGATTCTTTACCTTTGGTTGAAAGTACTTTATATAAAATGAAATATAAAGATGAGGATGTTATTAAGAAGGTAAATACTTTATATGGTAATATTAATATTCTTAATGTAAATAGATTTCTTAGAGAAAGTAGATATCAATTAAGTTATACTAATCCATATACTGAAAATGAAATTGCTACGATATGTCATTCTTCAGGAACTACTGGAATACCAAAGACTATTCCTTCGAGTAATGAAAATGTTAACTTTATTGCTTTTCAACATCAGATATCAGATATAGATTATAGTAATGTTAAGACATTTTTACACGTACTTCCTGGTTTTGCTCAGTTTGGTTTTTCTGATTCAATGCATTTAGGACATAGTTTGGGATTAGAAATGATAGAAATACCAATATTTTCTCAAGAGAATATTATTGATATTTTGCTTGATACCAAAGCTAATTGTTTATTTGGTTCACCATCTTTTTGGCTTAGGTTAATAGGAGATGATAGGTACAAAGATGCTGATTTATCTTTCTTATATGAGGCTGTTTATGGTGGAGGAAGCCTTACAATAACGCAAGTAGCAAATATAAATAGGTTTTTAGTAGCTCATAATGCTAAATGTTTACTTAGAACTGGTTATGGAATGAGTGAATTTAATGGTACTTGTATATTAGAGGATCCTTTTATGTCTACTCCTGGTAGTTGTGGATTTGATTTACCTGGTGGTAATGGTATTATTATTAATCCTGATACTATGAAAGAAGTATCTATAGGTGAAAGTGGTAATTTGTATTATAGTAAAGGCAGTAATCCAATATGTGAGTTTGATGATAAGGTATTACACGAAGTATTAAATATTAATGGAAGAGAATATATAGATACTGGCGATATAATGAAAAAGAATGCAAGAGGAGAATACTTTTTTGAAGGTAGAGCAAGTGGTATGATATGTAGATATGATGGTTATAAAGTATATCCTTGCGCTTTAGAAAATGCTATTACTAGTTCGCCATTTATAGATGATGCCATGGTATCTGAATATTATGATGAAACAAAATTTGGCGCAATGCCTCTTATATATATTGTTTTATCTAAGAATAGTATGGGTATTGATATAAAAAATATTATAAGTAGTATTATTGATAATTATATTTTGAGTAATAAAAATATGTCATTTCGTGATATACCTACTAGATGGAAAGTAGTAGATGAATTACCATATACATCTGTGATGAAGAAAGATTATAAAAAGATAAAAGATGATGGTATTAATGGAAGTGAGATTAGTATAGTCTGTCATGAAACAAATATGGGACTTGATTACTATGATGTAATTGTACCTAATAAGGGTAAAATTTTAATAAAAAAATAAAAAGGTGGTAGTAAAATGAATTTTAATTTGGGGTTAACATTTTCAGGGGTTGTTTATACGTTACTTATTATAATTATATATTTTAAGAATAAGAGAATTAAGACAAGAGAAAATAGAATATATAGTTTACTTCTTGTATCAACATTTTTGGAATTATTACTTGGATTATTTGGATATTTTTCTATTATTAATATTAATAATATACCTTATGTTACAAGAGTTACTAATGTTTTATATTTGATATCTTTAGATAGCTGGATATTATTCTTTATGCTATATGTTGTTTCGATATCTTTTGATTTTGAATCTAGAAAAATATATAAAATATTTTGGCTTGTATACTTAATAATAATGTTTTTAATATCAGTATTGCCAATAGATTATTATTATAAAGATAATATTATGTATACTAGTGGTATGGCTGTTAGTTTTACTTATTTGATTGCTATATTGGCAGTTATAGTTATTATAATTAATTCTATTATAAATATTAAAAAACTTAGTAATAAAAAATATATTCCAATGTTTGTATTTCTTGTACTTGGAGGTATTTCTTTATTTCTTCAGATTAAGTATCCTGAATTGTTTTTAATTAGTCCACTTGAAGTACTTGTAACTATTGTTATGTATTTTACTATTGAAAATCCTGATATGAAAGTAATTGAAGAGATACATAGGGCTAAAGAAATTAGTGATAATGCTAATGAAGAAAAGACAATGTTTTTGTATAATATGACTAATGAAATTAGGAATATTACTAGGGATATAAATAGAGAAGCAGATATTATTTTAGATGAGACTGATAATAAAAAGATTGATATAGAAGTTATTGATAATTCTGCTAGAGAGATAAAGGGTAGTACTGCTAGATTTACAACTATGACTAATGAAATATTAGATATTTCTAATATGGATGGGGCTAGTATTAGGGTGTATGATGAGAAATATAATATTAGATTAATATTAGATGGTTTAATTAGTATATATAAGAAGAAATGTAATAGTAAGAATATTTCTTTTAGGAGTAATATATCTAGTGATATTCCTAAGTATTTATATGGTGATGGTATTAATTTAAAGAAAATACTTGATATTTTACTTGATAATAGTGTTAAGTATACTGATAATGGATATGTTGAGTTAGATGTTAATACTATTACTAAGAATGATATGGTTAGGCTTATTATTAATGTAGAGGATTCTGGTAGTGGTATTGATAGTGAAAAACTTGGTAGTTTATTTGTTAATAAAAAAGATTATAAAGAAGAAAATTATAATTTAAATGATACTTTATATAATGCTAAGAAGATTATTACTATGATGGGTGGTACTATTATTCCTAATAGTACATATGGTAAGGGTACTAATATGAAGATTATACTTGATCAAAAGTTAGTAGTGGATAATAATAAATTAGATGAATATGAAAAGAGAATTGATAAAAAAGATATTTTATATGTTGGTAGTGATGGTAAATTAATTAATAAATTACTTAAAAATAAAGAAGTTGATTTAGAAATAATAGAACTAGGTAAAGAAGCTTTGAATAAAATAAGAGGTAATAAAAGATATGACTTAATATTACTTGAGGATGATATTAAACCTCTTAGTGGACTTATTATTATGAAGAAATTACTTATGATTAAGTCTTTTAATACTAAGGTTATATTACTTACTGGGAATAATGAATATAAAGATAGTTATAAAGAGTATGGTTTTAGTGATGTTATATTAGAACCTATGGATGAAGAAACATTTAATAATATTATAGACAAATATTTGAAATAAATTGTTAAATTATCATAAATTACTTTACAAAAGATAAAATATATTGTATTATTAATATGTTCCTTGAACTTTGTTATTGGTACCTCTTACCATGACTAGGTTAAAGGTGAAAATAAAATAAGGAGGAAAATATAATGGCTTTAAATAAAGAAAAGAAGGCACAAATCATTAAAGAATTTGCTAGAGATGGTAAAGATACAGGATCTCCTGAAGTACAAATAGCTATTCTTACTAGTGAGATTGATGCTTTAACTGAACATCTTAAAAACAATAAACAAGATAAAGCTTCTAAAAGAGGACTTTTAATTAAAGTTGGTAAGAGAAGAAGTTTATTAAACTATCTTGTTAAGAATGATGTTAAGAAATACAGAGATGTAGTTGCAAAATTAGGATTAAGAAAATAATTATTAAAAGTAGGCACTCTTTTTTGAGTGCCTTTAATTTTAAAAAGATAACTGAATTTGGAGGTAGAAGATATGGATAAAAAAGTATTCGAGTTAGATTTTTATGGAAGAAAGATAGTAGTAGAACATGGACAACTAGCTAAACAAGCTGATGGAGCTGTACTTGTTAGATATGGTGATACAGTAGTACTTAGTACGGCAGTTGTTAGTAAGAGTGCTAATCTATTATCTGATTTCTTTCCACTTATGGTTTTATACCAAGAAAAATTATATTCTGTAGGTAAGATACCTGGAGGATTTATTAAGAGAGAGGGTAGACCTACTGATGCTGCAACACTAGCTGCTAGAATGATTGATAGACCTCTTAGACCATTATTCCCAGAGGATTTTAAGAATGAGGTACAAATTGTTAATACAGTGTTATCTGTAGATCAAGATAATTCACCTGAACTTACTGCTTTACTTGGATCATCACTTTGTGTATCTATTAGTAAGATACCATTTAATGGACCAGTAGCAGCAGTTAAGGTTGGTAGAATTAATGGTGAGTTTATTATTAATCCTACTGTAGAACAAGCTGAAGAGTCTGACATTGATCTTACAGTAGCAGGTACTCGCGACGCTATTAATATGGTTGAGGCTGGTGCTAGAGAGGCTTCTGAAGATGATATGCTTGAGGCTTTAATGTTTGGACATGAGGCTATTAAAAAGTTAATTGCTTTTGAAGAAGAAGTTATTAAAGAGATTGGTGTTCCTACTATGGAATATGAAAAGTTAGAAATAACTCCAGAACTTAGAAGTGAAGTTGATACTTATGTAAGAGAAAGACTTGATAAGGCTCTTAGAATTAAAGATAAATTAGAGAAATATGCCGCTATTGATAGTTTACAAGAAGAAGTAGTTGAAAAGTATAAGAGTGAAAATGAAGATACTATGAAACCTGAGGAATTAAATGAATTACTTACTAAGGTGGCTTTAATATTCCATGGTGTGGAGTATGAATTATTTAGAAATATTGTTGTTAAAGAGAAGACTAGAGCAGATGGCCGTGCTATGGACGAGATTAGACCATTGTCTACTGATATTGATTTACTTCCTAGAACTCATGGTAGTGCTTTATTTACTAGAGGACAAACACAAAGTTTAGCAACAGTTACTCTTGGAGCTTTAGGAGAACATCAAATACTTGATGGCCTTGGAATTGAAGATGCTAAGAGATTTATGTTACATTATAACTTCCCACCATTCTCAGTAGGTGAAACTGGTAGATATGGAGCTCCTGGTAGAAGAGAGATTGGTCATGGAGCATTAGGAGAGAGAGCACTTTCTTATGTTATTCCTAGTGAAGAAGAATTTCCTTATACTATAAGAGTAGTTAGTGAAATCTTAGAAAGTAATGGATCTAGTAGTCAGGCTACTATTTGTGCTGGTACTATGGCTCTTATGGCTGCAGGTGTTCCTATTAAGAAACCAGTAGCAGGTATTGCTATGGGACTTATTACTCATGAAGACGATTATACTATTCTTACTGATATTCAAGGTATGGAAGATCATCTTGGAGATATGGACTTTAAAGTAGCGGGTACTAGAGATGGTATTACTGCTCTTCAAATGGATATTAAGATTGATGGTATTAATAGAGAAATATTAAAAGAGGCTTTAGCGCAAGCTAAAAAAGCTAGATTTGAAATATTAGATGTTATTGAGAAACAAATATCTAAACCAAGAGAAGATGTATCTAAGTATGCTCCTAAGACTGAGGTATTTATGATTAATCCAGATAAGATTAAAGATGTTATTGGTCGTGGCGGAGAGATGATTACAAAGATTATCTTAGAATGTAGTAATGTTAATACTGTTAATGATATTAATGCTGTTAAAGTAGATCTTGAAGATGATGGTAGAGTTATTATTTATCATACTGATAGAGATATTATTAATAAGACTGCTGAAAGAATTAAGAATATTGCTAGAGAAGTAGAAATTGGTAAGACTTATACTTGTAAGGTAGTTAATGTAGAAGACTTTGGTATATTTGTTGAATTATGGCCTGGATGTGAAGGATTAATTCATGTATCTCAACTTGATACTAAGAGAGTAGATAAACCTAGTGATTTATTTAAAGTTGGAGATGAAGTTATTGCTATAGCTACTGGATATGATAAGAAGGGTAAACTTAACTTATCTAGAAAAGATCTATTAAAGAAATAGTTTTGTTCTATTTCTTTTTCTTTATCCTCTTAAGCCTAGGTCTTAAGAGGCATAAGTGAGCTTATAATCTCACTTATGAAATATTTTTGTGTACATTTGTATTATATGCCAAAACCTTGTAAATACTTGCAAATAAAGACTTTATAAAGATAATAAAAAAATAGTCATATTTTCATTGACTTTAATAGTTAAAATAATATATAATGTCTATGCGGTAATACCGATAGGGTTGTTCTCTCCTTTTTTAAATCTTTTAAGGGAGGAGTGATGCTATGCTGAAAAAACAAACAGAAATGGGGGTTTTAGTAAGTGAATGAAGTCATACTAATCATATGGCTGACTTTAATTACACTATATATTATATATAGTAGTAATCATAGATAAAAAAACGAGCACCCTTCAGGGGGTGCTCCATTTCAAACAATGGAGAGAACACCTTTTGCATTAGGTGTTACCCATTTTTATTATGGATAATTTCTCTTTCCATATACATTATATGCTATTTTAACAAAAATAGCAATAGACTTATTGAAAATAAGAATGGTTTATGCTATACTTTAAGTGTAAGATAAAGAAAAGAAATAGATTTATCAAAGATTTGATTGGTTAAAAGATCCCAAATAATTCGAGGGTTTTAGATTCCAATTAATTCACAAATCAACAAGAAAGGAGACCTCTCTTATGAAAAAAAGTAATAATAAAATCGTTAACTATTTGTTAATCAGGGGGGGGGCTTGTAATTCTAAATAAAATTATAAATAATATAAAGACTATAGGGAAAACTAATAGAAATATTAGTCTTTCTTTATAGTCTTTTTTGTATTAGAAAGAAGGTATTAAAATGAATAAATATAAATTATATATGATAATAGGAATAAGCAGTCTAGTGTTATCTATAGGTACTACTTTTGCTTATTATATATGGAAGAGTAGTAC
>CAKOMD010000011.1:0-30764 GCA_934096555.1 uncultured Bacilli bacterium | reverse complement strand
TTTTTTAGGTAATAACATCATAAGAAAGTTAGAACAAGATGCTGATAATGAAATTAGGGCTTTTGTATTAAAAGGCGATTCTATTAAATCACTTGAAGGATTAAAATGTAAAATCTACTATGGTGATGTAACTAAAAAAGAAACTTTATCATTAATTTTTGAAAATACTGATGGAAAAGAAGTTTTTGTAATTCATTGTGCTGCAGTAGTATATATAAAATCAAAATACAATCCACTTGTTTATAATGTTAATGTTAATGGAACTAAAAATATAGTAGATAAGGTAATAGAGTCAAAAGCAAAACTTATCTATATTAGTAGTGTTCATGCAATCCCAGAGCCACCTAACAATGAATTAATAACAGAAATAACTAATTTTAACCCTGATAATGTTGAGGGATTATATGCAAAAACAAAAGCAGAAGCTGCGAAGTATGTAATTGATGCAGTAAATGGTAAAAATTTGAATGCTTGTATAATTCATCCATCTGGTATTATAGGTCCAAATGATTTTGGCAATAGTCACTTAACACAATTAATAAAAGAAGTTGCAAATGGCAAATTATTTGCTTGTGTAAAAGGTGGATATGATTTTGTTGATGTAAGAGATGTAGCAGATGGTGTTATTAGTGCTTGTAAAAATGGTACTAATGGTGAATGCTATATCTTATCTAATAGATATATTGCAATAAAAGAATTATGCGATTTAATTTGTGATGTGCAAGGAAGAAAAAAGATTAAAATGGTATTACCAATAGGTCTTGCAAAATTAATAGCACCTTTTTTTGAAGTATATTATAATTTAAAGAAACAAACTCCACTTTTTACAAAGTATTCACTATATACACTATCTTCTAATGCTAATTTCAGTAATGAAAAAGCTAAAGAAAAGTTGAAATTTAAAAACAGAAATATGAAAGATACAATAAAGGATACAGTTGAGTGGATGAATAAAAAGTAAAAATAATGCAAATTGCAATTTGAAAGTGATTTGTAAAGAGTGAAGAAGAAAGTAATCATAATTTTAGTAGCCATAATTTTATTAGTCTTATTGTTCCAATTAGGAATTAGTTAAAAGATGGTGCCAAAGTAGAATATAAGGCATTTAAGAACTACTATGTTTATGAAATGATCATTATATTGTTATTAGCAATTATAGTTATACCGAATATTACAAAAACGGAAAATTTAAGTGAATTTAAAATAATGAGTGATGAAATTGTTAATGTTAAATATTCAAATAGAAATGCACCATCACTTATTTTTAATTCTTTTGTTTCTATATTTAACATAAATAGGGCTCCTTTACATAACAAAAAACTAACTATTTCTAGTTAGCATTTATTACTCTCAGAAGTAAATTTTCCGAGTTTCCTATCAATTTGGAGGACCCAGTCAGATTCGAACCAACGATCAGGGAGTTGCAGTCCCTTGCCTTAACCAGCTTGGCTATGGGTCCATAGAACATACTAATTATAGCAAAATAAATATATTTATTCAATATATTTTATGTAAAAAAATAAAAAAGTTGCAAAATTGATATATTTATGAGATAATGTATAAGTATTTTGTGAGAGAAATGTGGTGATAAAATGGAAAGATTACAGAAGAAAATAGCGGGTCTTGGTTATTGTTCAAGAAGAAAAGCCGAGGAACTTATTACTAAGGGTTTAGTTGAGGTAAATGGTGAAGTAGTTACTAAACTTGGTACTACGGTTAAACCTGGAGATGTTATTGTAGTAGAAGGAAATATTTTAGATACTAATAAAAACTATGAATATTATTTACTTAATAAACCTAAAGGAGTTGTTACTACCACTAGTGATGAAAAGGGTAGAACAACAGTAGTGGATTTAATTGATACTACTACTAGAATATATCCAGTAGGTAGATTAGACTATGATACTACAGGTATACTTATACTTACTAATGATGGAGAACTTGCTAATTTACTTATGAGACCGGACTCTTTAGTAGATAAGACTTATATTGCTAAAGTAGAAGGAATGGTTACTATACCTAGTCTTCAAAAATTAAGAAGTGGTGTTATTATTGATGGGGTTAAGACTAAGAAGGCAAGAGTAAGACTAAAAAGTTATGATAAAAAGAAGAATACTTCAATAGTAGAAATAACTATTCATGAAGGTAAAAACCATCAAATTAAGAAGATGTTAGAATCAGTTGGTAATAAAGTTATTAAACTAAGAAGAGAAAGATATGCTAATTTAAATTTAAAAGGTCTTATGCCTGGAGAGTATAGACCACTTACTATAAAAGAAGTAAAAATATTATACAGTTTGTGTAAAAAATAATAGGACTTGACAAAAGCAAACAAATGTGCTAAAATACATGTCAATCAAAGGGGGAATTTGAGTTATGAATATGGAAGAAATTAATGTAAATTCTATGGATTACAGAAAATTATCTAAGGAAGATAAGTTAAAGATTGTTAAATTTAAAATTAACAAAATATTAAATAGTACTGATTCAAACAAGATATGTGTATACTATAAAGATAAAAAAGTAAGTATACCAAAAGATAATGCCAATGTATTTAAAGATTTATGTGAAAGAGAGAAAAAACTAGAAAAGTATGTAACTATTTCTGAAGAACAAGAAGTAGAAAAACCAGTTATTGATGCTGAGGTTGTTCGTGCTACTAATAATGATGAAAATAATAAAAAAGTTACGAGAGGAAAACTCAAAGATCTTAATTTAGAAGAAGTAAATAATCAAATTGGGTTTGTTAAAAATTATATGGATAGAATAGCTCTTTTATATAAAACAGTTGAATATAAAGATGCTGATATAATAGAAATACAAGGATATACTGGTAACTTTGTATTTGTACCATTTAGTGAACAAGGACATTACCAAGCATTATATAAGTATTTAAGATTACTTGAAAATAGAAAAGTAGAACTTGAAGTTGCTGAAATAGATAAACATTTAGCAAGTGATAGTGGGGAAAATACTTATGAGTACTTAAGTGAAGATGACAATCCTTATGAAACAGGATATATGCAATTTGCCACTAATAGCATAGTTAAAAAAGCAGCAACTACTGAAAAAGTGGAGTCTACTGCAAAGATAGATAATAATTCATCTATTAATAGTGAAGTAAATAATCAAGAAGTTATTTCTAATGTTAATGATGTAAATACAATAATACCTAATAATGAATGTAATGATTTAGCTATTGTTGAAAGTAATACAGAAGAACATAAAAAGAATAGTCTTGGTAAAAAGGCTCTTGGCTTTATTGCAGGTACTTCATTAGTAGGTGGTATTTGTAACTTTGGTAAAAAAATAGGTAACAAAGTTAAGAATAAGGTTAGTAAAGCATATACTGCTACTAAAAAGAAAGTTAATGATATTGGCGATATACTTAGAAAAAATGATTATAAGACTGCTGTTTGTACTGGAATAGTTACTATAGCTATTGCTATAAGTAGTTTTTTACCTAGAATTATTGGTAAGAGAGTTAAACCTGCAGATACTACTAAACCTTCTTCAGTAGTAGAAGTTACAGATACTACTGTTAAAGAAGATACTATTGATAACTCAGTAGTGGAAATACCTAATGCTCCAACAGAAGAAGTTACTAAGTTTGATGATTATGATTTAGGTGAAGAAGTTAATGTTGAGGATAACTCATATATTTATACAAATTCATATGATGCTACTGATAAAGTTAATGAATATACTCCATATTTTGATAATTCTTATGCTAGAGAAGTAGTGGGAGTTACTTATGAACTTGAAGGAAATCTTTATACTATTTATAAGAATGATGTAAATGCAAGTGATAAGATTAATGAATTAATAAGTAGAGGAGCTAAACAAACTGCTGCATTAGTAGTCTGCAAAGAGTTAGTTAATACTGGTGATTATGAAGGTTACTATAATGTTAATTCGTTAACAAGAGTAAAAACTAAATAATATTAATAATATAAGATAGATGAAATTTAATGGTTTCATCTATTTTAGTTGACTTTTTATAGTATTTCTGCTATTATATTGGCTACTAGTGGGGGATATGATGATATTTTATTTATATGAAAATACTGAAAAAACGAGTGTTGAAAAAATTAATGATACAGTGAAAGTTTATACGAATAGTTTTAGTGATCTATTTAATGAGGATGGAATAAAAAAGATCGTTTTAAATAGTATTAAAGCTAATACTTGTATGTTATCTTTAGGTGTTTCTAGTTATTTTCTAGAGGATATATATGAAGCAATAGTTAATAATTATAATTATGATAAAATAATAGAGATGCTTAATAGAAATGGTATTATATTTTTCTCACTATGTATATATATAATTAATTATGGTAAAAAAGTTTATAATTTGATAAAGGATATTAATAAATGTCAAGAGATACATTTTAACTGTGATAGTTCTAATTTACTTAATACTTTATATCTATGTGAAAAAATTAATGTACCCGCTATTATAGAGGGGGTTAATATTTCTTTAGAGGATTATCAGAAGATATTAGATGGCTATGATTTTAATAGATTAAAGGGTAGAGAGATAGCTATTCATTATCAAGACTATGGTAGTAATATTGATATTAATACTTTATATGATACCTCATGTCAAATTAATTATATTACTAAAAGAATAAAAAAATATAATTTATCACCATTAGAAAGATTAATGTTAGTATATGATATTGTAAAAAATAATTATTATCATAAAGAAGATCAAAGAGAGAGCTATTTGATTTCTAGAACTTTAGATAATGTATTAAATTCTGGTTATATAGTTTGCGTTGGATACGTTGCTATTATTAATGCCATGCTTAAAAATTTAGATATTAATGTTATATCAATGATATGTGAAACAAAAAGGGATAGACACTGTCGTAGTATGATTTATTTAAATGATGCAAAATATAATATTGATGGAATATATGTGTTAGATCCAACTTGGGATAGTAAGAAAAATAATGGTCATGAAAATATAGATAAATATAATTACTTTTTGTTACCTTTACATCTAGCGGAAAGAACTGCTCATTCTGACTTTTCTTCAGTCGTTAATTTATCATTAGGCGATTTGAAGGCCATTGAGGCTGAATGCATGTATAGTGATAGTAATGATATGGAAGAAACTATTAAGAAAAGTTCTAAAATGCGTTACTGTTTAAAATTGTTATTTGAACTTGTCAATAATAACCACTACGACGAGTTTATTGAAGGTATATGCTTTTATGATTTTTTGAGCGAAGAAGAACTAAAAAAACTTGAAAACATTTATAGAAATGTATTTAGTAAATGTAATATTAATGATATTGATGTTGATACTTTTTTAAGACTCATTTATAAAATAAAAAAAATAGAATATTATATGTATGGAGATAAGAAATTAGAACAATATAGTTCTAGACTTGATTTTCCTGATACTACAGATATTAGTATTTTAGATATAAAAAGATCTACACTTAATAGATATTGTAAGGTTAATGTACTTGAAAATGTTAGAAATGATATGTTTGGTATACTTGCTTATTTAAAATATGAAGATGAATTAAATGCATATATAACTTCAATGGTGGGTACAATAATATCTAAAAGTGATAAGATAGGTATTAAGAGAGATATACTTAATATGAAACTATTAAAGATATTAAAAAATGAAAAAGTAAAAAAAGAGATTGACAATAGATAATATTTTGAATATAATTAATGTATAAAAACAAAAGAAAGAGACGATATATTAAGATATTTATAGAGAGTTAGTGGTTGGTGGAAACTAATAAGAAGCTTAATATATAGATCACTCTTGATGTGTTGCTTTGAATAGTTAGAAGTAACCGGGGATAACCCGTTATCAAAATATGAGTGCACTATCAGTGAAACAAGGTGGTACCGCGAAGTAGTTCGTCCTTGTGCTGGTGGTGTTTTTTCTTTAGAAGGAGGAATTATGGAATTTAAAGAATTAGAAAAAGGAAAAGTAAGTGAAGTAGAAGGTAAAATACTTGCTAAATGGAAAGAAGAAGATATTTTAAATAAGACTATTGAAAATAGAAAAAATAATAAGACTTGGGTATTTTATGATGGACCAATATATGCTAATGCTAAACCTGGTATACATCATGTTCTAGCTAAGACTATTAAAGATTCTTTCTGCAAGTACAAGACTATGAAGGGGTATAAGGTACTTAGAAAGATAGGACTTGATACTCACGGCCTTCCTATTGAGGTTAATGTAGAAAAGAAACTAGGTTTTAAGACTAAGGCTGATATTGAAAAATTTGGTATTGAGAATTTCTGCAGGGAATGTAATAATGCTACTGCTTTAAATATAGATGAAGTTAATTTACTTACTGATAATATGGGACAGTTTATTGATAGCAAACATCCTTATGTTACTTGTAGTAATGAGTTTATTGAAAGTGAATGGTGGCTAATTAAGGAAATAGATAAGAAAGGTCTTATTTATTATGGTAATAAAGTACTTCCTTATTGTCCTAGATGTGGTACTGAACTATCTGCGAATGAAGTTGGTCAAGGATATCAAGAAGATAGTGTCAATACTGTTATTGTTCCATTTAAGATAAAAGATAGTGATACTTACTTCTTAGTATGGACTACTACTCCTTGGACTCTTATGGCTAACGTTGCACTTTGTGTTAATCCAGATTTGGAGTATGTTAAAGTATCTTCAATGGGATATAAATTTATCGTGGCTAAAAGTCTTGCTAACAAGGTTCTAGGTGACGATTATGAGGTACTTGAAACATACAAAGGTACTGATTTAGTAGGTATTAAGTATGAACAATTGATGCCATTTGTAGAAGTAGATGGTAAATGTTTCGAAGTACTCGCAGACTCTTATGTTACCAGCGAAGATGGTACTGGTATTGTACATATTGCTCCTGCTTATGGTGAAGATGATAATAGAGTATGCAGAGAAAATGGTATTGGTTTTGTTAATCCAGTAGGAAAAGATGGCTGTTATACTACTGGTCCTTGGGAAGGTACTTTAGTTACTGATAAAGATCTTGAAATAGAGATTATTAAGTGGTTAAAAGAAAATGATAAGTTATTCAAGAAAATTAAGCTTACTCATGATTATCCTCATTGCTGGAGATGCCATAGCCCACTTATATATTATTCTAAACCAGCTTGGTATATTAGAACTACTGAATACAAAGATAAGATTCTTGAGGCTAATAAGACTGTTAGTTGGCACCCTGATTATGTTGGTACTAAGAGATTTAATAACTGGCTTGAAAATATGGTAGACTGGGGTATATCTAGAAATAGATATTGGGGATGTCCTATGCCTATATGGATATGTTCTTCATGTGGTGAAAAGCATGTTATTGGTAGTATACAAGAACTTGATGATATGAAGATAGGGGACATAGATGTTAAGAATATGGAACTTCATAGACCATATATTGATGAAGTACATATTAAATGTCCTAAATGTAATGGCACTATGGATAGAGTAACTGATGTTATGGATGTTTGGTTTGATTCTGGTGCTATGCCTTATGCTCAGTTCCATTATCCATTTGAGAATAAAGAGTTATTTGAAAGTCAGTTCCCCGCAGACTTTATTGCTGAAGGTGTAGATCAAACAAGAGGATGGTTTAACTCACTTATTTGTATATCTACGATAGTATCTGGAGTATCTAGCTTTAAGAATGTTGTAGTAAATGATATGGTACTAGATGGCAATGGTAAGAAGATGAGTAAGTCTACTGGTAATATAATTGATCCTATTAAGATTATGAAAGAGTATGGTGCAGATACTGTTAGATGGTATATGTTATATGCATCACCAGTATGGACTCCTTTAAAGTTTGATGTTGAAGGCTTAAAAGAGGTTCACTCTAAATTCTTTAATCCTCTTCGTAATAGTTATAATTTCTTTGCAATATATGCTAATGCTGATAAGATAACTGATATTAATACTTGCAGAGTAGCATATAAAGATAGGGAAGATATCGATAAGTGGTTATTATCTAAGTATAATAAACTTGTTAAAGATGTAACTGATTCTTATGATGAATATGATTTAAATAAAGTGGTTAAATTAATTACTGATTTTACTTCAATTGATTTGTCTAACTGGTATATTAGAAGAAATAGAGATAGATTCTGGGACAATTTAATGACTACTTCAAAGAAGAGTGTATATATGACTACTTATGAAGTACTCGAGGGATTATCTAAGTTAATTGCTCCAATAGCTAGTTATACTGCGGAAGAGATATATACTAATTTGACTGGTAATACTTCTGTTCATTTAAGTGATTTTCCAGTATGTAACGAAGAGTTAATTGACTTAAAACTTGAAGAAAAGATGGACTTAGTAAGAGATTTAATTAGTATAGGTAGAAATGTTCGTGAGGAATCTAAGATAAAGGTAAGACAGCCTATTAGTGAGATTCTACTTGATAAGAAGAAAGAGAATGTTATTGGAGAACTTACTAGTCTAATTAAAGAAGAACTTAATGTTAAAGAGGTTATTTATACTGATGATTTATCTACTTATATGAACTTTATGGTTAAACCTAACTTTAAGGAAGTAGGTAAAATATTTGGTAAGAATATTAAAGAGTTTTCTGATAAGTTATTAGAATTATCTAATGAAGATATTAATAAACTAGAGAATAACGAGAGTATTAAGATGTCTATAGATAATACTACTTATGATATTACTAAAGATATGGTAGATATTAGAATATCTAGTAAAGATGGCTTTAAAGCAATGGTTGTAGGTAATAACTTTGTTATACTAAATACCACTATTACTAAAGAATTAGAAAATGAAGGTCTTGCTAGAGAGACTATATCTAAGGTACAACAATTAAGAAAGACTATGAACTTTGATATTACTGATAGAATTAATATGTATATTGATGCTACTAGTGAGTATAAAGAGAATATTAAAGATTACTTAGATATGATTAAAGATGAGACTTTGACTATTAATGTTTATGATAAAGATGGTATTGAAGATAAAGTAAATATTAATGATTATGAAGTTGGTTTTGTATTAGAAAAAGTAAGTACTAAGTAATAAATAAAGACTATTAAAGGTTAATTAATGACTTTTAATGGTCTTTTTTATGAATATGGTATTAACTACTTGTTAACTTTATAGACAAATTTTTTTATTCTGCTATAATTATACTAGGATGTGATATAGTGATAGAGTTAGAAAATATTGATGGAGTTGGTCCTAAAACTAAGGAACTATTAAATAAGCTTAAAATTAATGATGGGGAAGATTTATTATATTATTATCCATATCGATATGATGTTATTAAAAGAACGGATATGAGTATTTTAAATGATGGTGATAAGATTATTATTGATGGTATAGTAGAGGGACAACCAACGGTTATATTTATTAATAAGAGTTTAAAGAAGCTGATATTTAGAATTAATACTAGAACGATGATAATTAATGTTACATTATATAATAAAGTATATTTACATCAAGAATTAAAGTGTGGTAAAGAAGTAACTATAATTGGTAAATACCATAAACTTAAGAATACAATAGTGGCTTCGGATGTTAGATTTGGTCTTTTACCTCCAGGAGCTAAGATAGAACCTATTTATTATACTACGGAAGGTTTAACTATTAAACAAATATCTAAGTTTGTGTCTTATGTACTTAATAATGAGGAATATCATGTCCATTCTTTGATACCGACATATCTTGAGGATAAATATAATTTACTTCCTAAGAAGACTGCTATATACAATGTTCATATACCTGAAGATATTGTTACTTTGAAGAAGGCAAGACAGAGAATTAAATATGAAGAGTTATTTATGTATATGTTAAAGATTAGGTATTTAAAACAAAAGATAGAATCTGATGATACGGCAATAGAGAGAGTACTTGATTATGATAAGATTAATAAGTTTATTGATAATCTACCATATAAACTTACTTTAGATCAAAGTAGTAGCGTTAAAGAGATACTTAAGGATTTAGAATCTAAGAAGAGAATGAATAGATTACTTCAAGGTGATGTTGGTTCTGGTAAAACAATTGTGGCTTTTATTGCGATATATGCTAACTATTTATCTAAGTATCAATCTGCTTTAATGGCTCCTACTGAGATATTAGCGGGCCAGCACTATGAAGATGCTCTTAAGATATTTAGTAAGTATAAACTTAAAATAGCCCTTCTTACTTCCAGTACTAGTGCTAAAGATAAGAAAGAAATATATGATAATCTAGAACTTGGTAAAATTGATTTAATTATTGGTACGCAGGCTCTAATTCAAGATAAGGTTAAATTTAAGAAACTAGGTCTTGTAATAACTGATGAGCAACATCGTTTTGGTGTAAATCAGAGAAATTCTTTTAAGGGAAAGGGTATTAGTCCTGATGTACTTTCTATGAGTGCTACTCCTATTCCTAGAAGTTATGCTTTAACTATATATGGTGATACTGATGTATCTTCAATTAAAACTAAACCTATAGGTAGAAAAGAAGTTATTACATACTTTAAGAAAGAAAAAGATATTACTGAAGTATTAGAGATGATGAAGAAGGAACTTGATAATAATCATCAGATATATGTAGTGGCTCCAATGATTGAGGGAGATGAAGAGAACTTAGAATCTGTTAAAGATTTAGAAGAGAAGATGAATAAAGCCTTTGGTAAAATAAGTAAGATTGGTATTATTCATGGTAAACTTGATAATAAAGAGAAGAATAAGGTAATGAATGACTTTGAAAATAATAAGATTAATATATTAATATCTACGACAGTTATTGAAGTTGGTGTTAATGTACCTAATGCTTCAATGATAGTTATATTTAATGCTAATATGTTTGGTTTATCTACATTACATCAATTAAGAGGTAGAGTAGGAAGAAGTGATATTCAAAGTTATTGTATTTTAGTGGCTAAGGAATCTGAAGAGAGACTTCGTCTTTTGGAAAAGACTTCTGATGGTTTTGAAATTAGTGAGTATGATTTTCAGAATAGAGGAGAAGGAGATTTATTTGGTATTAAACAAAGTGGTGAAATGGTACTTAAGATGGCTAATATTAGAAGGGATTTTAAGATGTTATTGAAGGCTAAAGAAGATGCTGAAGAGTTTATTAATATATTATTTACTTTTGAATCTAATCCGGAATATGAGCCTATACTTAATGAATTAAGAAAGATTGAAGACCTAGATTAATTGGTATATGAAAAATATTTTTAAATAAATTTTCAAAAAAGTATTGTAATTTATTAAAAAATATATTATGATTAATATGTCATAGAGATATGACCACACGCTACGAAATAAAATGTAGGTGTGATATAACCAAAACCCCCTGAAGATAGGTCGAGAGACCTATCGCTTTTTGTATATATCCTCTTAAGCCTGTAGTCTTAAGAGGCATAACATAGCCTAAGGTCTATGTTATGAAGTATTTATATGATATAATATATGTGGAGGAATGAATATGGAAAATTATGAACTAGCGGAAGATGAAGTAATATTATTAACTACAGAAGTATATTATAATGATGTAGAAGATAAATTATTATTAACACTTACTTCAAAAAAAATAATAATTGAAAAGGTAGAAATTAAAAAAGTAAGTCTTTTAAAGAAAGAAGAAAATAAAAAAGTAATTAATATAGTAAATATTAGTGATATTAAGTTATATAATAATAAGGTACAAGTTCATCAAAAGAATAGTGAAGTATACATACAAACTATTAAAAATAACTTTACTATTAAGTTTGATAATGCTATTGAAGCAGTAAAATTTGTTACTAAAGTTACTGATGCTGTAACAGGTACAACTATGTCTGATCGCGGCGTAAAAAAAGTTAAAAATGCTTTTGATAAAGTAGATGATGTACTTGGATTTGATACTAGAGGTACAGTAAAAGGTGTTATAGAAAATGGTATTACTGGAACTCTATTAAAAGGAATAAAAAGAAAAGACAAGTAAAATAACTATAACTCTATCTATAAAAAATAACATTAATATAAAATATTAAAGTAATTGTAAATTTTAACATATTTACAATATATGTTAAAAAAATAGAAAAAATTTAACATATTTGTTGTATATGTTAAAAAAATGGTGTAATATTATGTATGAGGAGATGATAATATGAAGTTATTACCTTTTAGTGATTATGATTTAAAGACTCCAAGAATACTTGAATATTTAAATGAGGCTTCAAGATCACTTGCTGAATTAAAGGGTTTTGCCAATTCTATTCCTAATCAATATATTCTTATTAATGCTATTACAATTAATGAAGCAAAAGATAGTAGTGCCATCGAAAATATTGTTACAACTCATGATAGTATTTATAAAGTATTAACTGAAAGTGGATATAAAGAAGATGCCGCTAAAGAGGTAGTTGATTATAGAAGTGCTATTTGGCAAGGATATGAAATTATAAAAGAAAAAGGATTTATTTCTACAAATATTTTAGTTCAATTACAGGCTATGATTGAACCAAGTAAACCTGGAATTAGAAAAAATCCTGGAACTAATTTAGTAAATAGCAGTACTGGTGAAATTATATATACGCCACCACAAGCTGAGAGTGAAATAAGAAATTTATTAAAAAATCTAGAAGATTACATTAATAATTTAGATGATGATATTGATCCTTTGATAAAGATGGCATTAATACATTATCAATTTGAGAGTATTCATCCATTTTATGATGGAAATGGAAGAACTGGTAGAATATTAAATGTTTTATATTTAGTATTAAATAATTTGTTAGATAGTCCAATTCTTTATTTAAGTAATTATATTAATAAAAATAAAAGCGATTATTATAGATTGTTTACAGAATTTAGAAAAGATAATAATTATGAGGATTGGATAATATATATTTTAAAAGGCATAGAAGAAACATCAAGAAATACAATAGAATTAATTAAAATGATTCAAGAAGAAATGGAATTATATAAAGATGAGTTTATGACAAAACTTCCAAAGATTTATTCAGATACATTGTTAGATTCTTTATTCTTTGAAGTTTATACAAAAATTAATTATATTGAAGATAGATGTGGCGTCACAAGGCAAACAGCGGCTATATATTTAAATCAACTAGTAGAAGCTGGATTACTTGAGTATGAGAAGGTCGGTAGAGAAAGTATATACAAAAATACAAGGTTGATAGATTTACTACGAAAGTTTTAAAAAAGAAACATATAGTATGAAAAATATACTATAGACAGAATTTATGTTTCCTATTCAAAATAAGGATAAAATAGTTACTTCAATTAAAAAATATAAAGAAGATGTAAGAGTAATAGAATTATAATTGAAATGGTGATAATTAATTTTATCACTATTTTATATTTTAAATATTATGATAATATGGTAAAATTATGTTAGGTGTTGAGATGAAGAAGATATTTAAATATATATTAATAGTTTTAATAGTAATTATATTAGTACCAGTAATAATTAATTTTTATGTTATATTATCTACTAAAAATAGGATTGTAAGTGGTGATAGCAAGTTACTTACTGATATTGATTATATTGTTGTTCTAGGGGCGGGTATTCGAAAAGGCAAGCCTAGTCCTATGCTTGAGGATAGACTTAAGATTGGAATATCATTATATAATGAAGGTGTATCTAAAAAGATATTGATAACTGGTGATCATGAGAAGGACGATTATGATGAAGTTACTGTTATGAAGAATTATTTGCTTGAACATGGTATTCCTGAAGAAGATATTGTTTTAGATAATTATGGTATATCTACTTATGATAGCATATATAGAGTAAAAAATGTATATAAATCTAATAAGGTAGTTATAGTATCCCAAAGATATCATTTATATAGAGCATTATTTTTATCTGATAATTTAGATTTAGAGTCTTATGGAGTAGAGGCTAATTTAAGATATTATTATGGTCAATGGTATAGAGAAATTAGAGAGATATTAGCTAGAAATAAAGATTTTATAAAAGGAATAATAAAACCCAAAGCAGTATATACTGCTTTTAATTATAATTAGTATTTATTATATAAAAAAATATGATATAATTAATGTAGTTTGTTTTTGAGGGAGTATAAAGATGGAAAGATATAAAGAAATAGAAAGAAGTATAATAAAGAGATATCGTAAAGAAATATGGAGTAAGTTCATTAAAGCAATTAAAGACTATGAACTTATTAAAGAGAATGATAAGGTTATGGTATGCATATCAGGAGGTAAAGATTCTTTTTTACTAGCTAAATGCGTGCAGGAATTAGAAAGACATGGTAAAGTACCATTTACTGCTGAATATGTTGTAATGAATCCAGGGTACAATGAAAAGCATAGTAATAATATTTTAGAGAATGCTAAAGTATTAAATATTCCAATAAAAGTATTTAAAAGTGATATTTTTGAAGTTGTGGATAAAATAAGCTTTGATAGTCCATGCTATATGTGTGCTAAAATGAGAAGAGGATATTTATATAATAAGGCAAAAGAACTAGGATGTAACAAAATAGCTTTAGGACATCATTTTAATGATGTAATAGAAACAACATTATTATCAATGTTTTATGGCTCAGAGGTAAAGACAATGATGCCTAAATTACATAGTGATAATTTTGAAGGCTTGGAATTAATAAGACCATTATATTTAGTAGAGGAAGATTCAATAATTTCTTGGAAAAATTATAATAAATTAACCTTTATAAATTGTGCTTGTAGATTTACTGAAAGTGTTACTTTATCTAATAATAGTAATGGTACAAGTAAGAGAAAAGAAATTAAAGAATTAATAAAAGAATTAAAGAAAATTAATCCTAGTATTGATCATAATATATTTACTAGTATGAATAATGTTAATTTGAATTGTATACTTGGTACTAAGAAAGATGGTAAATATAAGAGTTTTCTTGAAGACTATGAAAAAAAGTAAATAAAAATGGATAACTATTATAAATATTTATAATAATTTGTTATCTTTTTTCTTTTATCTCTTAAGCTTGTAGTCTTAAGAGAAACAATGAATCCTAAGATCTTCATTGTTAAACATTTATATTATAGAATATAAAAAATTAAAGTCTTTTTTTGTCTATGAAAACATCTTCTATAGGTTATTACTAGTTAGTATTATTTAGTAAGGAGGAACTATGTATAATACTAATGGACTTAAAGAAGATGAAGTAAAAGAATCAAGAAAAAGATATGGTAGTAATAGTATAAGAGAAAAAAATAAAAATACTTTTTTTAATTTATTTATTGAAACTTTAGGAGATCCTATCATAAAAATACTTCTTATTGCGTTAGCTATAAAGACAATATTTTTATTTAGAGATTTTGATTATTTTGAAACAATGGGAATAGTTTTAGCAGTACTAGTGGCTTCATTGATATCGGCAATTAGTGAATATGGTTCTAATAAAGCCTTCCAAAGAATGCAAGAAGAGTCCTCTAGAATAAAGGTTTTAGTAAAAAGAGATGGTAAAACTAAAGAAATAACTATTGATGAAATAGTAAAGAATGACATACTTATATTAGCTCATGGTAATAAAGTTCCGGCAGACGGTATATTAATAAAAGGAAGGTTATCAGTAGATGAATCTTCTCTTAATGGTGAAACAAAAGAAGTATATAAAGAGTATATAGATAATATTAATTTAGCTACTGAAAAAAATAGGATATATAGAGGTACTACTATTTATGATGGAGAAGCTTTGGTTCTTGTTACTAAAATAGGGATGGATACTTTGTATGGTAAGATGGCTAAAGTACTTACTGAAGAAGAGGATGCTTCTCCATTAAAATTAAGACTTACTAATTTGGCTAAAGTAATAAGTAGAATAGGTTATATAGCGGCTATTTTAATAGCGGTAGCATATTTATTTTCTAAGATATTTATTATAAATAATTTTAACTTAACTATTATAAGAGAGACTATAACTTTAAATAAATTCTTCTCTTTAATTCTTGAAGCACTTACACTAGCAGTTTCTGTTCTTGTAATGTCAGTACCTGAAGGATTACCAATGATGATTACTTTAGTATTATCTACTAACTCAAAGAAAATGCTTAAAGATAATGTCCTTGTTAGAAAGATGGTTGGTATAGAGACTGCTGGATCTTTAAATATACTATTTACTGATAAGACCGGTACTCTTACTAAGGGTAAGATGGAAGTATCTGGTATTATTGATGGTAACTTAAATGAATACAATGATTTGTATTATACACCTGATAAACTTAAAACTTTAATATCTGATAGTTTATTATACAATAACGAGAGTGAACTTGAAGAATCATCAGGTAAAGTAGTTGGAGGTAATCTAACTGATAAAGCACTATTATCATTTGTTCAAAGAAAAAAAGATAATAGTGTATTAATAAAAGATAGAATATTATTTAATAGTAAGAATAAGTTTGCTGTTACTATTATAGAAAAAAATAAAGAGAAGATTAAATTAATTAAGGGAGCACCAGATATAATAATAAAAAATAGTACCTATTATATAGATAAAGATGGTAAAAGAAGAACCCTTGATAAGGATAAAATACTTAGCTATATAAATAGTAAAGCTGATAGTGGACTAAGAGCTATTGCACTAGCGGTTTCACAAAGTATATATCCTACTGATAGTATTAGAAGAAATATTTTACTTGGAGTAATATTTTTAAAAGACGATATAAGACCTGAAGCTAAAGATGGTGTATCTTTGATAAAGAGTGCTGGTGTTAATATTGTTATGGTAACTGGAGACTCTAGAGAAACCGCTACTTCTATTGCTAGAGAGGTTGGTATAATAACTAGTAATAATGATATAGTATTAACATCTAATGATATAGAAAAGTTATCGGATAGTGAACTAAAAAAGTTAATACCGAATCTTAAAGTTGTATCAAGAGCCTTACCAGAAGATAAGAAAAGACTTGTTATGTTATCCAAAGAATTGGGTTTAGTTACTGGTATGACTGGTGATGGGGTAAATGATTCTATAGCCTTAAAAAAAGCCGATGTATCATTTGCTATGGGTAGTGGTACGGAAGTATCAAAAGAAGCGTCTGATATTGTAATAATAGATGATAATATACTATCAATATCTAAGGCTATATTATATGGAAGAACAACATTTAAGAATATTAGAAAATTTATTATATTTCAGTTAACTGTTAATATAAGTGCTATTATGCTTGCTTTAATTGGACCATTTATTGGGGTACCTAGTCCTATTACTGTACTTCAAATGTTATGGATAAATATGGTTATGGATACACTTGCAGGCCTTGCCTTTTCATATGAGGTACCAAGAATAGAATATATGAAAGAACCTCCTAAAAAGAAAGAGGAGAATATAATTAATAAATATATGTTTAATGAAATTATTGCTACTTCAATGTATACTTTGATAATATCATTACTATTCTTAAAATTACCATTTATAAAATATATAGTATCTAGTGATCATCTGATGACTGCATTCTTTTCTTTATTTATCTTTATTGCGGTATTTAATTCTTTTAATGCTAGAACTCACAGATTAAATATACTAGCTCATTTAAAAGAAAATAAAGTATTTATACTTATTATAATATTTATTATTATAGTTCAAATAACTATTATTTATTCAGGTATAACTTTATTTCAAACTAAACCACTATATATTAAGGAATTAATATTTATACTTGTACTATCATCAAGTATAATACCATTTGATTTTATTAGGAAATATATATCTAAAAGATTACGTGGAGACTTTGGGGTATAAGGGATTATCTTTTTGACAAATATTTAATTATTATATATAATATATGGCTAGAGGGAAAAGAATGAATACATATAATAAAGATAATATCTTAGATGATTTTAATGCATTAGTCGATTTGTATTTAAATAGTTCTAGTGCAGAAGAGAGAAAGAATATATATAGTCAAATGTTATTTATTTATAATATTGAACCAAAATTAGCTAAAGGTTGTAGGCTATTTAGTTATAAACCTAAAAATTATAATGCATATTTAAAAGAAAAAGAAATACAGAAAAAAAGAAGATACTTAGAATTAGATGGTTTAACAAGAAATATATGCTTTAATTTATGGGATGAGATAAATAAATATTATCCGTTGGATACTATAAATATTTTTAATGATAAATATAGTTATGATGACTATTTAAATATATTAAGATGTTTCTTTAAAAAAACTTTTCCTAGTGATTTAGAAATATTTAATAATGATATTATTCAAAATAATTTACTTATTAAAAAGGGATTTCTTTTTTCTGCTGCCAATATATTTTATTTGGAATTATTAAAGAAATATTATATTAATATTGAATATTATAAAGGACTTAATGCATTTAATATGGCTAGTACAGTTCATGAATATGGGCATGCTTCTACTTTTATGCAGAATTTTGAATATAATAGTAAGGATTATATACTAAATGAAGCTATTTCTTCGTTATATGAATTATTATTTCTTGACTATTATACTCAAAAATTTGGTAATGATTATAATAAAGTTGAGATGATTAGAATTTTTAATACTACTTGTATTAATAGACTTAGAATGTCATTACCAAATAAATATGAATATAGGATTCATCATATTAATATGATAGAAAGTTTGTATGGTCAGCTAATAGCTGCTACTATATATATTAAGTATTATGATAAAGATTTAAATAATATTATAGAGATACTAAAGAATAATTATTCTAAAGTTAAAGGTTTTGAACTACTTAGAAGTATTGATATAAGTATTGATGATTTACTTGATACTTCAGAAGATATTAGTAAATTGGTATTAAGAAGATAATGTAATGCTATCTTCTTTTCTTTAATTTGACTAATTTACTATTTCATTATATAATTTATATGAAATGAGGAATATATATGGAAATATTAAATAGAAAAGCAAGATATGACTATGTAGTTGAGGATACTTATGAAGCTGGTATAGTACTTACCGGTACAGAGATTAAGTCAGTAAGACAAGGTAAGGTTAATATTAAAGATAGTTATGCTATTATTAGAAATGATGAAATATATTTACTTAATACACATATTTCTATTTATGAAGAAGGTAATAGATTTAATCATGAAGAAGATAGAACTAGAAAGTTATTACTTCATAAAAGAGAAATATTAAAGTTAAAAAATAAACTAGAAATAGAGGGTTATACTTTAATACCTCTTAGGTTTTACTTTGTAAAAGGTAGATGTAAGGTAGAAATAGGAGTATGTAAGGGTAAAAAGAATTATGATAAAAAAGAATCTATTAAAGAAAGAGATATTCAAAGAGAATTAGAAAAGGACTTTAAATATAGATAATGGATAATGTTATAGATAAAACTAAGAAGTTAATAGATTCTTTTGAAAGTAGTGAATTAATTAGTAAATTAGATTATTATAAAAGAATAGTTATTGGTAATAAAGAGTTATTAGATTTAATAAAGAAATATAATGATAGTACTGATAATTATGAAAAGTTATCTTTGAAAGAAAAGATATATAAGTATGATGAATATAGAGAATATATGAAGTATTATAATGAACTATTTTATTATATTATGAGTATTAATAAAAGGTTTAAAGAATATACAAATGTAAGAGGTTGTCATATATGAGAGTAATAAGTGGTTATTTAAAGGGAAGAGAATTACTTGGATATAATGTAGAAACTACTAGACCGACAATGAGTAGGGTAAAGGAATCTATGTTTGCTAGTATTCAAAATTATATTGATAATTCTACTATATTAGATTTATTTTGTGGTACTGGTAGTCTTGGTATAGAAGCTTTATCTATGGGTGCTGATAGATGTTATTTTGTAGATAATAATAAAGATATATTAAGATATTTAAATAAGAATATTAATAATCTTGGTATTAATAGTAAGAGCATGGTAGTTAGTAAAGATTATAGAGATAGTTTATTATATTTTAAAAATAATAATATTAAGTTTAATATTATACTAGTGGATGCTCCTTATAAAATGGAAGTAATGGAAGAGGTAATAGAATTAGTTACTAAGTATGATTTACTTTTAGATAATGGAATATTAGTACTTGAATATAGTTTTGATAAACTAAATGATAAATATGATAATTTGGAACTAATTAGAAGTAAAAAGTATAGTGATAAATATGTAAATATTTACCGCAAAATAATTGACTAAGATTTTATTTTGTGATAAGATTATTTTGTAAGATAAATGAAGGGAGAATGATTTATAATGAAAAAATTAAATAGGAAAGGATTTACTTTGATAGAGTTATTAGCGGTTATCGTAGTACTTGCTATCATTATCGTAGTTACTATACCATCAGTTATCAGTTCAATGAATAATGCTAAATCCAGTCAATTAAGTAATGCTAACGGTACTGTTACTGAATGGTTTACTAAACAATATGAACTTGCTACATTAGGCGCTGGAGTAGGTGGTGGCCCAAGTGCTGAATATACTACATTTGTTGGTAGTACAGGATTAACTGAAACTGCAAAGAATTTAGATGCTGCTGTATTAAAAGCTGCTGGTATTACTAATCCAACTGGATTAACTGGTAGTGTTAAGGTAAATGGTTCAAAGATTTGCGTAATACTTACTGCAGGATCTACTAGTCAGTTCTACAATTCAGCTGATACTACTAAAAATACAACTACTGGTTCAGGATGTTAATTAAAGAGGAGTAATCCTCTTTTTATAAAATATAGTATAATTAGGTAGAGGAAGTGATAGATATGGAACTTATTATAGGTAGTCATGTTTCTTATAAGAATGATAGTCAGTTACTTGGTAGTGTTAAAGAAGCTATTAGCTACGGAGAGAATACTTTTATGTTTTATACTGGCGCTCCACAGAATACTAACCGAGGGGTAATAAAAAAAGAACTTACTAGTGAAGCTTATGAGGTAATGAAAGATAATAATATCGATATAAATAATGTTGTAGTACACGCTCCATATATAGTTAACTTAGCTAATATAGATAATTTTGATTTTTCAGTATCTTTCTTAAAAGGAGAAGTAGAAAGATGTGCCGAACTTGGTATTAAGAAAATGGTTTTACATCCTGGATCTGCGGTTAATTGTTCTAGAGAAGAGGCTATTATTAATATTAGTGATGGATTAAATTTAATTCTTGATAATGATTATGATGTTACTATTTTACTTGAGACAATGGCGGGTAAAGGTAATGAAATGGGGAAGTCTTTTGAAGAGTTAAAAGCTATTATAGATAGAGTTAAATATCGAGATAAGATAGGAGTATGTATAGATACTTGTCATTTAAATGATGCCGGTTATGATATGAGTAATTTTGATAGTGTTCTTGATTTATTTGATAGTATTATTGGTATTAATAAAATAGGTTGTATTCATGTTAATGATAGTAAGAATACTATGGCTAGTCATAAAGATAGGCACGAGAATATTGGTTTTGGTACCATTGGTTTTGATAATTTAATTAATATTATTTATAATGAGAGATTAAAAGGTATACCTAGAATATTAGAAACTCCTTATGTAACTAAAGATGATAATAGTAAAGATAAAGTGTATCCACCATATAAATATGAAATAGAAATGATTAGAAATAAAGAGTTTGATAGTGATCTAATTAATAAAATAAGAAGTTAAAATAAAAAAGGCTACTGAATATCAATAGCCTTTTATATTTTTAGTAAAATTATCTATTCTGTCTTTGAACTGCATATATAGATTTTCTATTTTATTATAAGTAAGAGGCTTTACTTGGTACTTTATTTCTTCAAGTATTACTTTAGGATTACCATAAATAAGAGTTTTATAATTATTTTTAATATAATTATAAATAATATCTAATTCTTCATTATCTAGAGTTATACCTTGCTTTAAGGCAAAGTTATTTACATCTTGTTTTTGCATTCTATTTACATATTCACTAATTAAATAAATATTCATTATTTTTCACCTAATTAACTATATGTATAATTATAATTTTTATGATATAATAAATACTGGAAGGTGCTATATGAGAAAGATTAACTTTGATATTAAGAGAAAAATTAATAATAAAAAGAAAAAGAATATGTTTGAAGTTAAAAAAAGTAGTAGACCTATTAATAAGAAGAAGAAAACTAATGATAAAAAGTTATTTGAGATAATGGAAAAAAGATTTAATATTATTATTGGTATTATATGTGTATTATTTTTAATAATAACCAGTAGAGTATTTTATCTTCAGATACTTAAAAATGCTGAATATACCGAGAAACTATCTTATTCTACAGAAAAGAAAATAGAAAGTACTAGTAGTCCTAGAGGTAGAATATATGATAGAAATTATAATTTACTTGTAGATAATGAGGCTGTTAAAACAATATATTATAAAAAGAAGAGTGGGGTTACCGCTAAAGAAGAGATAGAACTTGCTTATACTATTGGAGATAATATTTCTATTGATTATAGCGGCATTAATGATACTAAGTTAAAAAACTTTTATTATAAGGGACATTATGTGGAATGTAGAAAGAAAATTACGGATAAGGAATGGGACTTATATAGTAAGAGAAAACTTACTGATAAAGATATTCTTAAGTTAATATATGAGAGAATTGATGATGAGATAGTTGAATATGATGAAAGAGATAAGAAAGCTGCTTATATTTATTATCTTATGAATAAGGGATACTCTTATGCTGAAAAAGTAATTAAAAATAAAGATGTTACTGAGGAAGAATATGCTTATATTAGTGAGAATATTGATAATTTAAATGGTTTTAATACGAAGTTAGATTGGGAGAGAGTGTATTTATATGGTGATACTTTTAAGACTATTTTAGGTAGTGTATCTTCGAATAGTCAGGGTATTCCTGAAGAACTTGCTAAAACTTATTTGAAGAAGGGTTATTCTTTAGATGATAGAGTGGGTATTTCTTACTTAGAATATCAGTATGAAGATTATTTAAAGGGAACTAAGGCTACATATAGACTTTTATCTGACAATAGTTATGAACTTGTTAGTGAAGGCAAGAGGGGTAATGATATTGTCCTTACTATTGATATTAATCTTCAAAAGTATTTAGAAGAAATGCTAGCTAATGAGGTATATAATGCTAAAGGAGAAGCAGGTACGAACTATTACAACAGATCTTTTGTAGTAGTATCCGATCCTAATACTGGTGAGATACTAGCCATGAGTGGTAAACAAGTCCTTACTAATGATAATGGGGAAAAGTATGTCGTTGATTATACTCCAGGTATTGTGACCCTTCCTGTTACTCCAGGATCAGTAGTTAAAGGAGCCTCAATGATGGTAGGATATAAATATGGGGCTATTGATATTGGTACTGTTATTAATGATGAATGTATTAAGATTAAAGATACTCCGGAAAAGTGTTCATGGAGAACAATGGGTAATATCGATGATATTTATGCTCTTCAGTATTCTTCGAATGTTTATCAGTACAAAATAGCTATTAATGTTGGTGGAGGTACTTATGAATATAATAAGGGACTTTCTTTAGATCCTGATGCTTTTAAGAAATACCGTGATATGTATGCCGAGTTTGGTCTTGGTCTTAAGACAGGTATTGATCTTCCGGTAGAAAGCCTTGGTTATATGGGTACTAGTAAATTACCAGGTCATTTACTTGACTTTGCTATTGGTCAGTATGATACTTATACACCTATTCAGTTATCACAATATATAAATACAATAGCTAATGGTGGTAATAGATTAAAACCTTATTTATTAAAAGAAGTATATACTCCAAGTGATAATGGTGATAAGTTTGGTTCTCTTGTATATAAGGGTAATATTACTATTCAGGGAACTTTATCAGTAGATAAGAAATATATTGATAGAGTAAGAGAGGGATTTAATGCTGTTGTTACCAGTGGCCTTGGCTATGGTTATATGGGATATTATACTAATTCTTCTGGTAAAACTGGTACTAGTGAAAGCTTTATAGATACCGATAATGATGGTAAAGTAGATACTGAGACTATTACGACTTCTTTTGTGGGATATTCTCCGAGTGATAATCCAAAAATGAGTGTAGTAGTGGTATCACCAGATATTAGTATTCCTGATAATTCACAGTCTATGGTTACTAAGAGAATATCTTCTAATATAGTTAATAAATATTTTGAATTAAATAGTTAATTTTCACTAAGAGCCTATATAAATATAGTCTCTTTAGTGTTTATTTGAGCCAAGGTATTGTCTCAAATAAAGATCTATTATATATAAGCAATAACTATATATTTAGGTAATATATGGTATGTAGAAAGATAATTTAGTATAGAAAAAGGTAGAAAAAATAAAGAAAAAATAAAAAATAGTTGTATAAATTAATAAAAGTATGATATAATTAAGTGGATGTTTTAGGAGGAGGAGTTATTATGGCTAAGAAAAGCGAGAATAGAGCACTAGTTTCTTTAATGTGTGAAGAATGTAAAAATGTTAATTATACTGAAGAAAAAAATAAAAAGAACACTCCAGAGAAATTAGAATTAAATAAATACTGTAAGTTCTGTCGTAAGACAACTAAGCACAAAGAAACTAAGAAGTAGGAGGATTGGAAATGATAAATGTTAATGATTTTAAGTCAGGTCAAACAATAAACTATGATGGTAATTTATATATGGTACTTGATTTTAACCACGTTAAACCTGGTAAAGGTGCCGCTATTGTAAAGGCTAAACTTAAAAATTTAAGAACTGGATCAATTGCTGAATATACATTTAATGCTGGTATTAAAGTACCTACAGCTCACGTTGAAAAACAAAAAATGCAATTTTTATACTCTGATGGAGATACTTATTCATTTATGAATATGGAAACTTACGAGCAAGTAGAATTAAATAAAAAGCAAATTGAAAATGAAGTTAAGTATTTAAAAGAAGGTTTAGAAGTTATTATTATCTTTTTTGAAGGAGAAATGCTTGGAATAGATTTACCTGAAAAGATAGATTATAAGATTACTAAGACTGAACCTGCAATTAAAGGTAATACTGCTACTAATGCTACTAAAGATGCAATAGTAGAAACTGGTATGCTTGTTAAAGTACCTCTATTTATTGAAGAGGGAGAAGAAATAATTGTATCTACTAAAGATGGCAAATATGTATCTAGAAAATAGATACTTTTCTTTTTATCTATTTTAATAGTTTGACAAAAGATATAAATTGTGCTATTATTAGTATGTAAGCAAGGAAACTTGCATAAAATAAAAAAGGAAACATTCAATAATCGTCTGTTGGGTGTTGCCATATTAATTTGGTGTCACCTAAACTTAATGTTTTAAGTTAGGTGATTTTCTTTATATTAAAACTACAAAGAGTAGGCTAATTAAAGATAAAATTATTATAAGCAATATAAAAATCAAAAAATCTTTTTTACTCATAATACCGTATATAATAGATATATCGGTTTAGCAAGTACCTAACTTAAAAATATACTAAAATTAGAGACTTCTTTAGGAAGGCTCTAATTTTTCTATAGAAAGACTATTAAGGCTTTCTATAGCAGTGAGTAACGCCAGTACGAACTGAAATAATAAATATGTCAATTTTATGTAAAAATAGTTTACTTATATATAAAGAAAATGCTATAATTATTAAGAGGTAGAAAGTATATATGAAGTATATTAATAAATACTTAGAATATTTAAAGGTAGTAAAGAAATATAGTGATAAGACAATAGAATCTTATTATGATGATCTAACTTTATATAATGAATTTTTAGGTAATAATTTTATTAATATTTTAGATATAGATTATGATACTGTTAAAGAATATATGAAATACTTATATTCACTTAATATTAGTAAGAGTTCTATATCTAGAAAGTTAAGTAGTATAAGAGGGTTATATAATTACTTAGTAAGAGAAGATATAGTTAAAGATAATTATTTTAATAGAATTAATAATCCTAAGAAAGATAAATATTTACCTAAGTTTTTAAAAGATGAAGAAGCTAATAAAATATTTGAAGTATGTAAGTATGATACTCCAATTAATCAGAGAAATAGTGTTATTATAGAACTATTATATGCTACTGGTATTAGAGTTAGTGAACTAGTTAATATTAAAATATCTGATATTGATATTAATGAGAGAACTATTAAAGTACTAGGTAAGGGTAGTAAAGAGAGAATGGTTATATTTAATAATCATACTAAGAAAGCTATCGAGATATATTTAAATGATGGATATCATGAATTTAATAAACTTAGTAGTGGCTATTTAATTCTTAATAAAGATGGTAATAAATTATCTGATAGATATATTAGGAATATTATTAATAAGCTAGTTACTAAGGCTGGACTAGATATTAAGATAAGCCCTCATACTTTTAGACATACTTTTGCTACCGATATGTTAGAGGATGGATCTGACTTAATGACTGTTAAAGAATTATTAGGACATGAATCACTTAATACAACGAGTATATATACTCATGTTACTAATGAACAAATAAGAAAAGTATATGAAATGGCTCATCCAAGAGCTAAGAAGTAAGGAGTAACTATTATGGCAAAGTTATATTTTAAATTTGGAGCAATGAAGTGTGGTAAGACTACGGATATTATTAAGACTTATTATAATTATAAAGAGAAAGATTTAAATGTACTTATTATGAAGCCAGGAGATGATACAAAGGCTGGCAGTAAGATTCAAAGTAGATCGGGAGCAGAACTTGATACTGACTATGTAGTAGGAGCGGGTGTTAATGTATATGATCTAATAGGATGTCATATGATTAATCATAACTTGGACTGTATAATTGTTGATGAGGCCCAGTTTTTAACACCAAAGCAAGTAGATGAACTTACTGATGTTGTAGATAATTATGATATACCAGTATTATGTTATGGACTAAGAGCAGACGCTTTTTCAAATATGTTCCCTGGTAGTAAGAGATTATTTGAGGTAGCAGATGCTTTTGAAGAATTAAAAGCAGTATGTAAATGTGGTGATAAAGCTACATATAATTTAAGGTTAAATAGAATAGATAATGAATTAATACCAGTATTTACTGGAGAACAAGTATCTATAGATGGTATTGATGCTGAATATGATTCAGTATGTAGACCTTGTTATAAGAAATTAAGGAGAAAATATGTCAAAGAGGAAGAAAACAAATAAAAAGAAATTATTTATTATAATTGGTAGTATATTACTACTTATTGTAATAGGAGTTACTATTTTCTTATTTATAAATAAGAAGAATGTTAAAGATATTTTTAAGTATAAAGATAAGATTACTATTGAAGTAGGTAGTACATTACCAGTAGTTAATGATTATTTATATAAGAATACTGATTCTGATATAGAAATAGAATGGACTGGTATTGAAAGCAATGATAATAAGATATATAAACCGGGTATTTATTATGGTAGCTTTATGTATGATAATGAGAAGAAGAATATTACTTTGGTAGTAGAGGATACTAAGGCTCCAGTTATTGAAGGAGTAAAAGATTATGAAATGCTAGCTTATGAGAAGGTACCTAACTTCTTAGAGAATGTTACTGTAAGTGATAATAGTATGGAAGAGATTACTCCTAAAATAGAGGGAGAGTATGATAGTGAGAAGACTGGTACTTATAATCTTAAATGTATAGCCTCTGATTCTAGTGGGAATACTTCAAGTAAGGAGTTTAAACTTATGGTAAAAGAAAATAGTAATGTTAAGATTAGTAAGACTAAGAAGGGTAATACGATAAAGAATTATTATGGTATTACTTATATAGATGATGTTATTATTGCTAATAAGTCTTATTCTTTACCTAGTAACTTTGTACCTAATAATTTAGTTACAATAAATGGTTATATTAGAGTAGTAGATTATGTAAGAGATGCTTTTAATGAACTTAAGAGTGATAGTTCAGTACTTGGTCTTAATATATATGCTTCTTCGGGATATAGATCTTATAGTGATCAAAAGTATATATATAATAATTATGTTAGAATGGATGGTAAGGAGAAAGCAGATACTTATTCTTCGAGAGCGGGCTACTCAGATCATCAGACTGGTCTTACTATTGATTTAAATACAGTAGATATTTCTTTTGCGGGTACTAATGAGAGTAATTGGCTTAAGGATAACTGCTGGAAGTATGGTTTTATTATTAGATATCCTGAAGGTAAAGATAGTATTACAGGATATACTTATGAACCATGGCATATTAGATATGTTGGTAAAGAACTAGCTAAGACTTTATATAATAATGGTAACTGGTTATCTCTTGAGGAATACTTTGGTATTGATAGTAAATATAGTGATTAGATAAGTTATAGTGATATTGCTTATCTTTTTTCTATGCACTATAAGCCTTACTACGCAAGGCTTATTAGTGTTACTTTTAGCCTAGAGTAGTCTAAAAGTAAATACTTCGTATCTATTATATATAAGAGTGAAGTATATATTTAGTCCTTATAAAATATGAATATTTTGTCTATTTTGTGGTTAAAAATAAGCTATTTAATTAAAATGTAAAATGAAATGTCAAAAAAGTTAAAAAAATGTTCTTTTTTTACTTGATTTTAATAGAATTATAGGGTATAATTGTAGAAGTGTGACTGGCTTAGATGTGCGAAGTTGCTGATACACCAGGTTAAGTTGTCAAAAAAATAAAGGTATATCAGGTAATTCGTTCGGAGCTATGCCTATACAAGATATAGACGAAGGGAGGACAACTATGGCAAAAGAAGTAGTGAGAATCAAATTAAAATCTTACGACCATAGAGTTCTTGATAATGCAGCTGCTAAAATAGTAGCTACAGTTAAGAGAACTGGTGGTGAGGTATCTGGTCCTGTACCATTACCAACTGAAATTGAAAAAATAACAATTTTAAGAGCGGTACATAAGTACAAGGATTCAAGAGAGCAATTTGAAAAGAGAACTCACAAGAGACTAATCGACATCAATAACCCAAGTAAAGAAACTATTGAAGCACTTGCTCATTTAGATTTACCTAGTGGTGTTGATATACAAATTAAAAAATAATATAGGAGGAAAAAATGAAAGGAATCTTAGGAAGAAAAAAAGGGATGACTGAAGTATTTACTGCTGATGGAAAACTTATTCCTGTAACTGTTATTGAAGTTGAAGATAACGTTGTATCTCAAATCAAGACTAAAGAATCTGATGGATATGATGCTATACAACTTGCTACAGTAGAGAAAAAAGCTTCTAGAAGTAATAAACCAGAAACTGGTCATCTAAAAAAAGCTAATACTACCCCTAAGCGCTTCTTGAAAGAAATTAGAGGTGCAAGTGTTAGCGAGTATGCTTTAGGAGATGTTCTTAAGGCTGACACTTTTGCTGCAGGAGAAATGGTAGATGTTACCGGCACTTCTAAAGGTAAAGGATTTCAAGGTGTTATTAAAAGACACAATCAAAGTAGAGGACCTATGACTCATGGATCTCAATACCATAGAGGAGTAGGATCAATGGGTACACTATTACCTATGAGAGTTTTACCAGGAAAGAAATTACCTGGACATATGGGTCATGAACAAGTAACTATTCAAAATCTTGAAGTTATTAGTGTTGACCTAGAAAATAATGTTATCTTAATTAAGGGAAGCGTTCCTGGACCTAAAAACTCTTTAGTACTTGTTAGAACTTCAGTTAAGACTGGTGATAAAGTAAATGAACCAGTAGAATTAATCGTTTATGAAGAAGGTAAGACTTCTGAAGAAGTAGTTGAAGAAACTATGGAAACTATTAACGAAGAATTAGCTGCTGAAGAAGCTGACATAGAAGAATCACAAGAAACTGCTGAATAGTTAGTATTATAAAAATATTAAAAGTTGTTTGTGATGATAAAGGAGGAAATTATGTCTAAGAAAATAGATGTTTTAAGTCTAAAAGGCGAAAAGGTAAAGGATATAAAATTAGAAGATAACATATTTAACATTGAACCTAACGATGCAGTTGTTAAAGACGCAATAGTAGCTGCAATGGCAGGAGCAAGACAAGGAACTGCTAGTGTTAAGACAAGAGCAGAAGTATCTGGTGGTGGAAGAAAACCATACAGACAAAAAGGAACTGGTAATGCAAGACAAGGTAGTATCAGAGCTACTCAATACCGTCATGGTGGTATAGCATTTGGACCAGTACCAAGAGATTATTCAAAGAAAATGAATAAGAAAGAAAAGAGATTAGCACTTAAGAGTGCATTATCTTACAAAGTATTAGATAAAGAATTAGTAGTAGTAGATACTATTAAGTTCGATACTAATAAGACTAAAGAAATGACTAATTTATTAGAAGTTTTAGGATTAACTAATCATAAAGTTCTAGTATGTGTTAAAGAACTTACTGATAATGTATGTTTAGCTGCTAGAAACTTAGCTAATGTTAAGGTAGTAATGCCTAATGAAGTTAATACTTATGATTTAGTATCATCTGATAACTTACTTATTGAAGAAGAAGCATTAACTGCTTTAGAGGAGGTGCTTAAATAATGAATAGTTATTTAGATATAATCTTAGCACCAATTATTACTGAAAAATCAGCAGGAATGGAAGCTGAAGGCAAATATGCTTTCAAAGTAGCTAATACTGCTAATAAGACAGAAATAAAACAAGCTATTGAAAAGAAATTTAATGTTAAAGTAATGGCTGTAAATGTTACAAATTCTCATCCTAAAAAGAAGAGAGTTGGTAAATATACTGGTATGACTAGTAAATATAAAAAAGCCGTTGTAACTTTAAAGAAAGGCGATACTATTAGTTTCGACTAGTAAGGAGGAAATATAATGGCAATAAGAGTTTATAAACCAATGACTGCTGGTACAAGACA
>CAKOMD010000010.1:0-46013 GCA_934096555.1 uncultured Bacilli bacterium | reverse complement strand
ATTGCAGCTTGTGAGCCATAAACTATTGGGAAACCTATTAGAACGATATGTCGTTCTATTTTGACTAAAATGACTTAATTATATTTATTTTATGTTAATAAAATTTGAAAGATTTATATTAGCTGGTTTACTTTTATCTTTATTATTTGAATACTTGAATCCATATATATTTGATGCATATTCTTTTTGATCAAAGTCAAAAGAAAATGCAATAATATCAATAAAGTGTTCCTTATTATAATACATGTATAATTCATAGGATTGACTTGGTAAACAAGCTATTTTACATTCTACTCTTTTGTCAGCTGTCACTAACAATTGACAACCTTCCGAACTATTTAAATTAGTCACCTTAAAATGTTTTATATGTCTAATAATATCAGAAAATTTTTGAAGCATATCAATATCTTTTTTTGATATTAATACTTTTAAAATTGAAATATTATTAAATTCACCTTGTTTATCAAATTTTTTTAGAATTTCATTAAATGATTCTTTGACACTATTATCTTCAAAAGCATCTATAATAAATGGTATATTTAATATTATATCAAATAGTTGCTTTTCAGTATCTTTACATACTATTATATTTAAAATTTTTATATAAAAATCGTAAACATAATTTATGATTTTCTTTTCTTTTTCATCTAACGAAAAGAAAATGGTTGAATTCTCAAAAGCATCTATAAATCTATTATAGTTGCTAATATTATTTCTAATTTCATTGACTGAAATACAAATCTTATTTCTTCTATCAAACTCTTTTCTAGAAATATACATTGATATACTTTTTGATGATATATATGTAATAATCCCAACTAAGATAGCATCACCAATTATATTTAAAAATAAATAATCTAAGCTACCTAATCCTTTGTTAAAAAATAGTACTCCTGTATATGATAATGTAAAAATAGTCATAAATAAAATTGATATAGTTATTATTAATAGCAATTTATGTTTCTTCTTCATTTATATCACCATGAATTATTATACCATATAATTAGCGATTATTTTCATATTCTATTAATAAACAATCTTTTTTACTTTTACCACTTATCTCTAACTTAATTGTTTCAGCCATAAAATTAAACTTCCATTCAAAATAATCTTTATGAACTATTATTTTATCTGCAAACTCTTCTATTATTTTTTCATCTACACCATTATAGTTAATATCCAATAATCTTCTTATCTTCTTTTTTACATTTTCTATTCTAACTTCTAATGGTTCAATAGATTCATATTGTTTTTCTAATTCACTTTTTTCTACTTTGTATTTTTCTATTCTACTTGATACTTTCTTTTGAAACATATCATATAATGTTAAATCTATAGTTTTATCTAAATAGTTATCAATTAATCTATCAAACTTTTCACTTTCTTTTTCAATTAATTGATTTAATTTATCAATTCTTTGTTTTATTTTTATCTCTGGATGTTCATCTATATTCACTCCTTTCATTAGTCTTTCAAATAATTCTTTTCGATTATCTGTATCATGTGTGAAATTTCTAAATATTGTTTCAGCCATATATTGTAATTTCCATTCTTGCACTTCTTTAACTTCACAACTATCTTTATATCTATTCTTTGGTCTCATTTTCTTGTTATAACAAACATAACAATAAGTTGTATCATTTTTATTTTTATGATATATCTTTCTATTAAAGTTAGATCCACATTCACACACTAGTTTTTTACTCCATATATTTTTAGCTACTCCTGTTGCTTGTCTTCTACCTAGTTTTATCGGTTTGGAATGACTATCCATTATTTGTTGAACTTTCTTAAAATCTTCTTTAGATATAATCGGTTCATGTCTTCCTTCAACTACTACTTGTTCTACTTCACCATAGTTCATTTTAGGTTTTTGTTCTAAATAATCTGGTATATAAGATTTTCTATAAACTATAGTGCCTGAATAAAATGGATTTCTTAATACTCTAGATACATAAGCAGCACTCCATCTTGATAATCCAGTAGATGTAATTGCACCTCTCTCAGTTAGTTCATCAGCTATTTTAACTGTACCTTTACCATTTAAATATTCTGAATAAATAAATCTTACTATTTTGGCTTGATCTTCATTAACTATTAAGTCTTTTCCAACTTTATCATACCCAAGTATATTACCAGTTCCATAAAATACTCCATTTTGAAATGATATCAATTGTCCTGCTTTAACTCTTTGAGAAGTTTTCTTACTTTCATTTTGAGCTAATGTAGCCATAATAGTAAGTTTTAATTCACCATCCTCATCATTAAATGTCCAAATGTTATCATCAATAAAATATACTTCTACTCCTATACTTTTTAACTTTCTAGTTTCTTGTAATGTATCAACTGTATTTCTTGCAAATCTTGATACTTCACGAGTAACTATTAAATCAAATCTTCCGGCTTTAGCATCCTCTATCATTCTCATAAATTTTTTTCTTTTCTTTGTAGATGTTCCACTTAATCCTTCATCTATGTATCTATCATAAAGAATCCAATTAGGATTTTTCTTTAAAACTTCATCATAGTATTGAACTTGATTATCTAAAGCGGATAATTGAGCTTCATGTTCAGTTGAAACTCTAGCATATATTGCTACTTTTCTTTTCATTAAATCACCTCTACAAAGAAATTATCATTTTTATAAAAATAAGTTTAGGGTGCGATAAGAGTAAAAGAAAAAGAAGTATTTCTACTTCTTCATCGCACACTTTACTTTTATTCTAAATATCTTATTTTTGATGAATCTAATTCATTTTTAATTTTATCTATGATTTTATCACTCCAAAATCTTATCACATTTAACTCTGTTAAATATTGAATCGTTAACATTTGTCTTGAAGGCGAATACATTAATGTATCAGGAACATATTCAGTTATAGAAACATTTTGAATCTGATTATTTGCTAATATAATACTTAAATTATTTTCCGCATTATTTTTACTTTCATAATTTTCAAGCAATTTTTTATTATGATGTGATAATAGACTTTTTAACGAATTATAAACATGCTTATCAATAATTGATGTAGCATAATAATAAGAAACTTTTCCATCATATGGATTTAAATAAATATGATTAAAGAAATCTATATCAACAATACAACCATGAATCCTACCATCTCCACCAATACTTCTAATACTTTTTGATATTTCTTTTAATGTATTGTTATAGTTTTTCATTGCTTGATTAATTGCTAAAGATAATACATCCATAGTTTCATAATAATAATTAATATCTTGATTCTTCAAAACTCTTACCGCTCCACCATTAAGTAAGTATAATTTTTTATTTGGATTTTGATAAAAGAAACAATAAATCCCATTCTTCTTAAGCATTATCAATTTACCATCTGATTTATTAAAATCCATTCTAAGCCCAATACCTCTATTAAATACAAAATAATCATCTCTGCTTATTTCATATACTCCGTCACCAAAATATTGGAAATAGTCAAAGTTTTGTGAAGTTTCAAAATACTTTAAACCTAAATTATTCCTATAGTATCCTATTTGATTATCAGAATATACAGTTTTATCATCATCTATTTCAAAATAATTTTGATGAGTATGCCCATTTACATAAATCCACCTTTTTACATATTCATCTGTATTCCAATTTTCTTTTTGTGTATGAG
Organism: uncultured Bacilli bacterium; assembly: GCA_934096555.1. Lineage (GTDB taxonomy): Bacteria > Bacillota_I > Bacilli_A > RF39 > UBA660 > CAG-302. Next base: position 42,375 of record CAKOMD010000010.1, on the reverse strand, counting down.
TAAAAACTATTAATTTGGTTTTATCCAGAGAATTTTTTACATGATTATATATTTTATTGAATCTATCAGATTGAATTTGATCTTCTGTTAATGTTTTGAGAGTTTCTCGATATAATCCACATAAGGCATTGTACTTATCATTTAATCCACTAAAACCCAAACCACCAAGCATTATTAATCGACTTCTATTACTTAAGTCCTTTAAATGATCATCATTTGAATTTAATATTTCTTCTTCACTCAACAATTTAATTCCTTCTTCGTGAAAAAATAGCAAGTCATTTTGTAATAAAATTATGTTTTCTAGTTCATCAAAGAAGTCCCTATATTTTTGAATAATGTCATCTAATCCGCAATTTGATATTTCATTATCCAAATTCCATATTTCGTGATTGCCAAGTGCAGTAATTATATAACCTTTCCATTTTTTTCTCAGTAGTCTAAAAAAGATTTTAATTAACTCAAAACTCGATGATGTATCACCACCAATTAAAAGACAATCATATAGTTCTGCATCAATAATTAAACGATCTATTAAGCTTTTAATAAAATGTATAATTTCAATATAAGAAGCATGCTCGGGAAATTTTTTAGCAATCTTATGACATAAATGAATATCACTAATATAATAAATTCTTCTATTATTATTAGAACCATCTACCACTGTTGGTCCATAATTATTAGAAGAAATATCATTATTATCTTCATCCATATAAGGAATATCCAAATACTTTTTGTTATTCAAAATTAGTTTTTCATAAGAAGACGAATCATACAATCCATTTTCAATTAACACGCTACTATTTATTAATAAATTAGAATAATCGTATTTTTTGATGTCTATTCCCTTAAAATCAAATTCAAATAAATCAGCATTATAAAGATCATTATTTAAATATTCAACAAATTTATCAAAAGAATCAAATTCTTCATCAACAACATCATCTTTATATGAAAATTTTTCACTCACATAAAATTTATTAGTATCTTTAGCATATTTTTTTTGAGTAAAAATTCTAATTCCACATTTTCGTTCCAAGTTTATTATGTCTTTATCACTTTCAAATTGAACAGGTATAGCTTCGCCTATGGAACGTGTATATACTGAACCTCCATTTTCTTTGAATCTCACGGCGGTTTTTAAGGTAGTAACAATCAATTCTTTTGTTCGCAATTTATCAGGAACTATATCTAAAATATTACAATCAGAATTAACTGCTTCTAGATACATTTCATCTTTAATATATTTTTTTGGAATATACTCAATGCACCCTGGATTATTTTTAAACGCCATAAGACATAAATCTTTGTTTCTTTTCTTCTCTTCTATATATCTTAAATTCTTTCCATCAGTTTTTACTAACTCCATGGCCATATTGTCATCTATATACTCACTTGGAAAATATCGTATACATTCCTTATTTAATTCAATAGCTTTTAAGCAGAATTTTTTAGTTCTAATATTTTTAGGGATGTACCTCATTGCTAAGGAATCGCGTTCAATTGCAGCAAAACATAAATCTTCTGTTAAATATTCTTCAGGAACTTCTTTCATGTTAAATGGGTTAATTTTAACTGCCTCAAAACACATTTCATATGTTCTTATTTTTTTAGGAATATTAGTAAAACTAATCTTTCTTTCTTGTATGCTTTTTACATATTCTTCATTAGATTCAATAAAATTCTTTTTCTTTTCTACTAGACTTTGATTCATATAATCACCACCAATCAGTTCAACAATATTATATCATGAAAGAATCATAAAATTTCATTTTCAATTTCAAAATTTAATTTCCAATCAAGATATTCTTCATCTGATATCTCATAGTTTTCTCTTTTATCTCTCATTTCTTTCCATTCATTAATTGCTGTTTGAACTAATTCATTGTATTCTGTTTGTTCATAACTTTCAGTATCAAAGTTAATTTCATAATATGGAAATTCTTCTTCTAACCACATTAGATTATAAATAACATCAATGGGATTACTAAAATCATATTCCTTTATAGCATTAATACTTACTTCATATAATTCTGCTATATCTTTTAATCTTTCTTTACTTGGATGTCTGTAATTATTTTCATAACTATTAAATGTCTTATGTGGATCATTACCTCCAAATCCAAAATAATCTGCGACATCATCCATATCCATATGTCTTATTCTTCTTACATACTCTAATCGAGCTCCTTGAGATAAATTATTTAATTTTGGTTTCTTAAAATACATCTTTATCATTCCTTTCTTTTTATATTTTTTCTTCCAACAAAAAAATAGTCATCCGAACTATATGGTGACTATTTTTTAACAAATTTAAAATTATGACTATCATCTTGGTTTTAATCTTTTAAGTTTTATATACTTCTTTCACATCATTATCATCTCCTTTAATTGCAACAAAAAAAGACTCAAATGAGTCTTTCTTGTTTTTATATTTTATCACGCTTATGCGTTCTAATTTTTTCTCGCTTTAATTGCGGCTTGAGCAGCAGCAAGTCTAGCTATAGGTACTCTAAATGGTGAGCAAGAAACATAAGTTAATCCAACATTATGACAGAATTCAACGCTAGATGGATCTCCACCATGTTCTCCGCATATACCAAGTTTAATATTTGGTCTTGTAGCTCTACCCTTTTCAGCAGCCATTTTAACAAGTTGACCAACACCAACTTGATCTAATTTAGCAAATGGATCTTGTTCATAAATCTTCTTTTCATAGTAGGCTCCTAAGAACTTACCAGCATCATCTCTAGAGAAACCAAATGTCATTTGTGTTAAATCATTAGTACCAAATGAGAAGAATTCAGCTTCAGTAGCAATTGCATCAGCAGTAAGAGCAGCTCTTGGTATTTCAATCATAGTACCAATATGATATTCCATATCAGAACCTTTTTCTTTCTTAACAAGTTCAGCAGTTTCTACTACTATATCCTTAACATACTTTAATTCTTTAACTTCACCAACAAGTGGAATCATAATCTCAGGAACAATATCATATCCTTCTTCTTCATGAACTTCAATAGCAGCTTCCATTAAAGCACGAGTTTGCATTCTAGCAATTTCTGGATAAGTAACTGCTAGACGACATCCTCTATGACCCATCATTGGATTAAATTCATGTAATTCATTACATACATCAATAATATGCTCTACAGTCATTCCCATAGCATCAGCAAGTTCCTTCATTTCAGCCTCTGTCTTAGGAATAAACTCATGAAGAGGTGGATCAATATAACGTACAGTCATAGGTAGACCCTTTAATTCCTTATACATTTCTTTAAAGTCACCTTTTTGATAAGGAATTAATAAACTTAAATATTTCTCTCTATCTTCAACTGTTTCAGATAAAATCATTCTTCTTAAGTTAAATATTCTCTCTTCATCAAAGAACATATGCTCAGTACGACATAGTCCAATACCTTCAGCACCAAGTTCAATTGCTTTTCTAGTATCTTTAGGAGTATCAGCATTAGTTCTAACACCAAGTTTACGATACTTATCAGCCCATGCCATAACACGACCAAATTCACCTGCAATAGTAGCATCTACTGTTGGAATAGCTCCATCATAAATATTACCAGTAGTACCATCAATAGAGATAACATCGCCTTCATGATATACTTTACCAGCTAAAGTAAATTCCTTCTTAGCCTCATTCATGATGATATCACCACATCCAGATACACAGCAAGTACCCATACCACGAGCAACAACTGCAGCATGACTTGTCATACCACCACGTACTGTCAAGATACCTTGAGCAGCTTTCATACCAGTAATATCTTCAGGAGAAGTCTCAAGTCTAACTAGTACAACCTTTTCTCCTTTACCACCAATACCATAAGTAGCAGCATCTTCCGCAGTAAATACAATCTTACCACAAGCAGCTCCAGGAGAAGCACCAAGTCCTTTTCCAACTGGAGTAGCAGTTTTTATTGCCTTAGTATCAAACTGTGGATGTAATAATGTATCTAAGTTTCTAGGATCAATCATTAATACAGCCTCTTCTTCAGTTCTCATTCCTTCATCAACTAAATCGCAAGCAATCTTTAAAGCAGCTTGAGCAGTTCTCTTACCATTTCTAGTTTGTAACATATATAATTTACCATGTTCTACAGTAAATTCCATGTCTTGCATATCACGGTAATGTTCTTCTAAAGTAGCACATACTTTCTTAAACTCTTCAAAAGCCTCTGGGAACTTATCAGCCATCTCAGTAATCTTCATTGGAGTTCTAACACCTGCAACAACATCTTCACCTTGTGCATTGGTTAAGAATTCACCAAATAAACCTTTTTCACCAGTAGCAGGATCTCTTGTAAAAGCAACACCTGTACCACAATCATCTCCCATATTACCAAATGCCATTGATTGAACGTTAACAGCAGTTCCCCAAGAATATGGAATATCATTATCTCTACGATAAACATTAGCTCTTGGATTATCCCAAGATCTAAATACCGCTTTAATAGCTCCCATTAATTGTTCTTTTGGATCATCAGGGAAATCTTCACCAATCTTAGACTTATATTCTTCTTTAAACTCTCTAGCTAATTCTTTTAAATCATCAGCAGTAAGTTCAACATCTAATTTAACATTCTTTTCTTCCTTCATCTTATCGATTAGTTGTTCAAAGTATTTCTTACCAACTTCCATAACAACATCAGAATACATTTGAATAAATCTACGATAACAATCCCAAGCCCACCTAGGATTATTAGATTTTTCTGCTAGAACATTAACTACTTCTTCATTTAATCCTAAATTAAGAATAGTATCCATCATACCAGGCATACTAGCTCTAGCACCACTTCTAACAGAAACTAATAATGGATTTTCTTTGTCTCCAAATTTCTTTCCTGTAATCTCTTCCATCTTAACTATGTATTCGTTAATTTGGCTTTGAATCTCATCATTAATTGTACGTCCATCTTCATAGTACTTAGTACAAGCTTCAGTAGTAATAGTAAATCCCTGTGGAACTGGCAAACCAATATTTGTCATTTCCGCTAAGTTAGCACCTTTACCACCAAGAAGGTTTCTCATATCTGCATTACCTTCTGTAAACAAATAAACATATTTTGTCATTTACCTTTCACCTCACCTTAATATAATAACAAAATAAAAATAAAAAGGCAATAATATTGCCTTTAGTTTACTTATTATTTACACCTTTTTTATTCACTTTCAGCCTATAAGTCTTCCAGTGCTATTTATAGCCTAAAGTCTATAAATAGTATATCTACATATCTATCATATAGAAGCCATAAATATATACAAAAAGAAGTCACAATAAATGTAACTTCTAATACATTATCTCTTACTAAATTGTGGAGCTCTTCTAGCACCTTTAAGACCATATTTCTTTCTTTCTTTAACTCTTGGATCTCTAGTTATAAATCCATTAGCTTTAAGAACTTTTCTATATGAATCTTCATTAGTTTCATTTCCTGCATCATAAACAAGTAATGCTCTAGTAATACCAAGTCTGATAGCACCAGTTTGACCTGAGAATCCACCACCAGTAACTTCAGCAACTACATCAAAAGTATTTTCATTACCAGTTACTACTAATGGTTGTTTTAAATCCATTACTAATACGTCATAAGGCATATATTCTTGAACATCTCTACCATTAACAGTAATCTTACCAGTACCAGGAGTTAAAGTAACTCTAGCTACAGATCCTTTTCTTCTACCAGTTCCATAGAAACTTCTTTTTTCTTTAGCCATTATTTGTTACCTCCCATTTCTAATACTTTAGGTTGTTGTGCAGCATGTTTGTGATCTTCACCAGCATACACAAATAATTTCTTATACATTTCTCTTCCAAGTCTATTATGTGGAAGCATTCCTTTTACTGCTCTTTCAACCATCTCTACTGGATAGTTAGCTCTCATTTCTTTAGCAGTTCTTTCTCTTAGACCACCAACATATCTAGAGTGATCATAATAAATTTTATCCTCTAATTTGTTACCAGTTAAAGCTACTTTATCAGCATTAACAATGATAACATAGTCACCACAGTCAACATGAGGAGTGTATGTTACTTTGTGTTTTCCTCTTAATATAACAGCAGCTTTACTAGCAACTCTTCCTAGAGGAATATCTTTAGCATCAATAACATACCAAGTTCTGTTAACTGTTTCTTTACTTTGCATAAATGTGCTTTTCATTTCTATTCTCCTTCATATTTTTAAAAGTTATCTTCAGGTCTTAAGTGTTCCCAATACCTAATACCCTCCAACAAAATGTACCGATTATGATTTTACTATTATTTTATGCTTTTGTCAATAATTTAAGAGATTTTTTCTCATTTTATTTCCAAAAACTAACTTTATATATCTTTTTAATTCTAAATATATACATATAGCTTATATATAATAGATATGTAGATATATCATTTATAGACCTTAGGCTATAAATGACACTCTAAGACCTAGGCTTAGAGTGATTACTCATAACTATTCAAAAATTCTTTAAACTTAACCGCAGTATCATGAGGAAGTATCTCCTCTAACTCTTCAGTACTAGCCTCTTTCATCTTAGTAATAGTTTTATATTTCTTAAGAAGTTTATTCTTTCTAACTTCTCCTATACCATCAATATTATCAAGTATACTAGATAGTGCTCCCTTACTTCTAATATTCTTATGATAACTAATAGTAAAATTATGTACCTCATCTTGCATCCTAGTAAGTAACATAAACAAATTACTTCTCTTATCAATCATAATCTCAGTAAGAGGCTCAAGTCCTAATAACATATTAGTACTATGTGTATCATCTTTCTTAAGACCCGCTACTGGAATATCAAGGCCAAGACTCTCTATAACCTCTCTAGCCACATGTATCTGACCAACACCACCATCTACAATAATCAAATCAGGTTTCTCAAGATTATCTTTAAGTACTCTAAAATATCTCCTATAAATAACCTCTCTCATTGTCCCATAATCATCATTCTTATCATTAGTAATCTTAAACTTACGATAATCATTTTTAGAAGGTTTCCCCATAATAAACACTACCATACCAGATACATTAAAACTACCAAATAAATTAGAATTATCAAATAATTCAATTCTATCTACTTTATCTAATTTAAGTTTGCTCTTAAGTTCATTAAGAGCATCCTCTATCTTATCTTCATCTCTCTTAATATAAGTCATTTGTTCTTCATAATATATTCTAGCATTATCATAAGCAAGTTCTAATATTCTCTTCTTTTCTCCCTTAACAGGAGTAATAAACTTAATATTAAATATCTCACTAAAAGCTTCATTATCCACATTATCAGGAGTTAATACCTCTTTAGGTATTGATACATTCTTACTATAAAAATCAAGTAAATAATTAGATAATTCCTCTTCTTCAGTAGTTACCATCGGAAATATAACCCTATTCCTATCAAGAAGTTTACCTCCTCTAACAAAAAGAATCTGAATACTAATATAATTATCTTTAGTATAATAACCCACTATATCAGTATTAACCTTACTATCCAAATCAACCTTTTGCTTCTCAGTAGTAATATTAATATAATCAAGAAGTTCCTTATATTCCATAGCCTTCTCATAATCCATTTTCTCAGAATAACTATACATCTTTTCTTTAAGTCTATCAGTTAATATTTTAGTATTACCATTCAAAAAAGAAACAATCTCACTCTTCATCTCTTTAATCTTATCTTCATCTACATTATGCACACAGTACCCAAGACACTCTCCTATATGATAATATAAGCACTCTCTCTTTTCATAAGTTCTACACTTTCTAAGAGGATATATTCTATTAAGTATTTCTACTACTCTTTTAGCAGCCCCTACATTAGGATAAGGACCAAATAAATTATTCTTAATCTTCTTAGCATTAATTCTCCTAGTAATCTTAAGAGTAGGTACTTTCTCATCAGTAAGTTCAATATATGGATAAGACTTATCATCTCTATATAAAATATTATACTTAGGATTATATTTCTTAATAAGATTAATTTCTAGTAATAGACTTTCCATCTCAGTATTAGTAATAATATATTCAAAATGATCTATCTCTCTAACTAACATCATTGTCTTACCAGTATGTTCTCTTTGAAAGTATGAACTAAGTCTATTCTTCAAATTCTTACTCTTACCAACATATATAACAATATTATCCTTATTTCTCATAAGATAACATCCAGGTAAATGTGGTACTAAAGAAAGTTCTTCTTTAAACATATTATCACCTCCTAATATAAGAAAAAAGCCCTTACGGACTTTATATTCATAATGGCGGAGCAGGAGAGATTTGAACTCTCGCAGCAGTTTCCCACTCTACACCCTTAGCAGGGGCGCCTCTTCAGCCTCTTGAGTACTACTCCGTTGCTAGATATAATTTTATATTAATTTTAACAAATTGTCAACTGATTTTAACCATTTTAATATCTTTTCTCTCTTTATAAATACCATTTAATTCTTCCACTAGTAGTTTTATCTCTTTATTATTACTAGTATTATCTATCTTTTTATCATATTCATTAAGTTTATTATTAATTTCTTCATCACTAAGTAAATACTCTACTATCTTAAAATCTTTATTATAAGCCTTCTCTATCTTATCAATATTATCCCTATTCTTAGTCATAGCTACAACTGTATTATACTTACCATTCTCTTCATAATAAATGTAATTATTACTAACAAAACTACTCTTCATTGTACTATAATCATTATAAGAAGCATCTTCAAGTAAATAGATAACATTTGAAGTAAGTATATTCTTCTCTTTATCTTCATAAATACTAAACATTAACTTACCACATAAAAAACCACATACCACCGACAAAAAAATAGGTAAAAATACTTTCTTTAATAACTTTTTCATTTTATCACCAAAAATATTTTATACCTATTTAATTAAATATTTTGTCGAATTATCCATTATAAACAACAATATTTATATCATAATCATCATCGTTAAATATATTATTACATCCTATTTGAAAATAAACATAAGGATCATTAATACCAGTAATTACATTTACTGAACTAACTTCACTGGTAAAACTTTTAGAATATGTCTCCTGATCAGTATTTACGTAGCGGACAAGTAATTTTCCATCACTCTCAGCCACCCCAAAAAGTGCAACATCCTCATTATCAAAATAAATATACCACTGCCCACCTTTACCAATAGATAAATTATACTCTTCACTAAGTTCTATACTAGTTATCTTACCACACTTATTAATATCATTTCTAATATTGTTCTTAATATTTTTCATAACTAAAGCTTTATCAGTCATAAACTCTGTTTTAACATATTCATTATCATTAACATCTACTAGTTTCATTGTTATTTGCAACAAAAAGAAAGCTATTGCAAAAGCAAGTACTGAGGCAATAATAATTTCTACAGTCATGTAGCCTTTTCTATTTAACTTCTTCATATTATTTCACCTTCAATGTATAGTAGTAGTATCCACCATTCTTTTTCAGTTCTACAACTACAAAATAAGAATAATTTTCACTAAAATCAATCTTTTTAACAAAATAAGAAAGATAATTAGCAAAAGACTGATTCATATTAGAAGAATTAAGTAAAACATCAAAAGCATTAACATCCCTAACTACAAAAGCATTACATGAAGTATACTTTAAATTATCTACACATATATTGAATAAATCAACCGTTTCAGGATATCTAGTATTGATAAGTCTTGGCATCAAAAGACCACTAGTGCTTTTAAAAACATCATCTTTTCCACTTTTCTCTATAACATCATTAATTTCCATAGCTACCTGCTGAGCATCTATATCATAATATCTACTTCTCTTATCATAAGCCGCAGTCATTCTATTAATACCAATATACATAGTAACAAGAACAACTGCCACAACAGAAGCTGATATAACTACTTCTGCTAGCATAAAACCCTTCTTATTTAATTTCATTTTCTCACCCATTTACTATTGATATTTACTTAAGTTTATTATATAATAATTATAGAATAAAATCTAGTCTTTTTAAAAAGAAAAGAACAAAAAGGGAGAGGAATACTATGAATAATAATAGTACTATGCAGTCTAATATTAATAATAAAGCAAATAATGTAATTAATAATAATGTAGTTCCAAACAGAATACCAAATACAGCAAACATTACCACACCAAAAGGTACAAATAAAAATATAGTACCAAGCCAAGTTAATCCTAATCAAAATAGTATTCCAAATATGCAAGCTAATATAAATATGGCTATAAATACAAATAATACTAAAAGTATTGATTTTACCAAAATACCTGTTGTTGATGCTGTTAATATGATTATAATAACCGCTGTTAATCAAGGAGCATCAGATATTCACTTCGACCCTACTGATGAAGGAATAACTGTAAGAATTAGAATTGATGGTATTTTAAGAGATGAATTCTTCTTACCTAGAGAAATAAAACAAAATGTTACTACCAGAATAAAAATAATGGCTGGTATGAATATAACTGAAACAAGATTACCTCAAGATGGTGGTATAAAAGATAACATTAAAGGAAAAGAATTAGACCTCAGAGTATCATCACTCCCCACTAAAAGAGGCGAAAAAATTGTTATAAGAATTATGGATTATTCCATGAGTTTAAAAGGTATTGAATACCTATGTTTTAGTGAAACAAACTATAACAAGGTATTAAAAATGCTTGGTTTCCCTAATGGAATAATATTAGTTACTGGTGCTACTGGTACTGGTAAATCAACTACTCTATATTCTTTCTTACAAAAATTAAATGTTGAAGGTTCTAACCTAATAACTGTTGAAGACCCTGTAGAGATGGATATAAAAGGAGTTAACCAAGTTCAAGTAAATAGTGACATTGGTCTAGACTTTGCAACAGTTTTAAGAAGTATCTTAAGACAAGACCCTAACATCATTATGATTGGAGAAATAAGAGACTCCGAAACAGCCCAGATAGCGGTAAGAGCTTCAATCACTGGACACTTAGTACTATCTACAATCCACACTAACAATTCATTAAATACTATCGAAAGATTACTAGATATGGATGTTGAAAGATATTTACTTGCTTCCGCATTAACAGGCATAGTATCCCAGAAGTTAGCTAGAAAACTATGTAATAACTGCAAAAAGAAAAGACCAGTTACAATTACTGAGAAAAATCTCTTCAAAACAGTACTAGGTCTTGATATAAATGAAGTTTATGAAGCCAATGTTACTGGTTGTCCTCATTGTAGTCATGGTTATAAAGGAAGAATAGCCCTTCAAGAAGTACTACTTATCAATCAAGATATAAGAGATGCCATAAGTGCCGGTATGCGAAAAGAACAGTTAAGACACCTAGTATATAATAAAGATGTTATTACTATGCTTCAAGATGGATTATTCAAAGTAATCGCAGGTTTCACAACTACCGAAGAAATATTAAAACAAATCGAAGTTGAAGATGAAGACTTTGGAATAAAATAAAGAATTATCTAATTCACAGATAATTCTTTTTCTATATCATTAATTTTATCTTTATAATCAGAAACAGGTTTATAACTTAATCTATGATATTTAGTAATACCATACTTCTTAATAGCCTCAATATGTTTCTTTGTACCATAACCCTTATTATGAGCTAGATCATACATAGGATAAATCTTATCAAGATCATACATCATTTTATCCCTAGTAACCTTTGCTATTACTGAAGCCGCTGCAATCGAAATAGACTTAGCATCACCCTTAATAATACTTGTCGTATCAACATCAATATCAAGAGGCATTGCATCAATAAGTACGTGATCAATTTTAATACCAGTATTCTTAATAGCTTCTTTCATTGCTATTTTAGTAGCCTCATAAATATTAACTTCATCAATCTTTTTTTCATCTACAATCCCAATACCAATAGCAATAGCTTTTTCCTCAATAACTTTATAGAACTCATCTCTCTTCTTCTCAGATAACTTCTTTGAATCCGTAAGTCCCTCAAGTACAAAATCACGCGGAAGCACAACACAGGCCGCTACTACGCTACCAATCAGTGGCCCTCTTCCGACCTCATCTACTCCTCCAATAAAATTTAATCCTTTATCATATAATTCATTTTCATACTTATATAAATCTATCATTACTTCCACTTCTTTACTATATTATTAATATTATTTTTTTTCTGAAAATCAGCTGCACTATTCATATTTCTCTGTAGTTTTTCTACTCGTTCACCAGGAGTTATAACCCCTCTATTAGAGGAATTACTTTCTTTAACATTAAACATCTTATTCCAAAACTTCTTTTCTTTAACCCTTGCTTCTTTAACATCATTATTATGATTAGCCTTCCAAGTTCTATCAAAAACTCTAGTCAAATCTTCATTTCTATCCATATATAATCACCATACTAATTTTATCATAATCTAAAACAAAAGGAAACTATTAATTAATACATTCCCTGTATTTTCTTAATAGTTTCATTACTAAGTGAAGATAATTTCCAATTACCATTACTATCTTTCTTTACTTCAAAGTCAATAGTATATTTAACCTTATCCTTAGCCTTCTCTAACTTATCCAGTTTAGTATTATTATAGTCTTCAACTGTATAGTTATCTATCCCTTGATAATAATTATTAGTATCATTAACTTGTTTTTTATAATCCATAACTTCAATCTCTGTCGTAATAGTGGCAGTATCACCATCTATTCTCTCATTTTTAATTTCATAAGATAAATTTCTATACTGTTTTTCAATAACCTTACGGTATCTTTCTTTTTGTAAATCAGTAAGATTTTCCTCTTTTAATATATCATCAATACCACTCTTAATATCACTATCCAAAGTTTGATATTTATTTAGAAATTCTTCAACTTTTGAAGTAGGACTATTAGACAATGAGCAGCCTACGAGTAATAATAAAAATATAAACAAAGAAACTATTTTTTTCATTTTATCCCTCCATTTATATTTTTACTAAATATTAACATTTTATACTAGAAATCATAAGTATTAATAACATTTATTACCTTTTCTTTACTATAACCTTGATTAATTAAATGATTATATATCTTATTTCTAAGTTCACTACCATTATACTTCTTATTACTCTTAATATCTTTATCAATAATCTTTTTCATTTTATTAATAAGTATATCATTATCTATCGTTAAAATATTATTATCTATTATACTATTATCAATACCAAGACTACTAAGTTCCATTCTTATCTTATAGTCACCTTTCGAAGTAAAAGCCATTTTATCTTTAATATAAGCCTTAGTAAATCTATCGTCATCTAAGTAGGTATTACTAATTAAACTTTGAATAGCTTCATCAACTATATCAGATGGATATTCCTTTTTAAGTAAATAATCCTTCATTTCCTTAATACTTCTAAATCTAATAGATATATATTTAACTCCCGCATCAAAAGCCTCACAAACTTTATTATCATGCATTAATCTATCATATAGTTCATTATCAATTTCTTTTTTTAATAAAAGTTCATTCTTCGTAATAACTCTCTCATTTAAAGTAATTACTTCTCCATTAGATAAATAAATATTATAATTATTCTTCTTAGTAAACTCATATTTTTCAATTTTCATAGTACCACCCTTAAATAAAGAGAAAGCTTACTCTTTTACTTCACTTTCTCTTTGTATATATTTTTTCTTTTCTTCCATCATGACATTAGATACATTCTCTTCTATTTCAGGTAGAGCATTAGGATCTATGTTTGAAAGAATAACTTTTTCTTTTAGAGTATCTATAATAACTTTACCCCAAATGATATTTGTTTTAATAGTTAAATCATTAAACATATCTGGGGTAATTACCTTATAAAAGTACCCAAAAACTAATCTTTTTGTAGCCACAATTAACCTCTTGTTAGTAAGTACTACTATATTAGTATTACATATTTCATAACTTTTAAAATTCTTTTGTGCTACAAATACATATTTTACCTGTTCATCATCACCGATAAATTTACTAGCCACTTCAGCATGAGCTTTTAACCTAAATGCTATAGTTTTAGGATATTTTCTTTTAAACTCTTTAGCCCCTAAATATATATCTTGGTTCATTCTTTTATACCTCTACTTTAAAGTTTTCTTTAACAAAATCAACAAATTTATCTTTATCAACATATCCAGGTATAGAATCAATTACTGAACTACCATACATAAATAATGTTGTAGGAGTTCCCCATTTTCCTTGATTCTTCTTTAAGTAAGAATTAGATGTTCCAAGAGCAGTATACTCATCATTATTTAAATTAGTCATATTTATATAATAGATAGGAAGTTTATATTCCCCTGCTACTTCTTTAAGTATAGGTTCATACATTTCACAGTAACCACAACCATCTCTTACTATTACTACTAGGAATGGTGCTTCAGTATGCATCTTTTCTTCGTACTCTGAATATGTAATTTCTGTAAATCCCGCTTCGCCCTCTAAAGCTACTGGTAACTCTATATCAAGTTTAGGTTCTCTTTTCATAGTGGCAAATAATGCAACCACTAAAAGAACAACTACCAAAAGAATTAATATTAAATCTTTTTGTTTTGAAGTAAGTGAGAAACTCTTCTTTTCTTTAGTTACTTTTTCTTCCTTTTTTTCTTCTACTTTTGGTGCAATTTCTTTTACCTTAACTTCTTCACGTACAGTATCTTTAGTTTCTACTTTTTTAGTAGATTCCTTTTTAATACTTGCCTTAGTATTTACTTTTTTTGCTTCTTCTTTCTTAACATTTGGTTTATTAGTATTTTTACTTTGCCCAACTTTATTATTTACTTTTTTAGTATTTTTATTTTTTGAATTTTGTTTTGCCATAACAAACTACCTCCTAATAAATAGTTTACACTTAAAAGAATAAAAAAGCAAGTATAATGTTGCTTTTTGTCATATTTTAATACGTTTCGAGTTACTTCAAACTTGTAATCTTGAAGTGTTGTTTTTAGCTTGTAATCTAAAAACAATATACCAGCCGTATCTATCATATAGAAGAGAGATCTATTTAGAAACTGCTTCAGCAGATATATATCCATTATAAGTTACATTGGCATATGAATTATCTGCAATAGAGCCATCTAACCATACATATACAGTATATGTAATTGGTGTTGTACTACTAACATCTATATTACTTGCTAAAGTAATTTTATTACTACTGCTAATTACACCTGTACTAACTACAGTACTATCTTTAAGAACAGTATATTTAAGTGCTCCCTTTAAAACATTTGCACTAGCGGAACTTGTATTTAAATAAAGTGTTGCCGTACCTGATACATTAGTACAAGTAGATTTAAGGGCCAAACTAACTTTTGCCGATAAACCTCCTGTATAAGAACTAGACATCTCTAAACTTCCTTTTGTACTAGCACTTCCAATTTGCTGGCTTATTCCATAATCAATATCAAAACAATCTGATGTACCGCTAATATTAATATTATCGCTTTGCCAAGAAATCCATGCATAAGTAAAACCTGCAATTAACGTTATAAATAAAGCAATTCCAAATATTGTTCCTACTAATTTTGCTTTTCTCATATTTAACTCCTCTATTTCTAATAAAATAATACCATATTTTTTAAATAATAACAATATTTAAAAAAATTTTTTATTTTTTTTATTTTTAGGGTTGACAAAATACGCAACTTCGTTTATTATATTAATCACCAGTTCGATATTAGGCGAATTGGTGCTAGTATCACACTAGCCAACCCCTTTTTATTCTTTTTGGGAGACTGTTCCTTAGGGGGTCAGTCTCTTTTTATTTTTAATCCTAACTTTACACCAAAAAGAATAAACAATTAAGCCAAAATAAAAGCCTCATTTATATCATGAGACTTTTTTTATACTTAAAATTAACTATTTAGCTTGGTAATTTGAACCACTTATTTGATTTTGTCCTAATTGAACTAATCTTTTAGTAATTTCTCCACCAACTGAACCATTAGCTCTTGAAGTTGTATCTGGTCCTAAATTAACACCAAATTCGTTAGCTATTTCATATTTCATTCTTTCGATAGCTTGTTTAGCTCCTGGAACTACCATCTTACTATTTGTGTTGTTACTCATTACTTTCACCTCCTACACTAATAGGTTGTGAAATATTAACAATTTCATGCATCTAAATTAATGGTAATTTTTGCTATTAAAACAAATTTAGTAAATAAGAGTAACCTCAAATGATTACTCTTATTAAATATCAAAATCTTTTTTCTTATTATTTATTTTAATAACTTCTTCATTTTCAATCGCAGTATTAATTAAAGATTCATAATCAAAACTCTTTTCATAAAGTGTTGCTTTATCAATATCTGGATTAATAACTGGATGTTTAGGTAAAAATATTGTACAGCAATCTTCATATGGAAGAATAGAAGTTTCATAAGTACCAATTTTTCTAGATATATCAATAATTTCTAATTTATCTAAACAAGCTACTGGTCTAATAACAGGTTTATTAGTAACAGCATTAATTACTCTCATACTAGTAAGTGTTTGACTCGCAACTTGGCCAACAGACTCACCATTAATAAGACATAGTAAGTTATTCTTTTCCATTAGTTTTTCACTTATTCTATACATCATTCTACGCATAATGGTTATCATATATGTAGGATCGATATTTTTATATATTGCTTCCTGAATATCCGTAAACTTTATAACATGTAGTGTTATAGAAGGTTCATATTTTGTAAGAATCTCTACTAATTTTTTTACCTTATTCTTAGCCATTATGCTAGTATGTGGTGGAGACTCAAAATACACACATTCTACCTTGATTCCCCTCTTCATTGCCAAGTAAGCTGCTACTGGGGAATCAATTCCTCCTGATAACATAAGAAGACCTTTGCCAGCTACTCCAACAGGATAGCCACCCGCGGCACTTATTTCTTTATGATATATATATGTATAATCCTCTCTTATTTCGATTTTCAATAAATATTCTGGATTATGTACATCAACCTTAATGCTATCAATATTCTTAAGTATTAAAGCACCAATCCTTCTACTAAAATCCATACTAGGTATAGGAAAAGATTTATCTGCTCTATCAGTTTCTACTTTGAAAGTATTAAATTTTGTATCTTTTGCAATATTTAATACTTCTTCTTCTATTTCTTCAATATTAGTATTCACTCTAGTAGCTATAACTATACTATGAATACCAAATATATTCTTAAGAATATCCACTATTTCGTCAATATTATCTTCCGTTTCAATAAACATTCTTACTCTATTTTTAATTATTTTAACATTATAATTTTCTAATGCTCTCTTAATATTATTATAAAGAATATTTATAAATACTTTTCTATTATCCTTTTTAGTGGTTAATTCACCATATTTAATTAATATTATTTTCATTTTATCACCTATCTATCTATCTATTATGAAGTGATTCTAATACAATAAGTACTTTCATTACTTGTATTTTCAGTAAAAGTACAAGTTCTATTTCGACAAGTAACAGTTCCACATAATGTTCTCTTAGAATTATTAGGATCTGTTATATCACTTGCTCTAAGTGTACTACCAGTAGCATTAATTAAAGCAGGAATAGTAAGAGTTACAGTACTAACATTATTCCTATCAATATATAATTCTGCCTCTGATTCTATAAGTTTAATCTTCATATTTTTTTCTTTATTTCTACTTCTTTCAATTGAAGAAGTAACACTAGGTATAGCAATAGTCATAATAACTGCAAGTATTACAAGTACTGCAAGTAACTCTATTAGAGTAAATCCTTTTCTATTCATTTTTTTCATTTATCTCACCTAACCATAGTATAAAATATTTTTAAATATTATACAATATCTATTTAACTTTTTCTTTAAGTTTACTTAATATATTTATTGCCTCAATTGGTGTAATATTTAAAATATCAATATTTTTAACTTCTTCTTCTACTTCACTCTTTTTATCATCAAAATTAAGTGGAAGTGTTGTTTGTATAATAGTATCTGTCTTTTTTTCTTTATTTTCATATATATTTAATATACCACTCGCTCTATCTATTACCTCATCAGGAAGTCCTGCAAGTTTAGCAACATTAATACCATAACTTTTATCTACAGAACCATCTTTTACTTTATGTAAAAAAGTAATATTACCATTTTCTTCTACTGCTGAAACATGTTTATTCTTTAAATTAGGAATAGTCTTTTCCATATCAGTAAGTTCATGATAATGTGTCGAAAAAAGTGTCTTACATTTAATTTTATTAGCTACATATTCTAAGATAGCTTGTGCTAGACTCATACCATCAAAAGTAGCAGTTCCTCTACCAAGTTCATCAAAAAGTATTAAACTGTTTCTTGTAGCATACTTAATAGCTCTTGAAGCCTCCATCATTTCTACCATGAATGTAGACTCACCACTAACTAAATCATCAGAAGCACCAATACGTGTAAATATCTTATCAAATATAGGAAGTGTTGCTTCTTCAGCAGGTACAAAGCATCCTATCTGTGCCATTATAGCAATAATACCAAGTTGTCTCATATAAGTAGATTTACCTGCCATATTAGGGCCAGTAATTAAAAGAATATCTGTATTACTATCCATAACTATATCATTAGGTACATACCCTTCTCCTTTTAATACTCTTTCTACTACTGGATGTCTTGAATTAAGTACTTTTATTTCATTACCAGTAGTAATTACAGGTCTAATATAATTATATTTTTCACTAACTAGGGCAAAAGAACTAAGTACATCTATTTCACTTATTACTTTAGCAGTTCTCTGAAGTTCTGGAATATATTCCTTACATTTATCTCTAATTTCTATAAATAAATTATATTCCAAATTAATAATTCTATCTTCACTAGATAATATTAAATCTTCTTTTTCTTTTAATATTGGATTAATAAATCTTTCACAGTTAGCCAAAGTTTGCTTTCTAATATAACCCATATCATCAGTAACCATATTTAAATAAGATTTACTAATCTCTATATAATAACCAAACACTTTATTAAAACCAACTTTTAATCCTTTAATACCAGTTCTTTCTCTCTCTTCAGTTTCAAATCTACTAATAAAGTCTTTTCCACCTCTACTTAAATCTTTAAGTTCATCAAGTTCACTAGAATATCCATCTTTAATTAAATATCCTTCTTTTATCGTATTGGGAGGTTCTTCATATATAGACTTTTCTAATAAATCGTATAGATCACTCATTGTAGTAATCTTTTCATAAAAGCCTATCTTTTCTAGTTTTTCCTTAATACTAGGAAGTACTTTTAAAGAAGCTTTTAATTGTAATAAATCTTTACCATTCGCAGAACCAAAAGATAATTTACCACATAATCTTTCTAGGTCATAAACTTCATATAAATCATTTCTAAGTTCTTCTGCTAAAATAAATTCTTCAAGTAACTTACTAACTATATCATATCTTTTATTAATCTTATTAATATCTAATAATGGATTTTCAATAAAATATTTAAGTTTTCTACTACCCATCGCGGTCTTTGTATTATCTAATAGCCAAAGTAATGAATAAGTTCTCTCTTTAGTTCTTAAACATTCTGTAAGTTCTAGATTTCTCTTTGTATGAATATCCATTTCTAGGTATTGTTCTTTTTCTTTAATAACAACTTCTTGAAAATGTGATAGATTTCTTTTTTGTAATACATCTAAATAATATAATAATAACTTAATTGAATTAACAATTCTAGCATCACTAATATTTTGATAAATATTTTGATATTTATCATTTAATAATTCATTTTGTATAGTAACAGGTATTTTTAAACTTCTTATCTTAGATAATAATACTTTATTAATAAGTTCATTTACTATTAATTCTTTAATATCTAAAGATAATATTTTATATATTACATCATCAGTATTATTAGTAAGCAACTCACTATATACTTCTCCTGTAGTAATATCTGAATAAGTAAGAACAAAACCATAAGAAAAGTCATATAAACATCCTATATAGTTATTTTCTTTTTCATTTAAAGAATTAGTATTAATTACTGTACCAGAAGATATTACTTCAACAATATCTCTTTTTACTATTCCTTTAGCGGTCTTTGGATCCTCTAACTGTTCACATATAGCAACCTTATATCCTTTTTTAATTAACTTATCAATATATACTTCAGCGGCATGATGTGGTATACCACACATTGGAACTTTCTCATCAAGTCCAGCATTTTTACCAGTAAGTGTAAGCTCTAAAGCATGAGCCACTTCTTCAGCATCTTCAAAAAACATTTCGTAGAAGTCTCCAAGTCTATATAATATTATTGTATCCTCGTATTTATCTTTTAATTCTACATAATGTTTCATCATCGGAGATAATTTACTCCTATCAATTTCACTTCTTTTCATTTTATACCTTCTTTGCTCTTTAATTATACCATTTTATGCTATTTTAGTAAATGTAAAATATGTAAAATCATATATATTTTACCCTGTAAAAATACTTTTTACCAATTGCTTTTTAAGTATTTTTGATATATAATTATTATGGTTGGTGATAGTATGGAAAAGAGAAAAAGAAAAATAAATAAAAAAAGAATATTAATATTAATTTTATTCTTATTAATCATATTATCTATAGGTATCTATTTAATAGTACCAAAGAGATATGGTTATCAAAAAGATGTAATTAATGTATTTAAAGAAGATAATTATTATGAAAAAATAAAAGAAACTAAAAAGTATTCTAAGACATTAGAAACAGCAGTTATAGAAAATAACTATAAGAAAGAATATTTTGATGAATACTTAGATATAAACTATGTTGAAGAAGATAACTTTATAAATAATATTAATAAATTATTGGATTTAGGTTATAAAAATAAAGATATCAATACCTTCTATGAAAAAGTACCTAAAAGTATTGATGTTATTACTTCAAATAAATATGATAAAAATATTATTAATTACATATCACTAAATTATTTTAAAGAAGAAAATCTAGATAGATATATTAAATATGATTTTATTGATACTAAATCAGTATATGATACTACTATATTAAAAGAGAAATATAACTATGAAGATACTGTAACTTTTGTTAATGCTTATCTAGATAAAGATTATTATACAAATGATATTCCTTTATCTAAAGAAGAAGCAAGTAAGTTAGATGTTATTGTAAATAAATATTATAAACTAGATAAAGACTATGAACCAGAAGATTTAACAAAAATTAATAGTAAGTTTGCTTCAGGTACTCAAAAATTAAGAAAAGAAGCTGCTGGTAAGTTTGAAGAAATGGCTTCTGATATGTTAAAAGAAAATCTAAAAATATATGCTGGTTCTACTTATCGTTCTTATTCTTATCAAGAAGGATTATATAATAGATATGTTAAAAAAGATGGTTTCAAAGAAGCTGAAACATACTCTGCAAGAGCTGGTTATTCAGAACATCAATTAGGACTAGCGGTAGATATTGTAAATGGTAAATGGAATTATCTTAGTGAAGGTGATAAAGAATATACTTGGCTTGTTAATAATTCATATAAATATGGTTTTATACTTAGATATCCTCATGAGAGTGAATATATAACAGGTTATGTTTTTGAAGATTGGCATTTCAGATATCTAGGAATTGAATTAGCCACTAAAGTACATGAAAGTAAATTAACTTATGATGAATATATAGCAAGAGGTATGTTAAAAGAGAAGTAATCAAAACTTCTCTTTTTATCTTCTTCTATATCTTTTTTTAAAACTTTCTATATAATATTCACTATTAGTATCAAAATATTTATCATCATTATTCATTTTATTAAGTACCTTCATCGTAGTGACATAAGCTTCTATTCTCTCATCATTAAAATTTATTTCTTCTAATAAATTAACCACAGTTTCTGAGGGTAAATTATAACCAAGTTCTAACACTAAATTACCTTTTACATTTTTAAGAAATCTAAGTCTACTATTATACTCATAATTTACATATTCATCACCAGTTATAATATCATAGTACTTATCTTCTAACTCATTATATTCAACTATTGTAAAAATTTTAATACTTCTATTTTTTTGTTTTCCATCATAATAATAAGTTTCATTAAACTCAACTAAAGAAGCATTACTAAATATATCTGGTGCAACCTCTAATCTTTCTGTATTAACCTCTACTTCATTAGTTATCTTTTTCTTTTCTTCTATATTTTTATATCTAACAAGATAATATTTACTCATTTATATTTTCCTTACTTTTAATTAAACTACTAATAGCTCTTTCAACAATTATCTTACCATACTTATAACTAATAGATCCTTGCTGATAAGCAATATAAGGACTTCTAAGAGGACCATCACAAGATAATTCTATAGAACTACCCTGGGTAAAAGATCCTGATGCCATAATAATTTTATCGTCATATCCTGGCATATCAGATGGTTCTACTAATGCATTAGAGTCAATCTTAGAATTAGACTGAATACCTCTAACATAATTAATTAAATCATTTTCATTTTCAAATATAATATTTTGAACTATGTCTACTCTCTCATCATTATATTTAGGACTAACTTTATAGCCTAACTTTTCAAATAAATATGCTGTATAAGTAGCAGTCTTTAAAGCATTAGCTACAATCATTGGAGCCATATATAATCCCTGAAGAATATATCTATTTTGATTTAAAGAAGGACCTACTTCAGCACCTTGTCCTGGGACATTTAATCTTTCTGCACATAAATTAATTAAATCTTTTCTACCTACTATATAGCCGCCATTTGATGTGATTGAAGCACCTAAATTCTTAATAAGTGAGCCTACACATATATCTACACCTACTTCAGTAGGCTCCTTAGTACTAACCATTTCGCAGTAGCAGTTATCTACCATTATAATTACATCCTTATTAATAGTTCTAATTAGTTTGACAACTTTTTCTATTTTATCAATATTAATACTTTCTCTTGTACTATAACCTTTACTTCTTTGTATTTCAATTAATTTAATCTTATTATCCTTAAGTACATCTCTAACTTTTTCATAATCAAAATCATCATTAACTAAATTAACTTCCATATAATTAATATTAAATGCTTTTAATGAAGAACTATTATTATTAAAACCAATTACACTATCTAACGTATCATAAGGTTTACCACTTATTGATAAAAGAGTATCACCAGGTCTTAATAGTGCAAATAAACATGTACTAATAGCATGAGTACCAGATATAAACTGACTTCTAACTAGAGCATCTTCAGTCTTAAATATGCTAGCATATACTCTTTCTATTTTATCTCTACCAATATCATTATATCCATATCCAGTAGCACTATTAAAATCACTTTCACATACACTATTTTCTATAAAAGCATCAAGTACTTTCTTACTATTAAATTCTTCTATTTCTTCTATTTTATTAAAATATACTTCTAAATCTTTTTTACTATCTTTAATTATATTATCTAACATTTTATACCTCCATCTATTCTAATAATACTATCATTTATATAACTTGCTTTATCACTAATAAGAAATTCTACTAAATTAGCAACTTCTCTAGGATTAGCAAATCTACCAAGTAATATTTTATCTTCTTCTTTACTTATAAAATCATTATCTAAGTTTTTATTCATTTCAGTATTAACCCATCCAGGACATATTGTATTTACTCTAACATAAGGAGCAAAATAATTAGCAAGATTCTTTGATAAAGATATTAAACCTGCCTTTGAAGCATCATAATCTATACTCTCTATATAAGGAGTATCTATTCCATTAGTAGAACTAATATTTATTATTACTCCATATTTATTATCTACCATTTTAGGTCCTATCTTTTTACATAATAAGAAAGGTGCAACTAAATTAATATCTAAAGTTTTCATAAAGTTATCTTTAGTTTTATCTTCAAATAAAGTATCTATTGCTATACCTGCATTATTTATAAGTATATCTATATTATTATATCTATTATATATTATATCAAGCATATTATCTATTTCATCTTCTTTAGATAAATCACATTTTACCATTAAATAATCTCTATTATATTCTTTATCTAATTCTTTTTTTAATAATCTAGTACTATTTTCATTACTATTATAATGTAATATTATATCATAGTCTTTAGCAAGTATTCTAGCTATTTCTTTACCTATTCCGCTTGAAGATCCTGTTACTAATACAGTTTTTCTCATACTTCTCCCTCTTTTCTCTTTGGTATTATAACATATTTTCTATCTTTTTTAAACAAAATACTTGTCAAATATAAAAATATATGATATCATTGTAAATGTCTTATGGCGGAATTGGTGAAGTGGTTAACACGGTGGATTGTGGTTCCATTATTCGTGGGTTCGATTCCCACATTCCGTCCCAGATAGATAATTAACTAACTCGTTAAGAGTTAGTTTTTTTATTTTGTTCACTCTAGATCTAAGGTTCTAGAGTGTTTATTTGAGCCAAAGTATTGTCTCAAATAAATATATCTACATATCTATCATATATAAGCCATAATTATATACAAAGAAAAGAAAGAATATTTAAATTCCTTCTATTTGTTAAATTCTTCATTTAATTTATTTATATAGTATATTCTCATATTATTAAGAATAGTATCTACCACTTCAAAAGATATCTCTCTTTCACTCTTATTAGTAGTATCAAACATATAAAAATTAATATTTTCTTTTTCTGCAAGCAACTTCATATTTAATAAAGATTTATTATATTCATTAACATTATCTTCATTTAGAAAATTTCTTTTTTCTAATGCTACATTAGCAGTGTAATCTCTTCTTAAAGAAGTTAAACTATCGGTATAAGTTCCTATTACGATATCAATTTTATTTTTAATAATAGGTACATATTCATTTATATAATTATCATATTCTTCTTTAGATACACCATTTTTACTATATAATCTATCCATCCAAATCATTCTATCAAATAAAGATCTATCTATTATTATAACATCATAATTTTTATCTATTGCATCACTTAGATTATTTAAAATATACCTAGGTATTTCACTTTTAACTACATTTTTATATTCAATTTTTAATCTTGGATATATTTCTTTCTTATATCTTTGTGAAGTAGTAAATTCCTCGAGTACTTTAGTATTAAATTTACCTTTTTTAAAGAAATCATATAAATTATTTATAAGCGTAGTCTTACCAGTTCTCGGAGTACCAGTAAATTCTATAACATATGTAAACTTATTATTTAATACTTTCATCATTTTATATATTTCTTGTTTTTTATAATGTAGTTTTATTAATTTACTATATTCTTCTTCCTTACCTTCAAATATTTTTCTTTCTAAGTCATCATGTTTATTATTATCAAAGACATCATCAATTAATAATTTTAATCTAGCAAACATTGGATAGTCTTTATCTTCATTACATATTAAACTATTATATACTTCTGTATAATACCATTTTTGTTTTTCATACCCCCTTTTAAATGCCGAAAAGTCTTTTTCACCTCTAGTTTCAAAAATAATTCTCATATCTTCTAAATTACTTATTTTATCAGCACATACTATAGATTTATGTCTTAAATCTAAATCTTTTACAATATTTATAGTTTCTATTTTTCTCTCTTCCCAGCTTAAACTTTTGTCTTTTTCTGTATCCCCAAGTACTAAAGATAATATATCTTCATTAAATGCTTTTAATAAATCCTCTTTAGTATACTTAGTATCCTCAATTACATCATGAAGATATCCCGCAGCCACTACATTATCATCAAAACCATATTCGCTCAAGATATCGGCAACATTTATAGGATGTATTATCATTGGCTTTTCTTTATCCAATTTTCTTATCTGTCCTTTATGTGCATTAATTGCAAACTCTTTAGCTTTATCCTTTATATTCATATTTCTTTCTCCATATTTAATTAAATTTTATAAGTTACCTTTATAAAAATATATTTTCATAGCAGCTTCTGAATAGTTTGGTTTTGATACATCTATATCCATAGTTTTACCAATATAATATATCAAAAACTGAGAAGCAATTAATAAATCATACTCACATAAAATACCATCATAATCACTTTCAATTATCAAATTATTACCACTATTTAAATATTTTAGTAATTCTTCCTCATATGATGAAATTGTTTTAGACTTAAAATATATACTATTCTTATTATTTAGATTTTCATAATTAATAAATCTTCCATGTGAAAAATTTTTCTTATCATGAACAATAATATTAACTATACCAGATTCAATGATTTTGCTTTCTATATCAAAGGTTGCACTTTTTGTATAATCACCAGTAAATACATTTATTAATCCCCCTACAAAAAACATATTCTTTATTTTTTCTTCTTTAAATTGTTTTTCAAAGAAGTCATTCCATTTTTTAATAGTTTTTCTTATAAACTCTTCTATAATTATATCGCTATTAATTTGTTTTAAATAATAACTTAAAAAGATACTCGCAGGACTAACGGTTCCTTCAAAAGATAAAAATCCTCTTTCCTTTCCTTTATTTGTATTAGTTCTATAAGAAATAATATTTTTTTTAGAAACATCAGTTTTTAAAACTATCTTCTGAACTTCACCCTTTGTTACTATATATTTATTTGAATTATCAAAATCTTTTGTAGCTTCAAGTAAGTCATTAGTGGTTCCTGAATAAGAAAATATTATTACTTTATTAATTTGTGAATTATTTCTATAAACAATATCTCTTGGTAACAATGCATATACATTACTACCATATACTTTATTAATTACAATTGATGAGAATACACTTGCTGCATAAGAACCTCCACTTCCTGTAAATATATAGTTATCATTACTATTAAAATTAATATTGTAAACATTATTTATTGCTCTACTATTAACAGCATTAATAATTCTAGTTTCTAAATTGTTAATATTAATGTTACAACGTTTAATTTTTTTTCTTATTATTAATTCAAAACTTTTGCAAGTACAATCAATCTTATTACTCTTGATCCTATATAGATTATTCAAGTGTCCTCTTGCTCCCATTTTTCTTACAACTTTAGATGTCAATTTAACAGAATTATTATACCAAGTTTTAAATTTATCTATATCAAAATTCAAATCATTTTTTATCCAATCACTTATTATACTAGAAAAGAAAGCATCACCAGCACCTGTTGAATCAACCTCTTTCGAAGATATAAGAAGAGGAAATTCATATATAGTACTATCATAAACAAAGATTGCGCCTTTCTTTCCCAAAGTAACTGTCATTAATTTTGGCTTTAACACATCATACATTTGATTTAATGTTTTTAAATTAAATCTATTTTTTAAGTATTTAACTACCCTTTCATTAAAATTGATAATTGAAAACTTATTTTTAATTTTATTAACAATTTGATCATTAGTTAATTTTTCAAATTCAAAGTATTGTCCTAAATCCAATAATTTATTATTAGAAGTTTCATCAATAATAATTTGGTTCTTATCATTTAAATTATCAAAGACTAATATATCATCATCATTAATTTTACTTAAAATATCCTTTGTATCAATTAATGAATCATCATACCATTTTTTTGAATTACATATAGGACACCTTTTCTTTGAGGTAAAATCAAGACCATTATCAATATCAAAGTATGATACATGAAAACATCTAGTAGAAATATTATCTAATGTCTTAACATTTGTAACATCAACTTTCAAATCTGATAGACTTTTTTTTGCAATCATACCGGGCATATCATTGCCACAAGTACCTAATACTGCAGTATTTATTCCCATACTAGATAAATTAGCAACTATATTATGTGAAGTCATTCCCCCATTAACTCCTAATAACTTACCATTTTTATAATAATAATCCATAACCAAGTCCCCAACACTTACTACTCTAAATTTACTATCAAGGTCAGTCGTCATAAAAAACCTCCTAAAAACATTATAATATAATTTTAGGAAGTATTCTGTCTTTTTTATTTAATAATTTCATCAAGTGACATAATTTTATTTAAATCAAAATGTCTAATTGCTCCTCTTAATTTACAAAAAGCGGTAACATAAATATTGTTTTCAAATTTAAATATACTAATAGGAAGAATTTCTCTATTTGTAACATTACCTGATGTCCCTAAATAACTGATATATATACTTTTCATATTTTTTATAGAATCATCTATTATTTTTATTTTTTCGTCATTTTCTTTAAAAGAGAGATTATTATCATATTCTGATAACACCTTATTAGTATTATAAATAGAATGAAGTTTCTTGTTTATTTCTATAAAGTCTTTAATAAGTTTATCATTATCTGAAGTAGATATCTCACTTTGTACTTTATCTAATACTTCTAAATCATACTTATTAAAGTAATTTATATTAATCATATCATTCTTATTTATGTAGTAACCGCCTCCTGGACCTTTAAAAGATTCAATAATATATCCAGCCGTTTCTAACTGTTCTTTATAATATCTAACCATTCTCTCAGTAACACCAAGTTCATCACTCAATTCTTTAACTGAATATACTCTACCATTTGATAATAATTTTATCATTAAAATTGTATTAGTTATTTTACTCATAATTAGTCCCACCTAAAAATATTATATTAAAAATAAGTATACATTTCAATACAAAAAAAGAGAAACTATCCAAGTCTCTCTTTAATTAATTTATTTACTAAAGACATATCTGCTCTACCTTTAACTAAAGGTGATATATTCTTCATTATAAGGCCCATATCTTTTGAAGATGTAGGTTTTACCTCTTCAAATACCTTATCAATAGTTTTATTTAACTCTTCCAAAGACATCTCTTCAGGCATATAAGAACTAAGTATTTCTATTTCTTTCTTATTTTGAAGTACTAAGTCTTCTCTACCAGCAGCCTCAAATTGTTCTATTGCATCTTTTCTCATTTTAATCTGTTTAGAAATTACCTGAATAACATCATCATCAGTAAGTTCTTCCCTAGGATTAGGTTTAGCAAGTTGCATAGCACCTTTGATCATTCTAATTACTCCAAGTTTAAAACTATCTTTATTTTTCATTGCTTCTTTTAAATCATTATTAATTTTTTCCGCTAACATAATTCTATCTCCTTAGTAATTTCTTTTATTTTTTCTAGAATTAATAGTATTTTTCTTTTTTTCTTCTCTTTCTTTAAATCCTTTAGACTTAAATCCATCTGCTCTTTCCCTAGCTTTAGAGAGATTACCATTACGTGCTACTTGATTCTTAAATTTTCTTAAAGCAAATTCAACATCATTATTTCTAACACCAACGGTTATTTTAGTTCCTGCTGACATCTATATCCCTCCTTCCGCTTTACCAAGTAAGATTATAACATTATTTGACATAATTTACAAGAAGAAAAAAGTCTTTTTTTATAAAAATAGCCTATATTTTATCAAAAATCACACATTTTACCTTCACTTTTCCTTCTGATATAACTTCCAAAGGCTTCACCTATATTAAAAATAATCTCGATCGTTTTATATATTGCATTCATCATTGTCGCAGTAAAACCTGCTCCACCATCTATTTTTAACATCTCATTTTTATTCAGTTCTCTCATCTTTTACCTCCTAATACATTACATTTTTCCGGATTAGAATAGCCTTTAAGTGTTCCCACTATAAAGGTTATAATTGTTCCAATAATTGTGGTAATTAAAATTGCATTAGCTCCACCATTAATATTTAACATATCTTCTTTTCTTAATTCAATCATTTTGTACCTCCTAATTCCTTTAAATATTCTATTACCATTTTATCTTCTTTTAATAGTTTTAAGTTTAATACCAAATTATTATATCTATACTTATTATCAAGATTTATATTAAGAACTACTTCTTGAAAAGTTTCATTTTTATCACTAAAGTATTCCTCACTGATACTCTTAATACTATACTTATATGTTTTCTTATTAATTATTAAAGTATCATTTAAAGTAATATACTTTGTCTCAGATATTGGTATATAACATTTTAAATAATAACTATTCTCTTCTTCAGTAACAGTGCCTTTAAAAAAGTAATATTCTTTATAATGAAATAACATACATACTATAATTAAGGAAAGTGCACATATTATTAATATCATTATATAAATATATACTAAAGGTCTAATCTTTCTATTTAAAATAATTCTACTATCTATCATTATTTTTACCTCTTAGTCTAATAACTCTATCATATAAATCAGTATTATTCTCTCTATGTGATACCACTATAAAGGTTTTATCTTGATATGTCCAAAATAAATTTTCTAAAATAATTCTCTCTAACTTAATATCAATTTGACTTAAACCTTCATCTATCATTATTATTTTACTATTTTTTAAAAGACCTCGGGCCAGTATTATTCTTTGTCTTTGACCTCCTGAAAGATTACTACCATTTTCTTCGGTAATATAATCATAACCTAATATATTATCTTTAATAATCTCATCTACATAAGTCATTTTACATACATTCAAAAAATCATTCTCTGAAATATTTCTATCAAGTATAATATTATTTCTAATACTATCTGTATATAACATTTCATTTTGTGAAATATATGTTATATTCCTTCTTATATCCGCTAAAGTATAATCATTAATATCATAACCATTAATAAATATTTGTCCCCTATCTACATCATAATACTTATAAATTAATTTTAATAAAGTAGACTTACCAATACCAGATTCACCAAGTATAAGCACTCTTTCTCCATTCTTAATAGATAAATTAACATTATTAAGAGGATAATATTTATTATTAAAAGTAAAAGATAAATTTCTAACTTCAATATTACCATTTAATTCTAGTTTATTATCTGCAATAATTTCTTTGTCCGCATCAAGTAAATCATTTACTCTTCTAATACTATTCTTAACAAAATGATACTCATTAAGTAAAGATATAAAATTATCAATTGGTGATAATATATAATTAAATAGTAGTGTTATAGTCATATAATTACCCATAGTTAAATTATTCCTCATAATAAATCTAAAACAAATAAAATTAAGTACTAATAATCCCAAATCACCAAGTAAACTTTTAAGTAATAAAAGAATATTATTAATTTTCTCACCATAATATGAAGTAGCAATTAACTTATTATAATCCTTCTCAAACTTTAATATAATATTATCTTGAATATTAAGATTTTTAATAGTTTCAAATGATTTAGTAGACTCTATTATATCATTATTAACTAATTCATTATTCATCTGATTTTTAATATTAATTCTTTTTATTATTGGATTAAATATTAGTATAATTAATATATATACTATAAGCATAATAATAATTAACATAATAAATTCTCTCTTAATAAAATATATAATAATAAAAGATGTAATAAATACTATAATATCTAAAAATATAGTAACTATAATTCTAGATATAAATATTTTAAAGTGTGATAAATTATTAATTCTAGATAATACCTCACCCGAAGTCTTTCCTTGATAAAATGTGAAGGGAAGTAAAATAATATTACTAAATGTACTAAGAATAATACTAATATCTATTTTTTGATTTAAATAAATAATTAAGTAATTTCTAACATAATTACTAATATTTTTAAATATATATAAGATAGAAAAGAATAATGTAATTATAATTAAATTATTTACTTCAGTATTTATTATCTTATCAAAAATAATTTGTGAATAAAAAGATGTTCCTATAGAATATAAAGTAATTAATAATGACAAAATAGTTAAGAATACAATAATACTTTTATTATTAAATAATACTAACCATATCATTTTCATTAATTTTTTATCACTAGTGATTACCGAGATAGGTTTTATTTTTTCAAAAAGCATTAAATAGCCTGTCCACACATTAGTAAAATCAAACATATCCATTGTAACCTTACCCACCGCAGGATCCATCATTAATACCTTATCTTCATATAACTTGTATATAACAACAAAATGCATATAATTCTTATTATTAAGCTGAACAATATATGGACATTTAACCTCCTTTATTTGACTGACATCACTTGCCTTATATGATTTAGCAATTAGTCCTAGTTTAGATGATGCCTCACTTAAATTATAAAAATTAGTTCCTTCTTTTGTTGTCTTAGTCATCTCTGTTAATCTATCTAAAGAAATATCACCTCCATAATAACGAATGATAGATAAAAGAGAAGCTGCTCCGCAATCCTTATTTCCTTCTTGTAGTACAATTAAATCTTTCTTCATTTTACTCCCTTCATACTTATATACAAGAAGTGATATTTGATTTTGCCATAATTTTGAAAATTTCTTCAAAAATATTAAATTATTACCAAAAATTATTAATTTATAATCAAAAATGGATTATTTATAGCAAAAAAAAATATAACCTTGAAAAGTTATATTTTTAATAAATTACTTCAGGAGATATTTTAATACCCCTATCATTATCTACATACCTAAATATAAAATTAGAATCCTTATCAATATTATTTATATTAAATATCAAAATATAATCTTTATAATTAGAAGTATCTAATATATTATTTCTATACCCTATTCCAATGTCATTAAAATATAAATAAAACTTTTGGCTTGGAACATACTTATTATTTTTACCCTCTAAAATAAAATGATCTAAATCTAAAGAATATTTATTTACCTTACCAATTACACTAATCTTAAGTATTATATAACTATTATCTTTACTAATTCTCTTTCTATCAGTTAAATAACTATCAGTAACCTTAATATTAAATGTACTAGTACCAAGTACTTCACCCTCTTTTAAATTTCTATTAACAACATATTTATTAAAAGGAAATAACATAACTAAAATAAGTATTAAAGTACCAAGAATTATATTAATAAAGAATTTATTTTCTACATAATAATACTTAAGTTCTCTAAGAGTTCTTCTACCAGTTCTCTTTAATCCATTACTAGATACATCAATACTAACTTCTACTTCAGCACTATCTTCTTCACTTAGATTTAGTTCCTTTAAATCCTTACTAAAATTAAACTTCTTAATATCAAATCCAAGTCCTCTTATTAAAGTAGGTATACACATAGCAAATAATACATAAAAGTTAGATCTTGCTATATCTCTATATAATCTAATTATTCTAGCATTAACAGTAGTAGTTTCTAAAGACCTAATATTTAAATATAAGTAAGTATATGCTCCTGTACAAAGTATACTAACTATAATTAAAATAATATAGTATAACCTAGGTTTATCTTTATATTTCATAAGATAAAATATCAAAATGGATAGTCCAATAATAATAATTGGAGCTATATATATAAATACATTAATATAATTAGAAGATAATATCTCCATATTTCCATTAGCGGTTATATAATCTTTAAAAAAATTAAGTACTGTACTAGCATTATATGTAATAATTGCCAGTAAAGTAAATAATATTAAATGTATTAATCTAAAATGTTTTATTAAAAATGCATAAGGCCTTCTAAGTATCATATTCAAATCCTCCTATCATAATAAAATTATACAATAAAACTATAATTATATCAATACTTTTCCTTTCCAAGAAAGCCAAAGTCTTTCTTGGCAAATTATAGCCTACAAGTAGTCTATAATTTGTAAATATTATTGATTTTTTATTAAAAATAGCATATAATGTATACAGAAGGAGAAATTAGCCATAATAAAAATGGCTAACACCTATTTGCGAGGTATTCTCTTCAAACTATAGTTATCAGAACGATCCCCTGAGGCGCTCTGATTTTTTCAATCTATTTTCTATGGCTACCTACTAGCACCATTACTGCTATGGTAACAAGAATAGTTAAAGCATACGCTATAACTAATTTCACTTACTAAAACCCCCTTTACAGATAGTTTTTTGAGCATATCATCACTCCACAGAAAATATAATAAAAACTATAATTTCTTATAGTTTTAATCTTTATATACAATCAATTGACCCTCTTCTAAATAAATATTATTGTTTTGACTAAGAAGTTTATTAATATTACCACCAAGTAATCTATTAACAGAAAGTAAAGTATCATTATCCTTAGTTATATAATACTTAACATCTCTCTTAGGTACCAATATAGTCGTATTAGGATAAATATAATCATCTACATTAATACCATTAAGTAATGCCAATAAATTATAATCAGTGTTATATCTCCTTGCAATATTATATAAATTATCTCCTTTTTCAATAGTATAAATTTCAAAATACTCATTCATTGTAGGAACAATAATATTACTTCCTACTGCAAAGTTACTATTCTGATTTAAGTTTTTCAATATCTCAGGTGATACCCCATACCTTTTTGCTAAACTATCTAGTGTATCACCATTTTGTATTTTATAAATACCATACATAATTAAGTCCTCCCATATATAATATGATATCTATACCTATTTGTGAACAAGTTCACCTTTAGGGCATCTATTACCCCAAGCATCAATTACCCTTTTATCTCTTAGTACCTCAATTATTTCACAGTTGTTAGAGCAGCCTCTACACTCAGTACCCTTAGTCTCATAAATAACATCTTCAATATCAAAAGAAAACTCAATTTCCTTCTGTTTCTTAGATAGTATAGCCACTCCTAGAGCACCCATCAAATGGGAATTATTATCTACATAAATCTTCTCCCCAGTAATATCCTCAAAAGCCTTTACTACCCCAATATTTTTTGATACCCCGCCTTGAAACACAATTGGAGCCACTATCTTTTTACCTTTACCAACATTATTCAAATAATTATTAACAATAGCATAACAAAGACCCGCTATTATATCCTCTTTTTTATATCCCATTTGTGATTTATGAACCAAATCCGATTCTGCAAAAACAGTACATCTAGCAGCTATCTTTGTCGGTTTCTTACTAGTAATAGCAATATTACCAAACTCCTCTATTGGAATACCAAGTCTCTTAGCCTGACTAGATAAAAAAGACCCAGTACCAGCAGCACATAAAGTATTCATAGCATAATCAGTAACAATACCATTATCAATAAGAATAATCTTAGAGTCTTGTCCTCCTATTTCAAATATCGTTCTAACTTCCGGATAAATACTCATTGTTCCAATAGCATGAGCAGTAATCTCATTCTTAATAACATTAGCCCCAAGTATAGTTCCAATAAGTTTTCTCGCCGATCCTGTAGTACCAACTCCAACCACTTTATATTCACTAAGATTAATCTTACTCTTAAGTTCACTAACTACCCTTTTACTCGCAGTAATAGGACTACCTTCCGTATACAAATAAGAACTAGCTAGTATCTTATTATCTTCATCAATAATAACCCCTTTAGTAGATATACTACCAATATCAATACCCAAATAAACCTTCTTCATTTTTCACCTCATTTTAATTATATGAAATAAAAAATAAAAAAGATGTCGAATCTTATCTTTCTAACACCTTTATTTTACTTTTATCAAATTTTAATTTTGAATAATTAACATCACATACATCAAGCATTCTCTTTGCAGCCATTACTCCATTACTTCTTGCATACTTATCATCCAAATAAATAATATCTTTTATCCCTACTTGTATTACTTCTTTAGCACATTCGTTGCAGGGAAACAAAGTAACATATAACTTAGCCCCTTCAAAATCTTTTATATTGCCTCTATAATTAAGAATAGCATTTCTCTCAGCATGAACAACATACATATACTTAGTATTAAGTTCATCACCTTCTCTATCCCAAGGAAAAAATCTATCCTCATACCCATTAGGAGTACCATTATAACCAACAGATAATATTCTATTATCCGCACTTACTATACAGGCCCCAACTTGTGTATTAGGATCCTTGCTTCTTTCTGAAGCCAAGATAGCTACTCCCATAAAAAACTCGTCCCAAGATAAATAATCTTTTCTTTGTTTATCAATATATTCCATAATAACCTCCAGTAGATATATTTTATCAAATTAAAGAGAAAAAATCTACATAATATAGATTAATTCAAAAATAATTGTTATAATATAGAAGAAGGTGATAATAAAAATGAAGCAAAAATTATTAAACATATTAAAAAGTACTGGAGTACTAATATTAATGCTAATATGGCCATCAGTAATATTTATAGTATTTAATGTAGATATAAATAATATAACTAGTAAAGATTATGTGATCTATTATACTATATCAAGTTTAACATTAAGTATAATATTAATTACAATATATAGAAAAGATTTCTTTAAAGATTTAAAATCCTATTTCAGAAACTTTAAAAATAACTTTGAAACATCATTTAAATATTGGCTAGCAGGTCTTGCAGTAATGTACATAAGTAATCTATTCATAACCTTTGTTCTAAATAAACAATTAGCGGGTAATGAAGAAACAGTAAGAAACTATTTAGTAACATTACCACTACTTATGACATTTGACGCCGCTATATGTGCTCCAATTAATGAAGAATTAACATTTCGAAAAAGTTTTAAAGAAATATTTCCAAGTAAATGGGTATTTGTTATTATGAGTGGTCTAATATTTGGTTCATTACATGTTGCTAGTTATATAGAAACATTTAGTGATATCATATATTTAATACCATATTCAGCCTTAGGTATAGCCTTTGCCCTATTATATTATAAGACAGATAACATCTTCTCATCAATTACTATGCATAGTATCCATAATCTTCTAGCTACCATACTAGTCTTACTAGGAGCATCATTATGAAAAAGCTAATAAGATTCTTATTAATAATAATATTAATACTATCATTACTCATAATATATGCTAGATATGGAGGTACAAGAGGATTAATAACCAAAGAATACCCAATTGAAACCACTATTGATGATAGTTTTGATGGACTAAAAATAGTTCACTTTAGTGATTTACATTATCTTAGAATAACAAATAAAGAAACTACTCAAAGTATAATAGAAGAAATAAATCTATTAAATCCCGATATCGTAGTATTTACCGGAGATTTAATAGATAAAGATTATAAACCAAATGATAAAGATATAAGTAATTTAAAAGAATTACTTACTAGTATTAAAAGTAAATATGGTAAATACTCCGTACTAGGAGAACATGATATTAAAGTAGAAGATACTATTAAAGATATATATATAAGTAGTAACTTTACTCTATTAGATAATAGTTATGATGTAATATATGGAAATAATAATAACAAGTTATTCATAGGAGGACTAAGTAATAATCCAGATATAGATAAAGTAATGAATTACTTTACTGAGAATGAAGATATAAATTATAAAATAATACTAGTACATGAACCAGATTATATAGATACAATAACTTCTAAATATAACAACATAAACCTAGTATTAGCAGGACACTCTCATAATGGACAAATAAATATACCATATATAAAGAAACTATTACTACCTGAAGGTAGTAAAAAATACTATAATAATTATTATAAAGTAAATAATACCAATCTCTATATTTCTAGTGGACTAGGAGAATCAAATATAAACTTTAGATTATTTAATAAACCATCCATAAACTTTTATAGAATAAATAAAATAGGAACTAAGTAATTAAACTAGCTCCTATTTATTTTTATACCAAATATTTTCATAAGTGAGACCTTAGGCTCACTTATGCCTCTTAAGACTTATTTATAAGGCTTAAGGGGATTACTTAAATAATCTCTTATATACATCCTCATAGTCTTCTACTAAGACTATATCAAGTCTATCCTTAACCTCACTAGGAAGTAATATAAGTTCT
The DNA here is from genome assembly GCA_934096555.1 of uncultured Bacilli bacterium. GTDB lineage: Bacteria > Bacillota_I > Bacilli_A > RF39 > UBA660 > CAG-302. The sequence continues at coordinate 4,763 of CAKOMD010000010.1, read as the reverse complement.
TTAGATAACTCCAAAGGTAAATAAACAGTAGTAATACCATTAGTAACAGCAGATATAAGTTTCTCTTTAAGACCCCCAACAGGAAGTATCTTACCTCTTAAAGTAATCTCACCAGTCATAGATATTTTATTATCAATAACCCTATTCTTAAGTAAACTAAGAATAGCAGTAACAATAGTAATACCTGCAGAAGGACCATCTTTAGGAACAGCCCCTTCTTCAATATGAAAGTGAAAATCAGACTCTTCAAATATCTTATAATCAATCTTAAACTTAGTATTATTAGCCTTAATATAACTAAGAGCAATATAAATACTCTCCTTAATAACATCTCCTAAAGCTCCAGTCAAAGTAACATTACCATGACCAGGATACAAAGTACAAGTAACCTTAAGAATAGTACCACCATAAGGAGTATAAGCAAGCCCATTAACAATACCAGTCTTATTAGTCTCTTCATTAGCCATAATACTATATTTAGAAGGACCTAAATATACCTCAATATCCGAAGAAGTAACATCTACTCTACTATTCCTATCTCTAGATATAATAACCTTTCTAATTACCGAATCAATTTGTCTATACAAATCTCTAGCTCCAGCCTCTTTAGTATAAGAAGTAATAATCTTTTCAATAGCCTCATCAGTAAACTTAATACCCTTTACCTTATAATCATCAAGTAAATTAGGAATCAAATAATACTTAGCAATACTAACCTTTTCATATATCGTATAACTAGATAACTCAATAATCTCTAATCTATCAAGTAAAGGAGCAGGTACTTTTTCAATATTATTCGCAGTAAGTATAAAGAGTACCTTACTCAAATCAAACTCTTCTTCTATATAATTATCACAAAACTTATTATTCTGTGACTTATCAAGTATCTCAAGTAACGCTGACGCTGGGTCTCCCTTATAATCCTTAGTAATCTTATCAACTTCATCAATCAAAAATACTGGATTAGAAGTCTTAGCCTTCTTCATCTGCTGAATAATCTTACCAGGAGAAGCCCCTACATAAGTTCTCCTATGACCAAGTATTTCAGCCTCATCACTAACACCACCCAAAGATACCTTAACAAACTCCTTACCAAGTGCTCTAGCAATAGAACTAGCAAGCGATGTCTTACCAACACCAGGAGGTCCAACCAAACAAAGTATTGGACTATTCGCTGTATTAGTCTTCTTCTTAACCGCTATAAACTCAAGAATTCTCTTCTTAACACTATCAAGGCCAAAATGCGATTCATCCAAAGTGCTCTCTATCTTCTTAATATCCGTAATATCCTTACTCTCATTATTCCAAGGTAATGCCAAAAGCCAATCAATATAACTCCTAATCGTAGTAACTTCCGGCGAAGCACTACTAGTAAGAGAATATCTCTCAATCTCTTCATTAAGTCTTCTTATAATATTATCAGGTAAATTAAGACTATTCATCTTATTCCTAATCTTATTAATATCCTCTTCCTTTAAATCAGTCTCACCAAGTTCTTCCTTAATAAGCCTAATCTTCTCCTTAAGCATATATTCCCTTTGATCTTCCTCTAACTTAACCTTCAAATTATCTTCAATTTCATTCTCTAATCTAACAGTCTCTATCTCTTTAGATAAATCTTCAATAATATTCTTAATTCTAACCATCGGATTAATAATCTCTATATACTTAATCAAATCCTTATATTCCAAAGGAAGTTCTGCCACTATAATATCAGATAACTTACTAATATTCTTAACATCATTAATTCTACCAAGAACAGTATTAGACATATAAGGAGAAATATCAATATACTCATCTAATTTACGATATAAAACTCTCTTTAAAGCCGTAGCCTCTACTTCATTATAATCATATTCTTTAGTCGGAACAACAAAAGCCGATAATACCTTAGTATCCTCAACATAACTAGATATCGTAACCCTATCAATACCATTTAGTACTACCCTTGTTATCCCATTAGGAAGATCTATCTTAGACTTAATCTTAGCCAAAATACCAACATTAGATAAATCATTAATTAAAGGAGCCTCCTCAAGAGGATCAGCCAAATTAATAAGCAGAATATTACTATCATAATTCTTCATCGAAATATCAAGAATATTCTTTTCTTTATCTTCAGTAAACTCTAATCTAACTTCATTAAATGGAAGTAATATTACTTCTCTTAAGTACAATATCGGTAAATTAGTCTCAATCATAAGATGACCTCCAAATAAACAAAAAAGCACATACTAACTAATTAAAAATTAATTGTAGATGTGCATCACTTCCTTGGTTATTTATAATACCATAAAATAAAAATATATCAAGTATTTTTTGATATATTTTACATTTTTATTCGTGAAAATCTAACTTAGTAACAACATAATTATTATCCACTTTATCAATATTAAACTTACCAAGTTCATATTTAAAATTAGAATTACTACACTTAGCTAAGTTCTTAACATCACAAGTACTCTCTTCAGTTAAATATTCATAAACAATATTACCAGATATCCTACTATCACTACTATTAGTAATCTCAATATCATAGTTACCAGTATATCTAGTAAGCCATCCCTTACCAGAATAATTCCTACAATATAAATTACCATCAATCTCATAGTAGTCATCATACATTCTCTTATTATTAATATCCGAAAGTTTAAGTTCTGTCTTAATAAGTGATTCATCTAAGAAAGTAAGTAAATGTTTCTTTAACTCCTCAAGATTCTTATACTCAGACTTAACATAATACCCCTTAAAACTATTACCATTCTCATTATATTCAATAGTCTTAGTCTCCCCAAGATTCTCACCACAGTAAGCCTTAAGAACACTATTCTCATAATAATTATTAGCCTTATCAATAACCTCTTTAGCAGTCTTAAGAGTATTCTTATCTATATCTTCTATCTTAATATAAGTACCACAAGCATACCCAGTATAATTACTACCCCTCTTCACATAATTAATCTTATACCACTTCTTACAATTATCCGTACCAGGTAGTTCCTCTTCAATAGTAACCTCCTTGTAGCAGGATAACCCATCAATAATATCCCCACTAGTAGAATTTCTCACATTAAGAAGCGAAGTATTATCATCACAAGATACATATCCCATATTACTCTTATTAGTATCCTTATCTTTATCTTCATCCTTATTTACAATATCAGTATCATTCTTCTTGTTATCAGTATTATCTTTCTTATTACCAAAAATAATATAAATCATAACCAAAATCAAAATAAGTACTACTACTCCTATAACAACATACATAATAATTTTCTTCTTATTATCATCATTACTTCTATTAAGTTTCATTTTCATATCACTATTATCCTCCTTATAATCAAAAGGTTCAGTCTCCATTATAGGTTTATTCTCATTATCCATATTTATTCTCCTTACTCACACCTATAATATAACATAAATTATGAAAAAAGAATAGTTTTTATTCCAAGTTTACACTTTATTTGATATAATCATTATAAGAGGTGTATTATGGAAAGAATAGATAAAATAAATTACTACTTAGACATTGCTGAAACAGTTGTCGAAAGAGGAACATGTCTAAGAAGAAACTTTGGAGCCATCATTGTCAAAAACGATGAAATAATATCAACAGGCTATGTTGGGGCCCCACGCGGAAGAAAAAACTGCTGCGATCTTGGCTATTGCACAAGAGAAAAACTAAATATCCCAAGAGGAGAAAGATACGAACTATGTCGTAGTGTTCATGCCGAGCAGAATGCTATTATCAGTGCATCAAGAAGAGATATGATAGATTCCACTCTATATCTAGTAGGAAAAAACTATAAAGACCATACCTATGTCGAAAACGCTAATCCTTGTGCTCTATGTAAAAGAATGATTATCAATTCCGGTATCAAAGAAGTAATAATTAGAGATACCAAAAAGAAATATCGTATAATCAAAGTACAAGAATACATAGATAATGATGAAAGTTTAGAAAAAGTATTAGGTTATTAAGAAAAGACAATCACTGTCTTTTCTTTTATTATCTAACATACTCTAGTCTAAGTTTATCCGCCACCGTAACAATAAACTCCGAATTAGTAGGTTTAGCCTTATCAATATCCACACTATGTCCAAATACCTCTTCCATTAAATCCCAGTCACCTCTATTCCAAGATACCTCAATAGCGTGTCTAATAGCCCTTTCAACTCTCGATACAGTAGTATCAAATTTACCAGCCAAGGTAGGATATAATTCCTTAGTAATTCCTCCTACTATCTCTGGATTATCATATACCATTGAAATAGCCTCTCTAATATATTGATAACCCTTAATATGTGATGGCATACCAAGTTCATGTAGTATCTTACTAATAGATATTTGAAGATTATTACTAATAAGATTAATACTCTTACTCTTATTAGTATTAAAAGTATCTAGTATCTTCTCTTCTAAGTCAGGAAGTTCAAAAGGTTTAAGTATATAATAATTAGCCCCATATTCACTAACCTTCCTTATCGTATCAGGAGCATTATAAGAAGTAGCTACAATCACATTAGAAGCAATATTAGAATTCTTAAGTTCCTTAAGAACACCAATACCATCTTTCTTTGGCATAATCAAATCTAGTACAATAAGGTCATATTTAAGTTTACCCTCCTTAATAATATTCAAACCTTCCATTCCATCATTAGCACTACCGACAATTTCAATCTTAGGATGATTCTCAAAGTAATCCTTAACCATCTCTACTAAATTAACATTATCATCAATCATTAAAACTCTTATTTTTTCC
>CAKOMD010000009.1:0-48162 GCA_934096555.1 uncultured Bacilli bacterium | reverse complement strand
GACCTTTTTTGTGGGCAAATAATTGTATATTAAATTCCATTAATCTATTCATTATTTTCCTCCTTAATTTGTATGTTTTTAGGATATGCCCTTTCTAACTCTAATAAATTAGAAACTAATACATTTATAATCTTTTTAGTAGTATCGTCGTCTTTTAGTATATCTATGATTAGTCCTTTTGTATTGTCATAACTAATACTGTCTTTATTCAAAGACAATAATATATTAATTGTAGTTATAACTGTGCTTGACACTGAAGCACATACAATATCTTTTCCGAACTCGTCATAATTGGCATGTCCACTAATGGTAATCTTATTTAAACAATCACCATTTTTAGTAAGTTTTACTTTAATCATAAAATACCCCTTACTTAATTTTATTAATCTCTACTTTAGTATATGGTTGTCTGTGGCCTACTTTTCTTCTAGTAGATCTCTTATTTGGTGTATATCTAAATATAGTTAATTTTTTTTGTTTTCCTTGCTTTACTATAGTACCTTCAACTGTAGCTTCAACATAAGGATTACCTACTACACCATTAGCCATTAAGACTTTATCAAAAACAACTTTATCTCCTTCGTTACCTTCTAGTTTTTCAACATAGATAGTAGCACCTTCAGAAACGTAATATTGTTTTCCACCAGTTTCAATAATTGCTTTCATTTTCTTACCTCCTTACACTTATTTTTAAGACTCACTCTTAAGGTGTCATAGCGAACTTATACCTTTTCAATGTGGTTGAGTTAACAACTCGAGGTCTTCAAAACAATACAATTTTATCATAAAATAGTGCTCAAGTCAAACGAATTAAAGCTTTTTATTAAAAAAATCACTTAAAAATTGCTTTTCTTGAATTATTTTATTATTAATTTTGAATAAATGTATTTTATTTTTATACATTTTATTTTTGTCATTAATCATTTTAAGTGACTTATAATTTATATTATACAAATATCTTTCTAAAATAAACTTATTATATATATACTCTATTTTTTTATAATAATCCCAAATATTCTGCAAAAGAACAAATATCACCATAACCATTGAGTAATTATTTTCATATATATTACTAATTAATAAAACTATCAGTGCAACAAAAGAGACTAAAACAGTTAAATTATTAGAAAGGTTTAAACTTAAATATTTTGAAAATATTAAATTAACTATTTTACTACCATCTAAAGGAATTATAGGAAGGAGATTAAAAAAAAGCATACTTTGATGATAAATAAAGAATAAATTATATATATATTCCCTTATTATTCCTTTACTATATAAAAAAAATATTATATAAAAATATATAGACTGTACTATAACTCCAGATATAGCTATAAATAAATCTTTTTCTATTTTAGTATTAATTAGTGAGTCAAACTTAGTAATTCCGCCATAAGGATAAATGATTATTTTTTTTATTTTATATTTATATATTAATGCTATTATAGCATGTCCAAATTCATGAATTAATATAAGTGAAGTAAAAACTACCAAATTAGCAAAATGGCCAGTAACTACTAACCCCAATGCCATTATTGTATAAGTATAATGAAATTCTATTTTATTTAAGATATTCTTCATAATTTAAATATTTACCATCTTTACTAAAAACCATATATAAATTATTGTTATTGATCTCGCCTATATATGTTCCTTTTTCTACATAGTCATATAATTTTAGTGATGTTGTGCTAATATTTCCATACCATATATACACGCCATCCAAGTCTTCAACTATAATTGTGTTGTTATAATTTTCTTTATTGCCAATAAAAACTACCATTCCCTCAGTAATTGATGGTACTAAATATGAATCGGATACAGTAAGATTAACTCCATCATAATATACAGATAAAGCATCATAATTTAATTGTTCATTAAATACTTTTTGCGTATTTATTTCTTTCTTTATAGGAAGAATACCTCCCAAATATTTATTATATATTTTTTTTATTTTAGTGAAGGATATTCCATCAGTAAATACATATTTATGGATAGTTTCTTTTAAATTGCTATTATAGTTGCAAGCAATAGCTAAAGAAAAAAATATAGTTAAAACTATTAGCACTCTTATTGCAAGTCCTTTCATATATTTTTTTATGCCTTTATTATTGCCCCTAGCTATATTTTTATTATTTCTATTAATAATATCGATATACTTATTAGGATCTATTTCATTCATGCTATCACCAATTCAATATATGAAAAAAAGAAGTAAACTATTACTTAGTTTCTTCCTTTTTGAGCCTTCTTCTTTTTGGGAAAAATCTTTTTGAATCCTCACCATATACTTTAACAACAGGTTTAATTGTTAATGGTAAAACTATTGTTCTATCAAAAAATCTAATTTTTTCTTCTTCTGATAGTTCATCATATAAATAAACTACTGAAAATTTTATACTCATTCCTTCGTGATAAGTTATGGGCTGTTCTGCTACATATAAGTCATTTTCATTGTCCCATAGCATTCTTGCTTTTTCATTTGATAATGACAAAACCTCTTCTCTAGATAAATTATCTACAACAACAGTATGCTCTTTGCCATTTCTTGTTTTTTTCTTTTCATATCTAACTAATGGCAAAACTCTTGTATAATAAATGTCTTTTTCCATATTGCTTTTTCCTCCCAGCAAATTTAGTATATCATAAAGTCACATTTTTGTAAATTTTACTTCAAATATTTTATCTTTAATTCATTATTATAAGCATCTTCAAAGAATAAATCATTTAAATCTTTCTTATTATAAACTAAAACTAAAGAATTATTTTCGATATACACTTTTATTATATTATTAAAATCATCAGTTATTCTTTGCATATATTCATTTTTCTTTTTTTCAATATCATTTTTTGTTAATGAAATATTTGTATTTTTATCAATAACAACTTCGTCATTGCCTATCAAAACATCATCATTAAATATTTTCTCTGAAATATACTCTTTAGTATAGTTATATTTCAAAAGTAAGTCTTCTGTAGTTAATATTTTATTGGTCCTTAGGTCAATATTTAAAGTTAACACATAATTTCTATTAATATTTTGAAGTTTAAAATCAATTTCGTAAAATACAGATAGAACCGTACTATTAACTTGTGTCTTTATTAAAGTAGTTACAGTATTGTCAGAAGTATAGTTTTTTTCTTTTTTTATTTCATTATAATATTTATTTATATAATCAATTAATTCATTTTCTTCATTTATAAATGACTTAATTAAATTATCATCTAAATTTTTAAATGATAATCTAGAGACATTTATACTTGAATAAACATCACTATAATTATTAAAAACAATTGGTGTAGTTTCTATATAGTCTTTAACATTGTAATTGACAAATGTATTATTGGCTTTCTTCTCCCCATAGCCTTGATAATCAAATAGTTCATATAATCCAACTCCCAATAATATAAGAAAAAATGCACTAACTATTACCAATATTTTAGCGGTTTTTCCACTCATAACTTTATTATTCATAATATACCTTCTTTCACTAATATTATAATATATTTTTTTAAATTTGAAAAGATAGAAAAAAAAATCTATCTCACGAGATAGACATATCCATTATTCTCTTCTAAATTTTTATTATTATTTTGGATAATTACTAATGTAGACAAAACCAAAATCAAATAAAAAATTATTGCTCCTTTATTTTTCTTGACAAAACTCATATCTATCACATCTCCTTCTTACATTATTAATTTTAGCATATACAAATGTTCGTGTCAATATTAAAATGTTTTTTATACGAATATTTGTTTGACATTTTACACTTTATGTGTTAACATTATAAATGAAAGGAGACATTGTATGGTCAAAGAAGGAAAATTAACAAAAAGACAAAAAGATATTTTAGAATATATAAAAAAATTTTCTGCTCAAAAGAAATATCCGCCTTCTATTCGTGAGATAGCAGCAAACTTTAATTTAAGCTCACCTGCTACTGCTCATGTACATGTAAAAAAATTAATTGAAAAAGGATATTTAAAAAGAGGCAAAGGAAGTAATCACTTGTTGGAACTACAAGTACCAAATGAATTTGAAAATAAGAATGATGAGGTAGTTACAGTACCACTTCTTGGCAAAGTAACAGCGGGAAATCCAATTGAAGCAATTGAAATACCTAATGAGGTAATTTCATTACCTACTTACCTACTTCCAAAAAGAAAAGAAGTATTTACCATTAAAGTTGAAGGTGATTCAATGATTAATGCTGGTATATTTGATAAAGACATAGTAATCGTTGAAAGAGGAGAAAATGTTAAAAATGGTGATATTGTTGTAGCAATGGATGAAGAAAATCAAGTTACTATCAAAAGATATTTTAAAGAAAAAGATTATATTAGATTACAACCTGAAAATGACTACATGTTACCTATTATACTAAAAAATGCCACCATATTAGGTAAAGCAATTGGTTTATATAGAAAATTTTAATAAATAAAAGCAGTATTGAAGGCTGCTTTTTATTTATTATCACTTATTATTTTTCTTTTAAACAAAATTACCGCTAATATCATTATGGTAAATGTATAAATACTAACTATTATAATATCATGTAACATATTGCTATAATTACCATTTAATATTCCTTTTATAATATTTAATGTGCTTTCGAATGGTAATATATGACATATTGTATTAAAGGTACTGCCAACCATATCGGTAGTAAAATACATTCCACTTGTAAAAGCTACTAGCTGAACAACTATGCTTGAAATTCCCAAAGAAGATTTTTCGGTAGTCAGTGTTCCTATCAATATTCCAAATAAAATAAATAATAATGATATTGGAACTACTGTCAAAATTGTATATATAACATTAACATTAAACTTTAGTCCAAGCATAATTGCCACTATAAAAAACAATACGCTTTGTATTATTATCATTGGAATAACTGCTAATATATACCCAAAAATATAATCAACACCACACATAGGACTTACTCCAAGTCTTGCAGTTAAAGAAGAGCATCTATCTTTAGCAACTAAAGAGGCTGTAAACATCGTTATAAATGCTAAACTAAATATAATTATTCCTGGAGTAAAATTTTCTATATTATAGATCTCACTTGGTATTTTAAACTGCTGAAAGACATAAAGAAGAAAGAGCGGTAAAATGACAGCAAATATTATACTAAGTGGTTCCCTTATTATTTCTTTAAAATTTCTTTGTGCAAAAATTAAAGCTCGCATTATTTGTCCTCCTCTATTATTTTTATGAATGCCTCTTCAAAACTTACTGCTTTCTTTTTCTTTGTCAATTCTTTGGCTGTACCAAGTTCTATCAATCTTCCCTTATTCATTATTCCTATTCTATCAGATAATATTTCGGCTTCTTCCATATAATGTGTCGTAAGAATTATTGTGGTTTTTCCCTTTAAAGATTCAATTATATTCCATAAATCATGTCTTGCTATTACATCTAGTCCTAATGTTGGCTCATCTAAAAATAATATTTCTGGAGTATTTATTAATGATATTGCTATTGATAATTTTCTTTGATAGCCGCCAGATAAAGTTTTAGCTTTTTGTTTTAATACATCTTCTAATTTGAATATATTTACTAATTTTCTTATTTTAGCTTCTTTATTTTCTATTTGATAAATACCAGCCATAAAATTTAAATTTTCCATTACCGTTAAATTTGGTGCTATTGCTGTTTCCTGAGGTGAAATATTTATTATTTCTTTTATTTTAGCAGAGTCCTTTATTAAATCTAAATCATTCATTTTAACATCTCCGCTAGTAGGTAATATTAATGTTGATAACATCTTTATCGTAGTGGTTTTTCCTGCTCCATTTGTTCCAAGTAAAGAAAATAATTCACCTGATTCTATTTTTAAATTTAAATTATTAACTGCATATTTTTCTTTGTATTTTTTTGATAAATTATTTATTTTTATCATTATTTCCTCCAAGTATATTATTTGTAACGTCTTCGATCACATCGGATTTTACTAATGCTATTCCCTTCTTGGCATCAGCAAGTACTATAAGAGAATCGCCAGGATTTATATCAAAAATATCCCTTACCTCCTTTGGGATTACTATTTGTCCCTTTTCTCCAACTTTGCTTATTCCCATATATTTATTTTTATTCATATTTTTTCCTCCTTGGTTATACATTTCATACTTTTCATACTGATTATACTATTATATTTAATAAAAGTCAAGTAAAAAGTAGATTATCTCTACTTAAGTCATTCTTTATATAAATAGCATTCTTTATCATGTGAATATATTATACCTACTGCTTGGAGATAAGAATATATTATTGTAGTACCAACAAATTTCATACCTCTTTTTCTTAAATCTATAGATATTTTATCTGATAGTTCTGAACTTGTTTTATCTATTTCATAATATATCTTATTATTGGTAAAAGATAATATATAAGATCCAAAGCTACCATATTCTTCCTTTATTTGTCTAAATATTCTAGCGTTATTAATGCTAGCTTTTATTTTTAATTTATTTCTTATAATATCTTTATTTTCCTGAAGTTCTTTTATTTTATTTTCGGTATAATTACATATTTTATCTATATCAAAATTATCATAAGCAATTTCAAAAGCATCTCTTTTATTTAAAATACATTCCCAAGATAGTCCTGCCTGAAAAGATTCTAAAATAAGCATTTTAAATAAATATTTGTCATCTAAATTCAATATTCCCCATTCTTTATCATGATATTCTATATACTTAGGATTATTTAAATTACACCACTTACACCTTTTCATATTATTTCTCCTTTGATAGTTTGTATTCTTCTAGGTTATGACCTTCTACTTCAAGTAAGGCTATTTTATTTCTTGTACCTCCTCCATAACCAGTTAATATTATATTATCTATCTTATCATTAGTTTCACATCTTGCTATATACATACATATATACCTCATTTCTAATGCATATTATAGCAAACAAAAATATATATTATCAAGATTTTTTTATAATAATATTTTTTTATTTCAATAGTTAATAAACTATTTTAATTTAAATTTTTTTATGGTATAATTGTAAACGGAGGTATTATATGAAAATAATAGAACTTACAGATATTCAATTTAAGAATTATGCTAAAATACATAGTGCGAGAAATTTTAGACAGACTACTGAGTATGCTAATTCAATGAAGAATTATGGCAAATTATATTTAGGTTTTATTAATGAAAATGATAATACTCTTATGGGGGCTACTCTACTTTTAGAAAGAGAAATATTAAATTTTAAAGTTGGATATGTACCTGGTTGTTTTTTGATTGATTATGATAATGATAATTTATTTAAAGATTTTATTAATACTTTGAAAGATTATTTAAAAACTAGGAAGTATGTATTTTTAACTACTGATAATATTACTACTTACAAGATGTTTGATAAAAATGGTGAAGTAATATATTTTGATACTAATATTATTAAAATTATGGATGAATTATCTTTTAGAAAAAATGAAAAGACTTCAATGAAAAAGGTTGTATTAGAGACTGAGAAGACTCCTAATGAGACTTATAAGATGTTTAATTCTAATACTAAGAGAAATATTAATTTAGCTCTTCAGAGAGCTATTACTATATATAGAGACGAAAATAATAGTATTGATACTATTCTTAATATAGATTCTACTGCTGATGGGAAAAAAATTAAGAATATACTAAATAATTTCACTAGTGAAGATAATAAGGCTGAAATATATTTTGCTAAAATAGATCCTGAGAAGTATATTAATAATTATCGTTTTCTATTAAAAAAAGAAGATGAAATTAATGATAAATTAAATAGTATAATGCAAGATCCTTTTGTTAATAAAACTGCTTCATTAATTAATAGAAAGATGGAATCTGATAAAGCTATAACTAAATATAATAATGAAATTATTAAGGCCACTAATATATATACTAAGTTTACCAAAGGTACTAATATTGGTGCTATACTTATAGTTAAGAATAATAGAGAGATATATTTTATGGACGAAGTATATAATAAAGACTTGGCTAAATTTTATTCTTCGCACCTAATTAAATGGGAAATTATTAAGAAGTATCTTGATGAAGGATATAAAATATTTAATTTTGGTCCTATTAAAAATATGGATAAGAGCAATGGTAACTATTTATTTAAAATGGGATTTGGTGGAAAAGTATATGAAACTATTGGAAGCTATGATTTAGTAATTAATAAATGGTTATATGGTATTATTAAGTTAATTAGTAAGATAAAGAAATAAACTACCTTTTTGGTAGTTTTTGTTTATATAAATTATTAATATACTTGGTATTTAAACTTACTCAGTGTCCTGGCCTAATCTCTTTTCTATATCTTCAATACTAGGAAAGGTATCTTCGAGAAAGGCTGGTATTCCTGATAGTATTTTATATTCACTTATACCGATTGGTTTGTTAATATTCTTTAATGCAAGTTCCGCAGTTATTTTTTTCTTATCCTTGCAAAGCAACATTCCAAATGTAGGATTGTCATTTTCACCTTTAATATATCTATCTACTGCACTTAAATAGAAATTAAGTTTGCCTGCGTATTCTGGTTTAAACTCTGTTGTTTTTAGTTCGATTACAACATAACTTCTTAACTTTAAATTATAAAACAATAAGTCTATATAATAGTCTTCATTTTCTATTTCTAAATGATACTGTCTTCCAACAGAAGCAAAACCACTGCCTAATTCTAACAATAACTTAGTTATATTGACAATTAACTGTTTTTCGATATCTAATTCTTTTAAATCTTTGTCAGCAGTTATGAAATCAAATATATAAGGACTTTTTAATAATTCTTTTACTTGATCATTATTTGGAAATGGTAATGTTTTATCAAAATTAGTAGTTTTATTTTCTAGCAATGCTTGTCTTTCATATAATTTACTTGCAATTTGGTGAACTATAACTGGTCTAGACCAACCATTTTGAACGGATTCTGTAATATACCAATTTCGCTGTTCTTTATCTTTTACCTGATCCATTTAGTTGTTAATGAAGATCAAGGTAATTTTGCAACATGATGTTGCAAAAATTCATCATTATCAAATTCTGTTGCAAATTTTTGCATATATCTTAAGTTTCTAGCGGACATTCCTTTTAAAGCTGGAAACTCAATTTTTAAATCTTTTGCTAATGCGTCAATGAATGATGAGCCCCATTTGTTATTTTCAGCAAGTTTTAAGTCAATATTTTAATATATTAAAACTAATTCTTTATTGACATTTTCTACAACTTTATTTCTAGTAATAGTCAAAGTTCTCTTAATATCATTTAAAACTTCAAAATATTTATCGTTATTTTCTAGCATAATATTCCTCCATGAGTAAGATTTTATCTGATATGAGTATATCAAATATGTTAAGAAAAAGATACCCTTTTATAATAATATTTTATTAAATATTATTGTAAGGATAATACCTAGAAAGACTCCTAGTAATGTTTCTATAGGCTTATGACCTAGTCTATCATTTAAGTTAGAATCAGTTATTTTATTTAGTATATAGGCATGTTTACTACTTTCATATCTTATCCCCATAGAATCATATATTATTAAAAGAGAAAATATTATTACTATACTTGTTAAGGGATTATTTATTCCATAACTTAAGTAAATTATAGTGCTAAGAGAGGATGTGAGACTACTATGAGTACTAGGCATTCCACCCATTCCATCAAATAATCTTAGTATGTTTATTTTCTTTGTTTCAATAGTTTCTATTATAAATTTAATACACTGGGTAATTATTCCTACTAAAAGAGGAATAATAATATATTTCATTTATATCACCTAGTATATTTTATTTAATATAGTCTAATAGTGTTTTACTTTTTAGATATATTCCTGAATATCTATCATAATAATCATTAATAAAATCTTCTATTTCTTTCATTGTTTCTTTAGATATATCTAATCTAGTTATTTTAGATATATCAACATAATATAACATTCTTATTAAACTTATTGTCTTTGGTGATACTATTTTTTCATTTCGGTAGCAGTCCCTACAGACATAACCGCCTAAATAACTAGATATTGTTACGATATTATGGGTATTACCACATTCAATGCATTTATCTATTACTGGTTTAATGCCAAGATAGTCTAATAATTTTAATCTTAATATATTAAATATTATTTCATAATTATAGCCTTCATTTATTTTATTTAAAGATACTAAGTATAAATCATATATATTACTACTTGGTTCATGTTTATATACTTTTAAACATAATTCTGTTATATATGTTACATAACTTACTTTATTTATATCTTTCTTGATAGTACTATAATTGTTTATAATATCAGCATCTATTAATTTAGATAGTCCTTTTTCTTTATACTGAATATTAAATATGCCTAAAGTAAATTTATTAGTAACCGCAAAAAGGGGGCTTTTTATTTTTTTAGCTCCCTTTGCTATTATATTATATTCTCCATCTTTAGTTAATATATTTATTATTTTACTGCTTTCTTCAAAAGGGTATTCGCTAACTATAACGCCCTCTATTTTTTTGTACATATTATTTTCCTTCTTTGCCATAATTTTTATACTTTAAATAATATTCTATTTTACCAGTATTTTTAAATAATAGCCATAAATCCTCTTTATTCATTTCTTATCACCTATTTATATTTTGTGATATTTATAGATTATTTATTCAAAAAATCTTTATATCCAATCATATTTAAGAACTTTTCTTTATCACGCCATTTTGGTATTACTTTAACAAATAAATCTAAGTATACTTGTTTACCAAAATATTCTTCAATATCTTTTCTAGCTCTAATACCTATTTCTTTAATCATGCTACCATTTTTACCTATAATAATCTTTTTTAAATTCTCTCTATCGACAATAATGGAAGCACCTATATTTATGATCTTTTCTTCTTCATATAATTCGTCTACAACACAAGTTACTGAATGTGGTACTTCTTCGTCAGTAAGTTCTAGTACTTTTTCTCTTATTAATTCGGATATTGTAAACTCTGGAGAACTATTAGTTACTGTATCTGAATCAAAGTATTTGATATTATCAGGTAGATATTTCTTTATTACCTCAATTAACCTATCTACATTATCTTTCTTTTTGGCTGATACTGGTATTACTTCAGTAAAGTTATATAGAGACATATACTCTTCTATTTTGGATAGTATTTCCTCACGAGGTAATTTATCTATTTTATTTATTACTAAGAATACTGGCTTATTTTGAATATTTTTTAGTATATCGATAACAAACTTGTCACCGCTTCCTACTTTCTCAGTAATATCTACAACCATGATTATAATATCAACGTCGTCAATAGTAAAATAAGCTTGTTTATTTAATACTCTTCCTAACTTGGTATGAGCTTTATGAATACCTGGTGTATCCACAAAAACTATTTGAGTATCATCTTCATTATATATTCCTTGTACTAAATTTCTCGTCGTTTGGGGTTTATTTGAAGTAATTACTACTTTCTTATTTAATATACTATTAAGTAATGTACTTTTACCTACATTTGGTCTTCCTATAAAACTAACAAATCCACTTTTCATAATACCTCCTAAATACAAGTTAATTATACCATTTTATATTGTTTTAGTAAAGGTTATTCAGTTACATTTTGCATTTAGGTATATACCTTCTCTTATATATAATAGATATGGTTGATATATTAGATTAAGACTTAGAATAAGGCTTAATCTAACACTTTGAGACCTTAGACTCAAAGTGAACATAATAAAAAGAACTTTAGTCCTTTAAATCTTCACTTCCAAATGGATAGGGACATAGTTCTTTCACTGTATATACTTCTTTATCACCATCATTACTATACAATGTTACTTCTGAATCTATACTAAAGAATTCACTAATTACTTGCCTACATATAAAGCAACAACTAGAAACCTTTTCACTATCACACATAACGTATAGTTTGCTAAAATCTCCTTTAGTATAACCACTGGCAATCGCGGTATCTATAGCTACTCTTTCAGCACATATTGTGGCTCCATAAGAAGCATTCTCAATATTCACTCCACCGAAAGACTTACCATCTTTCATTAAACATATCGCAGCCACTCTAAAGCCAGAATATGGACTATAACTATTTTTTAATAATCTCTTTAAACTTTCTTCCATTATAAGCCTCCTAGTAAAGTAATTATTTTAGGCATAAATATTATTATTCCTATTATTAATGCAAAAATACTTGTTACTAATACACTACCTGCGGATACATCTTTAGCTATTCTAGCAAGTTCATGGTATTCTTTGGTAACTAAGTCTACTGTTCTTTCTATCGCAGTATTTATTATTTCGGTAGTAAGTACTAAGCATATCATAGTTAAGACAATGATAAACTCTATTTTGTCTATTTTTAGTATGCACGATAATAGTAAAGCTATAATACCAAGGGCTATTTCTCTTTTGAAATTTTTTTCACTCTTTGTTACATAGCCTATGCCATCTAAACAGTTTTTAACACTACTTTTAAAAGTTCTTTTATCTTGTGATTTCAAACTCATTTAGTAGTTCCTCCTGCTTACCAAACATAACTTTTTCTTCCTCTTCAGTCATATGATCATATCCAAGTAGATGAAGTAATCCATGCGTAGCTAAGAAACATACTTCTCTTTCTCTAGAATGGTTATATTCTACAGCCTGATCATAAGCAACATCTATAGCTATATAGATATCTCCTAGTAGTCTAAAGGAATCATAGACTATATCAGGATTATCTTCAAGAGCAAATGATATAACATCAGTTACTCTATCAGTATGACGATATTCTCTATTTATATTATGTATTTCTTCGTTACTTACAAAAATTATATTAAAGATAGCTTCTTTTAATTCTAATTTTTCTACGACAAAATTCATATATTTTTCAAGTTTATCTAATTCTTTTATTTCTTTATTGGTATTATTTATTATTTCAAACATTATATTATTCCCCCTATCATACCAAATATATTTATATTAAATGAATATAGGATAACTAATACTAAAATTATTATTATTAGAATATCTAATACAGTATCATTTCTGAATATTTTTACTTTATTTCTAATGGCATCTAATCCTATGTATATTAAGAAACCTATTATTCCACCAATTATATTTAGAATGATATCATCTATATCAAATACTCTGCCAATGTAATACTGTACTGTTTCAATGGTAAGTGAGGCTATTAGGGTTAAGATGGTTACTACGCTAAATTTTCTATTTTTTAATAGATATGAAGATAGAAAACCAAATGGTACAAAGAGCATTATGTTACCTATAACATTTCTTATGAATTTTGGTGAACCTATACTATATCTAAATATTTCTTTGAATGGTACAAAGTTAGAGGCTCCATAGTTTATATCTTGAAATGTTACAACATGGAATAGACATAATAGGTATATTATTGATATTAAGTATATTATCTCTCTATGTACTAAAAACTTCTTATGTTTGGTTATTAAGTATGTTATTCTTAGACTACATACTATTACTAATATTATTATTAACATTGGCCAAACATCCGGAAGCACTTCCATAACAGCTTTCTTTATCACTAATACCATCTCCTCTTTATCACATATTAATTATATCTTTTTTTTGATTTTTTATCAATATGTTTAAAAGAAAAAAATACCAATAATGGTATTAATTATCTAAATCATATTTATCTAAGTCTTCTGCTATTTCAAGTTGAGATTTTATGATATTTTTTACTCTATTTTTATATACTGTAATATTCTTCTTTAGAAGCATGGCTTCATGCTCGGTTTTTTCAGCATTTAAAAGAGCTTCATGGACTATAGAATTAGCATTGTTTCTGGCCTGATCGACAATCATATTTGCTTCTTCACGAGCAAGGGTTTTGATTCGATCTGAAGTCTGCTGAGCGGCAAGAATAGCTTCAGATAATTTTACTTCTTCTGTTTTTTTCTCTTTTAGTTGTTCCTCTAATGAAGAGATCTTTACTTGTAAAAGAGAATTATCATTATTTAATTTTTCTAGTCTTTTAATGACTATATCAATAAATCTATTTACTTCTTCAATATTATAGCCATTTTGTACTATAGTAAATCTCTTCATAAGTCACCTACTTATCTTACCATTCTAAATCTATATCTGTTTTCTTTTTATTTTTATCGTCTTCTTCGCTGATTGTACCTTCAACATTTACGTTTTTAGGAGTACATAAGAATATTCCCATGCCTATCTTTTGAAGGTCTCCTCCAAGAGCGTATACTGTACCACTTAAAAAGTCTACAATTCTTTTGGCTTGATCTGGTGTTACTCTCTTCATGTTAACTACTACGGTATTTCTTTTCTTTAGGTGGTCTGCAATCTGCTGACTCTCAGAATAAGCTCGAGGTTCTAGTAATATCATTTTTCCATTTCCTGGTACTACTGCTTTATCAGTATCATAATATTCGTCTTCATTATTTTCATCCATAACTTCTTCAGTTACAAATTTTTTTAACTTACTTAGTGCCATAATAATCTCTCCTATTCTTCTTTAATTCTATCATATATTTTTTTAAAATACAATATTTAACTACAATTTAATTTAAATTCATAACCAAAATCTTTGGTAGTACAATTATAAGTAACTTTGATTGTACTATTTAATGGGATATTTTCACCGCTGGCAGGATTGACTAATTTATTATCAGAAAGTTTTAAGTCTCCCGCATCCACTAGGGTTTGAATGGTTATTTCTTTGGCTGTATCACAGCTAAATCCTAACTGATATTTATTATTTGTTACATATATTTTAGCAGCATTCTTAACGCTATCTTCTATACTTTGACATGATTTTGTATTGTTTTTATTAATTAATAAAATAACATTGGGTACTAATATTAGCATTAATACTCCTAATATGGCTATTACCATAACTGTTTCAATTAATGTAAATCCTCTTCTATTCATAATATCATTCCTTTAATATTTTTAATCATATGTAATGGTACACTTAGTAGTTGCTGTTACTGAGTCTATTGTTATTGAACCATTAGTACCTGTGGTAGTTAGGTAGGCCTGTTGGCCATTTGTGCAAGTTACTGATAAATTACTAGTTGGTGTAGTAAATGTCTTAGTATATTTATCACCTTTAGTTACTGTTGTCATACCTTTATCTTCATCATCTATTACTAAAGTTACAGTTACTATATTAAAGGTTGGATTACTAGATATCATTTTTATAGTATTTTTTGTTATTTTAGCACTGCAGGCATTTTGAAGAGAGTTACAGCTATCTAAAGTATATCCTTCTTTAGCGGTGGCGTAATAGGAATATATTGTTCCATGCTGTAGTGATACTATTATAGTAGTAGTACTACAAGTGTAGGTACTAGTATCATTTGTTTTATAACAAACAGAATCAACACCCGTTCCCGAAACTAATCTTAAAGTATAACTCTGTAGTGAGCCTGTTATTGTTAATTCTTCACTGCCATCCTTTATTTTTACTGAACAAGCTTTATCTTTGCTAGAACAATTAGTGAAATAATTATTACTAGCGGTAGCATAATAGTAGATAACATCGCCTTTTATTACATCAATTGGAGAATCTACTTGTGTAAAATTTATGTTATCTTTTGAATAATATATAACACTTATTCCTTCACCTTTTTGAAGTGTTAAAGTATAAGTTCCACCATATTCATTTTCAATATTTTCGACAATACCATCTAATCTATTTTTTCTAGCAGTCAATATTGTTAAATAAGAGCCCACTAGAAGAGCAAATAATATAAGTAATCCATATAATATTCCAGTTATAGCAAATCCCTTATTGTTTAACTTCATATTTGTTCCTTTCCTAGTAGGTAATAATCTTCATATTTGTTTCTACTAATTTATCTTTATTACTTTCTTTAATTGTTATCGTATTAGGATCACCATCAGATATATATTTATTTTTTTCTAAGTTCTTAAAGACCATCTCTATATCAAACTCTTTACCATTATTATCATAAGCACGGCATCTTTTTAAGAAAGTTTTATCAAAGTCTTTATCAAAACAAGATACTTCTGGTTCCCAACCTACTCTTAGAGCAGCCTCAGTATTATATGTTTTACCATTATAGGTAGTAGATAAGACATATTTAAAATTATCATGAGATTTAACATATGGACTACCAAAAGGTAAAGCTATTATTTTTACATATTTACCTGGGATCATTTCTTCTAGTTTATCATAAACATAAGCTATTTCTTTTTGGACTCTATCGCTACTTGATTTCTTTATATCAAGATGAGTTTGGGTATGGTTACCTATGTCATAGCCATTATCTACCATCCATTTTAATATTTTTTCATTATACTCGCTTTGATTAAAAATGCCGCCATTTACAAAGAAAGTTGCTGTAACGTTAGCATCAGGATGTTTCTTTTTGAATTCTTCAAGAATACCAACAGCACTATTTTTATCAATAATAATATTACCATTTTCATCTAATCCTGTTACTTTGATATTATCTTCATTACCATCGTCAAAGGTAAGTATTATTGGGCTTTTTCCATATTCAACATCTACTTTGCCATTAATATAATCATCTAATCTTATCATTCTATAGCCATTTTCGTAATAAAACTCTAGATCTTGCCTAAAGGCTTCTGGTGTTCTATTATAACCATCTTTGTCAACATTACCTCCTGTTGTACCAGTACTAGAACTAGTTCTCTCTCTAATACCATGATACATCATTATTGGTACTTTACCTAATTCGTTTATGCCATCAGAAGCTAGTTTTTCTTTATCTATTTTTCCTTTGGATACCACTACTACAATGGTATCAGTATCTTTTAATTCAGTACCCTTTTTAATATTTTGAGATATTATTTTATCTTTCGCTATTTCATCACTATATTCATAACTTACTTCTAGTTTTAGATTGTTATCTTTGGTAAAAGTATTGGCTTCTTCAATAGTGGTTAGTTCTATCATAAAAAGTTTTTTATTTTCATTAGCTTTTCTTACTATAAAGAATACTCCTAGTACTATGATTACTACGACGACAATTAATACTACTATTTTACTAATATTTAATTTTCTTTTCTTTCTCATTTTGTAATCTCCTATTCATAAGTTAATTATAATACATTTTAGTTATTTTGAAAAGATATAAATATTATATTTTTAAGAACTAATAAATAAATATTAAAAAAGTAATTATTAGAATACCTAAACTAATAATTACTTGTAATTAACTAACTGCGATAACATTGGTTAAACTACTATAATTAGTATTTAGCCAAGTTTTTTCTGTATTACTTTTAACGTATATAGTGGCATTATTTGAGGCACTATAAAACATTGAATTGGCATCAGTTAGTTTACTAGTAAAAGTCATATTTCGCATATCAATAAGAGTAAGTTTACTATCATAAGAAAATATAGCGGACATGTTGGTTACATTTGATGTTTCAAAACTACTTATATTTAACTTAGTAAGTGAAGTACAATACTGAAACATAGCATTCATAGATGTTACTTTTGATGTGTTAAATGTGCTTAAGTTTAATTCTTTTAGAGTATAATTTTTCAAAAACATTGTTCTCATAGAGGTAACGTTACTTGTATCAAAATTAGATAAATCAATGCTTTCAAGGGATTGACAATTACTAAACATACTAGTCATATTGGTTACTTTTGAGGTATTAAAACCAATTACATTTAAGCTCGTCAAAGCATCGCAGTGATCAAACATACTGCTCATATAGGTTACTTTACTCGTATCAAACATACTTAAGTCTAATTTTTTTACTGAAGTACAATATTTAAACATTGACTCCATCCAGGTAGATTCTGATGTATCAAAATAAGTAAAGTCCATTTTAGTAACGCCGGTTAAGTAAGAAAATAAATAATAACAGTTTGTAATGTATACTTTTCCACCTTCGGCACCGATATAGACATTATATAAATTATCACTAGTTCCCTTTGTATACCAAAGCATAACAGTGCCATCATTATTCCTTGATACATCAAAGCTACCTAAGGCATCTGTTGGAACAAGATTATCATCTGTTATAGTTAATGTTTCAATGGTATTTCTTGTTAAAGTAGTATTTAGAAAGTTAGAGGTAGCATTAGGATTTGTCTCGGTTAGTCTCATAAAGTTTACTAATTTAACTTTGTTTTTGACTAGCGTTACACCACTTGGTACTATTAAGTCGCCACCCTTTTCATAGCCTAAGATAGTTTTTAAAGTAATAGTACTACTGGTAGTACCATTATTTATTAATTTTAATTTAATAAACTTATTTTCCATATAATCTATTAAACCTGTTTCAGCATCTTTAGTATCTTCATATACTCTAGCTTCTACATTAGTTCCTGAATAGCCTACTCCGTATTTTACAGTTCCTTCGTTGGTATTGGTTAGTTTATAATATACTTTTCTTGATGTTCTGGCTGGTAAAGTTATACTAGTATTATCGCTAACATTTACTATATAAGTATCATTAGACTCGGTTATAGTATTAGACATTGCAAATGTTTGATATAAAAAGCCTATTAAAACTAATATTACTATTATTAATACTATTACTACTCTCTTTTTCATTTGATACATCACCTCAAACAAAAAAGACTATAAAGAAAGACTAATATTTCTATTAGTTTTCCCTATAGTCTTTATATTTAAACTATCTATAATTCCATTATTTATATAAGTTAATAGACTTTCAAGCCCCCCCCCCAAATTAACAAATAGTTAACATTTCTAATTACTGTTTTTTTCATAAGAAGGGCCTCCTTTTCACTATTTTTTACATACTAATAATACCATAAGTAATTATATTTTGCAATAAGTATTTAGAAAATAAATAAGCTTTCACAATAGAGACCTAGGCTCTATTGTGCCTATTAAGACTATTATAGGCTTAAGAGGATATTTATTAATTATTTCTTAAATATTCTAATGCCTCGTTAAATGTATCCACTTTAATTATATTCATATCGTAGTTATATTTTTCTTTGATGTTAATAGCTTCTTCATAGTTGGCACTTG
Source organism: uncultured Bacilli bacterium (assembly GCA_934096555.1). Taxonomy (GTDB): domain Bacteria; phylum Bacillota_I; class Bacilli_A; order RF39; family UBA660; genus CAG-302. The sequence continues at coordinate 29,150 of CAKOMD010000009.1, read as the reverse complement.
GTACAAAGACAATATCCATATTATTATTATGAGCTCCCATTATTTTGTATTTTACACCATCTATTTCTCCAACAGTGCCATCTAGATTTATAGTACCAGTACCAGCAATATTTCTTTCTTTAATTAGATCTTCGCCTGATATAGCATTATAAATAGTAAGAGTTAACATTAAACCTCCAGAAGAACCTGATTCACTATTTTTAAACTTAATAGTTATTTCTGGATCTAGATCATATTCATAATTAGTAGTTATTAAGATACCTATTATTTTTCTATTATCTTCCAGTACTACTTTACCCTCTATTTCTATTTCTTTATTATCTCTTAATACTTTAAATTTTATTATATCATTTTCATTACTATTATTTATTATTTCTCTAATAGCGGTAACATCTTCACAAACATTACCATTTACGGTGAGAATAATATCTCCTACTTCAAAGTTATTATCATTAGTCTTAGCCATAACTATGTTTTTCTTACTTTTGATATTTATAGTTTTACCTGCTTCTTTATAAGCAACAATAGTGGCTGTATCTAGAGAATTATCACGCATTATTTTATTTCTTTTATTTATATCTTTAACGCTTTCATTTGATATTTTTCTATCTTTATTACTATTTATTTCTTCTCCTTTTATTTTGGCTACCAGATAAGAAAATGGCGTAGCATCGTATTCACTAACATATAGCATATTAATAGATCCTTCTTTATCTTTTTCATAGCCAGTCATTTCTACTCTATCGGTAATATTTATAGTACCGCCAGTAGTCATAATATAGTATGGTAATCTTATTGTGGTAAATAATACTAATAATATTAATACTAATATGAACTTATAATTTTCTTTAATAAAGTTTTTTATTTTTTCTTTCATATTCTTCTCCATTTCTATTTTCTTATGTTATATCATATAATCTATTATGAAAAAATATTCTAATTTAATTATTGTTATATTAACTTTTATTATTTTAATAGTCATATTATTTAATAAAACTATTGTATCAGAAACTATTATTAATTCTTTTTATATTTGGTTTAATACTTTGGTCCCTTCAATGCTTCCAATGTTTATTATTTCTGATATATTAATTAATTATAATTTTACTAAGTATATACCTAATAAGATAATTAATTTTATATCTAAAATATTTAATATTAGTAATAATGCTACTTTAATAGTATTACTTTCGTTGGTATCTGGTTTTCCTCTTAATGCTATGAATATTATTACTAGTTATAATAATAATTTAATAGCTAAAGAAGAAGCAGAACATTTATTATTATTTAATCATTTTCCTAATCCTTTATTTGTTTTAAATACTGTTGGAGTATTATATTTAAATAATAATAAATATGGAGTAATTATACTTATTAGTACTTATTTAAGTAGTATTATACTTGGTATTTTAATTAGAAATAAGAATACTCTAACCAATAATAATTGTATAACTAAAAGTAGTAAAAGTCAAACTTTTACTGAGATATTTTCTAGTTCTATTAAGAAGAGTATTAATTCTCTGCTTATGATATCTGTTACTGTATGTTTATTTTTAATACTTAGTACTTTAATTATTAATATATTTCATTTGAATAGTCATTTATCTCTTGGTATTAAGAGTATATTAGAGATGACTATGGGACTGGAGCATCTATCTAAGATGAATATTAGTAATATATTTAAAGTTATATTATCTTCAGGTATTATATCTTTTGGTGGTTTATCTATTCATATGCAAGTTATATCTATTTTAGATGAGAAGATAAGATATAGGAATTATTTTATTGGTAGAATATATCAGGTATTAATATCTTTAATTATATCTTTGATATTATTTTATATTATATAAAAGACCGGATGTTACTCCAGTCTTAGTATTTAATATGGTGATCTGTATGGAATTCGAATCCATGAATGTTGCCTTGAGAGGGCAATGTGTTAAGCCACTTCACCAACAGACCATTAATAATGTCTTTTTCAAAGGACATTATTATTTTATCATAATTTATTTTTATTTACAATCATCTTTTTGTTTTTTTATATACTTTTACATATTTATATTCTTTATTTTCATGTATTAGACCTAATTTATAACATTCTATTAACATTTTTAGATTGTTTATTTGGCTTTTTAATTTTTTTCCTTTATCAGTATCTGCGATAGTAATACGATATTCTGGATTTGTTTCTATATCTATAGATGAGTGAATATCTTCATTATTTAGTATAGCACTTTCTAAAGAGGTAAATGGTTCATGAGCAATAATTCGCATACCTGTTGATCCTGATACTAATGTATAACCAGCAATTCCTGTTGTTTTTTGATAGGCTTTAGAGAAGCCTCCATCAATTACTATTACTTTACCGTCTGCTTTTAATGGGACTTCTCCATTTATTCTTTCTACTGGAATATGACCATTTATTATATGAGCATTATTTAAATTTGTAATACCAAAATCTTTCATTATATTTTCCATAACTTCTTTATTTTCTTGATACTGATAATAATAATTTCTTTTTTCTTTATGTGATTTTTTATCTTTTATTAATACTCTTTCTAGAGTGGTCATTTTATCTTTACCAAAGAATGGTGAGTCTGGGCCACACCATAGATACCACATTAAATCTAATTCTTCTTGATTTTGTGTTCTACAATAAAACATTTTTCTGACTAATAAATCTATGTAGTCAAATAGTTTTTTACCTGATGTTGTAACATTATTTATAGTTACTTCTTTTAACGTTCCATCTTCATTTAATGGTACTAAGGCATGATACATTAAATTATTATTGACTATTTTATACATACTTCCTTTTTCAATTAAGATATTCATATGTCGCTGCAATGACTCACTATTTAAGAATGACCTTACTAAGTCTGAGATTATTTTTTCTTCTTCTTTGGTTAACTTATATGGATCATTCTTATCAATAGTAGGAAAGTCTGTATCTTCAAGATGATATGTATTACCATCTATTGTTATTTCATTATTTTCATAATCTATTTTATCTAATAGTCTACGATGAGTCATTTTGTATTCAGGATGTTTTTCTGCGAAGATACCTTCGAGTTTATACATTATTACTGATATGGCTTTATGTATTTTGGCTGATTGTCTTACATCTGAACTAGTTAAATAGTCTTCATCTTTAGTATGTCTTGGTTTCCATACTATGGCATCTTTATATGTTTCTTCAGCAAAGTTTGCTAATGGTCTTAGATTGATACCATATATATCTTCGAGGATATCTAGATTATTATGACGAACACTATTGGTAATAACTCCTGATACACAGATATTGCTTCCAATAGCGGCTCCCATCCATAGTATATCGTGATTACCCCACTGAATATCTACTGAATGATATTCTTCAAGACTATCCATTATTTTATGTGGTTCTGGCCCTCTGTCATATATATCTCCTACTACATGTAAAACATCTACTGATAATTTCTTTATTATAGAGGATAATAATATTATTAGTTTTTCACTATATCCTAGTTCTATTATGGTATTTAATATTTCTTTATAATATTTATCTTTATTTTCTTCTTCTATTTTATTATTTAATAATTCATCTATTATATAACTTAAATTATCATCTTGATACACTTTTCTTACTTTACTTCTTGTATATCTAGAGGAAAACTTTTTAGTTACTTCGATTATTCTAAGTAGGTTATCATAATACCATTTTTCTTTATCTGGTACTTCAGTTAATACTATTTGCATTTTTTCTTTTGGATAGTATATTAATGTAGCTAATTCATCTTGTTCTTTTTGGGTTAATGTACCATTAAATAACTGCCATATACGGAATTTTATTCCTCCTGCAGAATTATTTAAAATATGAGTGAAAGCATCGGCTTGCCCATGTAAATCACTCATAAAGTGTTCTGGTCCTCTTGGCAAAGCAAGTATAGCATTTAAATTTATTATCTCTGTTACAGCGTCATCCTTAGTAGGAAAACGATTAGCTAATTCTTGCATAAATTCTAACTTGTTATTTATTTCTTCTCTATTCATATAATTCCTTCCTTTGGACCCCTTTTATCTTTTTATTAATCTATATTTATAAGTTCATAATTACTATTACCAAATCCTATTGAAGCTGCGGCATCAATTATATGTGTACCTTGTCTTGATTCTATTCTTTCTATTAGATGATCTTTTCCTTTATCACTACTATTATAGACTAAATCTAGGCAAGCTTTATCTATAGCTACTGGATCTATACTTGCTAGAATACCAATATCTTTCATGCAAGGATCTTCTGCTTTAGCACAGCAATCACAATCTACACTCATATTTTTCATTACATTAATATAAGCGATATTTCCTTTAAATTCATTATGTACTACTGAGGCTGCATCTGCCATTGACTCGATAAATTTTTCTTGACTTGGAATATTATTCCATAAATCATTCATATCGGTTGTTTTACCCGCAGTATGGATATAGGCTTTTCCACCACTTGAAGCGAAACCTATTGATAATTGTTTAAGAGCTCCGCCAAAGCCTCCCATTGGATGACCTTTGAAGTGAGATAATACTAAAATACTATCATAATTATTTATATGTTTTCCAACATAATCTTTTTTGATTATTTTACCATTTGGTATATCTAGGGTAGTATCTCCTTCACTATCCATAATATCTACTTTATAATATTTATTCCATTCATGTTCTTTCATTAATTCTTTATGTTTTTCAGTAGTATTTCTTGCTCCATCATAAGCTGTATTACACTCTATTACTGTACCTCCTACTTTATCTATTAATTCTTTCATGAAATCTGGTCTTAGGTAATTTTGATTACCTTTTTCTCCTGAATGTAATTTTACTCCAACATTTCCTTTTAATTCTATACCTAGTGCTTCATATATTTTCACTAATGATTCACTAGTTATTTCTTTTGTAAAATACACTTTACTTTTATTCATGTAAACAATCTCCTTTATCTATATTTAGATTATAACATATTACTAAATATTTATACAAGTATTTTATTTTTTACATTCAGTTCAAGCCTTACTATGTAAGTCTTTCACTGCTATATTAAGCCTAATTCTTAGTCTTAATATAATATATCTACATATCTATTATATATAAGCTATAATTATACACTAAAAGAAAGATATTAGTTATTACTTTTATATGTTAAATATTATATTTTCTTTACTCTTTTTAGTTCTTCATTATTATCTTCATAACCATAATCTATATTACAATTTTCTATATCCCAAGATATTTGTGAAGATATTCTTTCATATTCTATTTCAAGTGTAGTTAATTTTTCTCTTAATTCATTACTAAAATTACCTTTTTTTACTGATATTCTAAGTTCAAAGATTTTTCTTTCTAACTCATAAAATTCTTTTAATGTATATTTTTTCTTCATACTATCCTTTCATAATAAAACAAAATGAATAAATTACATAAACTTATTCATCTGTTTCATCATTTGATTAACTTGTTTTTGTGATGGAGTTCTTCCCATCTGACTCATCATTGTTTTAATCATTTGTTCATTTATAGGTGGATTTTTCTTTAATTCTTTTTTCATTAATTTTCTAGCTACTAGAAAGCCTATTACTAGTCCTAGTATTAGACCACCAAGTACATATAAAATATCCCATAACCATTGCATGTTATATCTATCCCTCCTTAAGATAATTTTACTATCAAATTGGTATTTTGTAAAGTTATTTTACTAATTCTACACTACTCTTCTTATTATATAATTTACATAACCAAAAATAATCCATATTTTCAAAATCACAAACAAATAAATTGTTATTATAATTATTTAGATATTTAAAGAATACTGAATAATTATTCTCAGTAATTAGTTTTATATTATAATTATTTATTTGAAGAGTACTATTCTCACTAGTATTTAAGTTATGCTTATTACCATTTCTTTTATAACCATATTTTAATTTGAACTCATAATATATATATTCATTTAACATAGCTTTATTAAAAGGAACTGCTACTGTTTCAAAGTTTCTATAAGTACTTAGACTATCATAACTCTTAGAATAATATATCTCTTCAAATATTTTATACATTTTAAATGGTTTATTTTTATACATATAACTAAAATATCTATTAACATTAAAAATATAGTATGTTCTCATAATATCACCATAGTAATATTAACATACTATATTTATATATTTTGTCGAATTATAAACTATTTTTTATTCTTATGATTATATCTGTTAGATCAAGTTCATAATATGATAATACTTCTTCTTCAGTACCTGTTCTTCCAAAGTCAGTTACTCCGATAAAGTCATCTTGATTTACTAGACGGTACCAGTTTGGATCATTAGATAGTTCTAAAGCCATTCTTCTATAACCACGAGGTAATACTTGTTCTTGATAATCTTTATCTTGTTTTAGGAATAAACCTAAGTTTGGCATGGATACTACTCTTGCTTCAATGTAATTTTTTAGTAGTTCATCTTTTATCTTCATAGCTAGTTCTACTTCAGAACCTGTAGCTATTAGTATAAGATCTAGTCTAGTTCTTACTTCACTTATTATATAGCCTCCACGTAAAGTCTTTTCTGAACTAGTATGTTTCATAGTTTCATTATGTCCTTTAGGTAATATTAAAGCACTAGGTTTTCCTTCTTTTAGAATATAATTCCAACTACCTATTAATTCTTTATAATCTGCTGGTCTAAAGACATTAAGTCCTGGTATATTTCTTAAATTACCTAATTCTTCAATTGGTTCATGAGTCATACCTTCTTGACCCGCTCTTACACTATCGTGTGTAAAGATATAAGTTACTGGTAGTTTCATCATTGAGGACATTCTTATTTCAGGCATCATTTTGTTAGATAAGGCTAAGTAAGTACTACCAAAACTTCTTATATTAGTAAGGGCAAGACCATTCATTATGGCTCCCATTAGAGATTCTCTTACACCAAAGTTAATATTTCTACCAGTATTTTCATCATAAGTAAACTCTTTCTTTCCTTTTAGATAAGTCTTAGTACTACATACCATATCAGAACTTCCACCCATAAAATTAGGTATGAATGAAGCTATAACATTCATTATTTGATAATTAATATCACGCATAGCTTTATCCTCAAATATTTTACTAGTATCAATAACTGCTGCTATATCAAGAATTATCTTATCATTTTCTATTACTAAGTTAAGATTATCTTTCTCACTATCAGTAGCATTAGCAATATACATCTCATATTCACTGTACCATTCTCTATAATAGTCATCAGTTCCTTCTTTAATAAATTTTAATAAGTTATTTCTTGCTTCTTCGTCAAAAGTAAACTCACCAGTTCCTTTTAACTCTGTACGTATATTATTTAGATCTTCTTGTTCTAGGTTAGAATGTATTTTATTTGTTCCTTCGTATTTTGAATGTACTCCTAGTACGGTATCTATTTTGATAATTGTAGGTTTATTACTCTTCTTAGCTTTTTCTATAGCATTAGATATTTCACCAACAGATTCACCATTTCTTACTTCAATAGTATTCCAATTCATACTCTTAAATCTATCTAAAACATTCTCATCAAATGTTTTATCTGTACTACCATCAGCAGTCATTCCATTAGAATCATATAGTACTATTAAATTATCTAAAGATAGTGTTCCAGCTAGTGAAGCTGCTTCATAGGATATTCCTTCCATCATATCACCTTCAGAACATATACAGTAGATATTATAGTCAAATAATGGATTCTTCTTTCTATTAAAAGTAGCTGCGAGATACCTTTCTCCTATTGCCATACCTACTGAGGTAGCTAGACCTTCACCTGGTAAACCAGTAGTACACTCTATTCTACCATTTAAATCATATTCAGGATAAGCTGATAATGAAGATGTTATTCTTCTGTAATTTTTCAATTCTTCTAGTGAATAGTCATCTAAGCAATAGAATAAACTAGCATATAAAAGAGCAGAAGCATGTCCTGAAGATAATACTAATCTATCTCTATTACACCAAATCTTTCTTTCTAAATCAAACTTTAAATGATATGCTAATAGTGTATACAAAGTTGGAGCTAAATCTAGGGCTATTCCAGGATAACCTGAACCTGCAGTATTTATCATATCAAGTGATAATAGTCTTATATCATTAATAATTCTTTTTTCATTTAGTTTCATATTTATTACCTACCTTACAAGTTAATTATAAGAAATATAGTGAAAAATGTCAATAAAAAAGAAGATTAGCTTAGTAATCTTCCTATACTTTACACTCTTTAAATTTTATTTAACTATTTCTACTTTTATCTTTTCATTTTTATGACATTTTACTTCAAATTTATTACTACACTTAGGACATTTAACAGTATGTTTTCCTTTTTTAAGTGGTAATCTAATCTTTTGCCTACAATTAGGACATTTCTTATACATATAAGTATTTCGATCCTTATATTTCTTTTTGTTATAATTATATGTACTTAATATCTTATTCTTTGCCTTTAAATACATATCATTTTCTTTTCTTCTTTGATATATATTTTTAGATAGTACTCTATATATCATTATAATTATAAGTAATACTTCTATTACAGCAATTATTTTGCTTCTTATAAAGATATTTATTAGTATTAGAATAGTATATATAACTAATAATACTTTATATAAGTCATCTATTCCATATCTTCCTATCATAAAAGTTCTAAGTTTATTATTCATAATTTATCTCTTTGCTTCTATTCTTTCTTTGCCACCCATATATGGTCTTAATACTTCAGGAATTATAACACTACCATCCTCTTGATAATGCTGCTCTAGAATAGCAATAAGAGATCTAGGACTAGCTACTACTGTATTATTTAATGTAGCTAGATATTTATTACCATTTTCAGTTTTCATTCTTATTCCTAGTCTTCTAGCTTGAGCATCTCCTAGAGTAGAACATGAACCAACTTCAAAGTATTTCTTCTGTCTAGGACTCCATGCTTCAATATCACATGATTTTACTTTAAGATCTGCTAGATCACCTGAACAACATTCTAGAGTTCTAACTGATACATCTAGACTTCTAAAGAATTCAACGGTGTAAGACCACATCTTATTATACCAATCCATGGCATCTTCTGGTTTACATAGAACAACCATCTCTTGTTTTTCAAATTGATGTACTCTATATACTCCTCTTTCTTCAATACCATGAGCTCCTACTTCTTTTCTAAAGCAAGGTGAGTATGAAGTCATAGCTATTGGTAATTTACTTTCGTCTATTAGCTGTCCTTTAAATCTACCAATCATACTATGTTCTGAAGTACCTATTAAGTATAAGTCTTCATTTTCAATCTTATACATCATAGCATCCATCTCTTCAAAAGACATAACACCATTTACGACATCACTTCTTATCATAAATGGAGGTATGCAGTAAGTAAATCCTTTATTAATCATAAAGTCTCTAGCATATGCAATGGTAGCTTCATGTAATCTAGCTATGTCTCCTATTAGGTAGTAGAAACCATTACCACTAGTTCTACCTGCACTATCTTTATCAATACCATTTAATCTTTCCATTATATCAGCATGATGTGGTATTTCATAGTCTGGTACAAATGGTTCTCCAAATCTTTCTATTTCAACATTCTCGCTATCATCTTTGCCAATAGGTACTGAACTATCAATAATATTTGGTATCTTCATCATTCTTTCTTTTATTTGCTCTTCAAGTGAAGCTTCTTCTTTTTCTAGCTCTGGTATTCTACTCTTTATTTCAGATACTTCTTCTTTTACTTTATTGGCCTCCTCTAACTTTTTATCACGCATTAAAAGACCAATTTCTTTGCTTAAAGTATTTACCTTACTTCTTGCTTCATCTGCTTCTGTTCTAATAGCACGATACTTAACATCCATATCGTATACTTCATCCACTAGAGGAAGCTTTTTGTCTTGGAATTTTTTCTTAATATTTTCCTTTACTAAATCCCTATTTGTTCTTATTAAATTAATATCTATCATTTTTATCCTATCCTTTCAAATCTATATTTTTGCCCAGTAACATTATCACTTCTGGTAGTTATATCGTCAGTACTAAGAAACGAGGATATTGGTCTTACCCATAACTTGTTATCATGCTTATATACTACCATGTCTTCAAGTGTCTCACTATTTGTAGCTATATTTATTACTTCCATAATGGAGCCTTTAAAATGTCTCCATCTGCTTCCAATGGATATTTCTTCAGTACGCATATATTCCTCCTTTAAAATAAAAGAGAATGGTACTCATAAGGAGTGCTTACTGCACGGTACCATCCTCTTATTTTACTTAATTTTGATAACGGTTACTAGCCGGAAATGTTTGCATTTCACTCCGAGGTAGAAACTTATACTTTAACTAATTACTTTTCACCAACCAGTAACTCTCTAAATAATTAAATGTATAAATCATGTCCTCATCAACATTTATATCTAGATTATAGCATAATTTTCAAATATTTCAATACTATAATTCAATATTTTTTAATTTTTCAAAAAGTGGTATTTCTTCTTTTTTAAATACTAGTTCTTTATTTTCTTTTTTTATCATTTCAATTACTTTATCGATACTATACCATTTTACATAAGATAGTTCTTCTTTTTGGACTTTGAATTCACTGGCCTCTTTATTACATACAGCATAGAATGGATACATGAAATGATTATTAAATCTTTCTTTGACTAAGTATTTATCATATAGAGGATGAATATTATTTTTATTTATTCTTACTCCTACTTCTTCTTTTACTTCTCTTTCCGCACAAACAAGAGGAGACTCATTATAACTTACATGACCAGCGATAACTCCAAGCATATTAGGACAGAATCTTCTATTTTTACTTCTTCTTTGTAATAATACTTCTTTTTTATTATTTATAATATAAATAGTTACTTCATTATGCAGTTTACCTCTGTTGTGAAGTTCTTCTCTTTCTAATATTTCATTGGTATCATTACCATTATTATCCACTACTCTTAATAGTTCCAATATAATCACCTACACTACTTTATAAGTATATCATTTTTTTTGTAAATAATCTATTGGATATTTGTATTTTATTAATTTTTTAATTACTGGCTCGATACCAAGAGTACCTACGGGTATAAATAAATCACGTATTTTAGCCACCATCTGAACTCTTTTTTTAGCATCAATCTCAGTCAAGGAATTTACATACAACCAAGTAAATAGATCGCCAAGATTATACATATTATTTTCTAAGACATGTTGCTCTTCACTTTTGCTTATATAATACATATCAGTATCAATGACAGTAATAGTATTACTGCTTAGAATAACATTAGAATCTGAAGCATCACAGACACATATGTTATGTTCCGCTAGTAAGGAAAAGGACCTATATAAGGCATATAAATTATCAAAAGTATAATCGACAGGCATAGTTAAGATATTTATATCTTCTTTGGGATAGTATTTGGATAGATAGGCTACTATTTTGGTAAGTGTCCTATTGAAGTATAGTTCATACAAGGTATAAAAGTTTTGCGGTTTTATTTTTTTGATTATGTTAAAGACATCTTCATTAAAAATGGCATTGTCTTCTTTACGTATAGGATATCTATCGAATACTTTTAAGCATTTGTTATCACTTGTTAAAAATGTTTTACCAAAGTCACCTGAACCAATAAAATTATCGGTATTTAGGTGATGACTTTTCTTATCTTCAGTATACGCTATCATATAAATCCCCCAAAAGTATCTTATATTATAGCAGTTATATATATATTTGTCAAAAATATACTTCAAAAGGAAGACCTTAGGCTTCCTTTTGACCCTTAAGACCTAGGCTTAAGGTGATATAATTAAATTAACTTTTCACTATTAAATACCGGATCGCAAGTTAAATTAATACCCAAACTTCTAAGTAAATCAAGATCAGACTTTTCCACAATAAAAGTAGCATGAGCATCACATCCATTTAGTTTATTTATATTCTTAAGAGCCTTATTAGCAGTAGGATTAGTTACTGAACATATTGATAAAGATATCAAGACATCATTCAAATTAAGTATCTGTTTATTAGATAAGATATTCTTTTTCAAATCAAGAATAGGCTTTAATACTCCTGGAGATAACAAATCTATCTCGTCAGGAATATCAGTTAAATATTTTATAGAGTTTAATATTAAACTAGCCGCTGGAGTCAGTAGTTCTGTCTCTCTACCAGTTATAATAACATTAGGAGTAATTTCTAAAGCTATTACTTTAGAAGAAGATTCTTCTTCTTTCTCTCTAGCCCTATTTATAGCCTTAATTAAATTATCACTAATATTAAGTTCATTCATAAGTAATTTAATTCTCTGAGGTACTTCTGGATCAATATCATCAGTTTTAACTTCCACAAGAGCTTTATAATATCTTCTTATTATTTCCTTTTTAGCGGCCATACTCACTATATCATCATCAGTTATACATTCTCCTATTGAATTAACTCCCATATCAGTTGGAGATTTATATATATCTTCTCCAGTTATTTTATTTAAGATATTTTTTAATACTGGAAATACCTCTAAATCTCTATTATAATTTACTGCACTAATTCCATAAGCTTCTAAATGAAATGAATCTATCATATTCTTATCTTTTAAATCTGCAGTAGCAGCCTCATAGGCCATATTAACTGGATGTTTTAAAGGTAGACTCCATACTGGAAAAGTTTCAAACTTAGCATATCCTGCTTTCACTCCTCTTTTATACTCATGATATAACTGTGATAGACAAGTAGCCAGTTTACCACTACAAGGACCGGGAGCAGTAACTACCACTAGTGGTTTAGTGGTTTCAATATAAGGATTAGCTCCATAACCCTCTTCACTTACTATTACCTCTACATCTGTTGGATATCCCTTAGTATAAGTATGAATATAAGATTTTACTCCAAGATATTCTAGTCTTTTTCTAAATTTACTTACACTAGACTGACCATTATATAAAGTTATTACTACACTATTAACATCTATTTTAAGATTTCTAAAGATATGAATTAATCTTATTACTTCTTCATCATAACTTATCCCATAATCGGCACGAATCTTCTTTCTTTCTATATCATTAGCATTAATACAAAATATCATCTCAGTATCATCTTTTAACTCTTTTAGTAGTCTTATTTTAGAATCTAATTCAAATCCTGGTAATACTCTCTTAGCATGATAATCATCAAATAATTTACCACCAAACTCTAAATATAATTTATTATCAAATAGTTTAATTCTTTTCTTTATAGTCTCTATTTGTGTCTTTACATATTTCTCATTATCAAACCCTTTTTTATTATTTTTCTTCTTATTCATAAGTACCTCCCTATCATTATATTTTTATTATATCATAAGGAATATTTTACTTACAATATTATTATTTACTTTTCTTTACATTATAATTTAAAAAGAGGAACTAATGTCCTCTAACAACAATTATAAGTGGTACCTTCATTTCATCTATAGTAAAGCCAGCGTGTGTAGAAATATGTATTGGACAGCCTCTTCGGTATCTTAAATATTTATCAGATACCGCTAGAGCATGATAGTCTCCCAGTGAGGAAGTAAAATATTTATTATCTTTACCTATTCCAAATAATTTTTCTCTTATTATTTCTTCCTTACTTTTTAGCGCAAAGTATTTTCCAAGATACTTATTAAATAAATATTTAAATTCTTCATCCATGCCATTCTTTATCTTAAAAGCACACATTCTAGGTTCTATCCAAGTATCTCCATCAAGTAAATTATATAAATCTGGATAATCTTCAAGTAATATTTCATCACAGTTAATATGACCATGATCTGCAATTACAATAAGCATAGTATCTTTTGATTTACTACTAAAAGATTCTGTTTTATCATTAATCATCTTAAAACATTCTATAGCCTCATTGCTATCAGTACCAGTATGATGCATAATACTATCAGGATTAGTATAATAAGCATAAATATAATTTTTTTCTTTTTTATTTAAATTATCTTCTATCTTAGTAAACATCTCATCTATATTATTTTCACTATATATATCTCCTCCAAAAGGAGATACAATATTTGAGTAGTATTTTCCATTCTTATTTATACTATCGGTTATTGTTTCATATGGAAAATACTTCTTAGCAATATTATAGTCAAATGCTTTTATATCAGTATCCTTTATATTATTAGTAAACATTGTTACTACTTTATCCTCTTTTTCATAGTACATATCCCATCCCAAATAACCATGACTATTAGGATATAATCCAGTTAATACTGATGTAGTTGCGGCTGTTGTCGTAGATGGTACTACCGTAGATAATTCAGAAATCATATTCTTATTTAGAAAACTATTACTATCTAAATTTCTTTTTACCAATCTTGAACCCATACCATCATATAAAATAACTACTACATTCTTAGGATTATTCTTCTTTAATAAAGTATCTACTATATCAAGAGTATTTCCTTCGTAATCCAAATCAAAATATTTTCTTATACTACTCATAAGATTAACTATATTATTATTATAATCTGGTAATATCATTTGTTTCATTTCTTACCTCCTATTTAAATATTCTTCTCTTGTTATGCTGTAACTTTTAATGTCTTCATTTTTCTTACTTATCTTATCAAGAATTCTACCTCTTAATGTTCCTTCATAAGTTAATCCACACTTTTCCATTACTCTACCACTCGCAGGATTTGCTTCTAAATGTTCAGCATATATTGTTTCTACTTCTACTTCTTCAAAAAGAAACTTAATTACTCTTTTAAAAGCCTCTGTGGCATAACCTTTACCCCACCATTTAGCACCATAACAATATCCTATCTCAGTAGTGCTATGTTTTGGATTAACACCCACTACACCTATTGTTCCGATTGGAGTATCAGTACTCTTTTCTACAACTATCCAGTTATAAAAATTATCTGTATTGTAGTTATCACAAAGAAATATTAAAAATCTTAATGAATCCGCTACTGTTTTATGAGTCTCCCAAGTAACATATCTAGATACTTTTGGATCACTTCCCCAATTTTTAAACATTGCACTAGCGTCATCAAGATTTGCTCTTCGAAGTATTAGCCTATCTGTTTCTAATAATTTTGTACCTATGTTTTTCATTTTTTCACCTTCCTTTATTATAGTATTTTTCTTATATGAAAAAAAAGCACAGGAGATAACTATTCCATATAAGAATAGTGACTCCGTGCTTTATTTTTACATCACGTGTAGGCTTTTACACCCGAGATAGCTTATAATAAATTTGTTATTTATATCTCCTCACTTGCATTAAATATATAATTTATTTTTATAATTGTCAAGTATTTTTATAACAAAAATTGTTCAAAATAAAGACTTATATTTAAGGCTTTATTTTGCCTCTTAAGACTACAGGCTTAAGAGGACAAACTAAAAGAAGTACCAATATATTAATACTTCTTTAATTATGAATTTAAAGATTCTGTTTCATATAAATTTTTATAAATATCACTTGTTTTTAATAATTCATTATGAGTACCAGAAGATACTACTTTACCATTATCCACGACAAAGATAATATCAGCATCTATTATAGTAGATAATCTATGGGCCACTATTACAATAGTATGATCTTTTACTAAATTATCAATAGTCTTTTTAATATATTCTTGTGACTTATTATCTAAAGCAGATGTTGCTTCATCAAATAATATTATCTTACTTCCTTTAGATAATGTTCTAGCTATAGATAGTCTTTGCTTTTGCCCTCCTGATAAATTTACACCACCTTCTCCTAAAACAGTATCATACTTCTTAGGTAGGGACATAATATAATCATCTAGGTAGGCTAATTTAGTACATTCTCTTATTTTAGATAATGTTATCTTATTATTTATTATTTTAAAGTTTTCTTTGATAGTTCTATTAAAGACAAATGGTTCTTGTCTAATTATTGATATGTTTTTTCTTAAATCTTCTTCAGTTAGATCCTTAATATTTATACCATCAATATCTATTTCTCCCTTATTAGGATCAAATATTCTAGTAATTAAATTAAATAGTGTACTCTTTCCTTGCCCTGAAGAACCTACAATGGCTATCTTTTGGTGTGGCTCTAATTTTAAATTAAAATCTTTTAATATATTATCTTCATCAGGATATGAAAAGTAAACCTTTTTAAATTCTATAGTTCCTTTGATATTATTTAGAGTTTTATTACCAAACTTCTCATCTTCATATAATCTATTTTCTAAGATATCATTTACTCTAGATATTGATACACTAAGTTTTTGATAGTTTTGTGTTAAATCATTTATATCTTCAAGTAACCATGTATATCTATATATGTAATATGTCATGGCTATAAAGAATGTTAATGATATCTTATGATAATATAAAAGTATTACACAAGTAGCAAAGACCATACACTCAAGTACTGACTTTAGAAAACTTGTCTTGATATTGAAACACTTTTGCATATCTATTTCTTCTTCTGACTTCTTATATATATCTTTTATTAGTTCTATCATATTAGTAATTAAATTATTTTTTACTCCGAGAGTCTTTATCTCTCTTATACCTCTAATGGATTCATTTGTTAAAGAGGTAAATTCATCTTGCTTACCTTTTCTTTCTTTATGTATATTTTTTAGTAATGGATTATACTTCTTTAGTATTAAGAATAATATTAACATTATTAGTATTATTTCTAGTCCTATAATATAGGAATTTATAAATATGTAGATTAATACTATAGATGACGCTATAAGTGATGATACCATCTTTAGAATTCTACCAAAGGTAAAACTTAAGGTATCGGCATCATTTGTTATTCTGTTTATTACTTCTCCGCTGGAAAGTTTTTCATATGCTTCAGCAGGTAAGTTTAGGGCTTTCTTATAAGTATTAAAGCCTAATTTTCTTGTTAATTTACTTTCTTCTTTGTATAATACTGAATTTGCTTTATGTAGTATTATTCCATCCATTGTTATTTCTAGTATGAAGTATACTCCTAGAAAGATAAGGGCTTTCTTTATATCTAAGTTGGTAATTGATTCAACTACTTTACCATTTAGATATCCAGTAAATATATCTGCTATTCCTGATATAAATATAACTATGCTAGCAAGAATGATTTTATTTAAATCTTCTTTAACTAGTTTTATTAGAGGTATGAATTCTTTTAAATTTTTCTTCATATTCATTCCTCCATAATAAAAGACTACTTTAATAATTCTAAGTAGTCTAGTGTTTTTTTATTTTTTATATTTTTACTCTATAAAGTTTGTGGAAAACATAGTAATTCCCCACACTTATCAAAAACTATCTTAGTATTATTAAAAACATTTGAATTTAATTTTATTTCATTTACAAAAATTACCATTTCTTCCACTCCTTTCTTTAAATTCAAGTTAAATATATCATAATATAGTATGCTTGTCAACCTTTTTTTGTTACAAATGTTTTTTATAAACAAAAGAAGATATATTATATACCTTCTATATCAAATCCTCTTTGATAAATATGACTATTATTTTTTCTTACTAAGTGTTTGGCTTCATTTAATTTAGTTATATCTTTGCCTACATATTCACTAAGTTTATTTCTAAATACTTTTAAGAAGTCTACTCCTCTTACTTCAAATTCTCTATACATTGCATTTAGTAACTTATCATTTTTTACAAATTCTTCAAAATAATTATCTACGAGAAATAACATTAATTCATCATCTATAGTCATTCTATTTTCTTCATAAGATACTTTTCTATTACCATAATCAAGTGTATCTATAACATACATCTTACCATTATTATATAAAATATTATATCTAACATCATATAATCTTACTTCATTATCTGTTAATGTTTTTACATCTTTCTCTGCTTTTATTGTGGCTTCTTCTAACTTATCGAGATTTACCTGTAGTGGATTTATATCGCATAAGTTTTTAGCTTTTACATAAGGCATGGTATATCCAACTATTGTGCCCGCTACTTTGATAACATTATTAGGCCATACAAAAGTACTATTTTTTATATTACTAAATCTTAATAAAAAGTCTTCTGTATATCCTGCATCTTCTTCATCAAAATAGTCATTAAATACTTTATATACAGTATTGTTTTTAGTATTTAAATAGCATGCTCCTTGACTTCCTTGTCCTAAATATTTTAATCCTCTTAAATATGTATCAAAATGTTCTCTACTTACAAATTCCATAATAACCCCCATTAGTGCTTGATATTATAGCACAGATTCAGAAAAAAAGCAAATTTTTGTTTGCCTTTTATAATTTCTTTTCATAATAATTAACAAGAATCTTTTCATTATTTGGATAATATTCATAATCGGATTTTATATAATTAGTAAATCCCCAATTGAAGTATATCATTATATTTCTTACCTCTGATGGTTCTACTCCTAGTGTTAATGATGTAAATCCTCTCTTTTTTAAATTTTCTTCCATAAACTTGTATAATTTAGAAAAATAACCTTTATTTTCATATTCTTTATTTGTCCTAAAAGCAGTTAGATAAGCTTTGTTATTTCCGACTAAATTATCTTTGTTTTGCATATCTAAATCATTAATGGATATAATTGCAGTACTTTCTGTAATTATTTCATCATCTAGTATACCCATATAGACAATTCTAGTATCTAAGTTTCTAAGAGATTTTTCTTTAAAGTCTATCCAAGTTTTAGAATTATTATGCTTTCTAATTTCTTCATCCCATTTTTTAATAATTAAATCTTTATTTGCTACAACATATTTATAATTCATTTTCTTACCTCACTAATCAAATTATTTTCTACTCTAATCACCAATATAAAATCTATTCTTATCATTATTTAGAGTAATCTTATTTAAATAATCAACTCTATCTTTAATAGAAGTACTTCTTAAATTATTTTCTATATCTTCAAATTTAATAGTAGTATTGTCTTTAGTATAAATATATTTATCAGTATCGTTATACTCATATTTCTTTATATCTTCGTCTAAAAATCTATGACAATCATCACGGATAAAGAATATGCCTTCTTTTATCTTTCTCGCAGGACTTCCACCATATATAGTATTTGATTTATATTCTTTGCTGGTAACTAATGACAATGCCCCGATTACTGCTCCTGATCCTATTCTGGTATTTTTTAATATCATTACTCTTTGAGCTATCCATACATTATCTCCAATAAAAATACTTTTACTTTGATTTATTCTTTTTTTAGTATTTATATCATAAATTATATGTGGATCAGCACTTCTAATACAGCATTCAGGAGCTATCATACAATTATTACCAAAGAATAAATTAGTTTGTTCTGATATAACTATTTTAACTCCTTTATTTATCCAAATATTCTTTCCAAAGTAGATGGTAGAATTGTTATATAGCTTGATATCTACAGTTATTTTTTCTGTTGTTTTACATAAATATACAAGAGAGTTATCTCCTCTAAACTCTATGCTTGAATTGACTAGTGTTATTTCATCATTGATATATAAAATATTATTACTACCTGTAAATTTTACTTTAGAGTTATCTAAATTGATATTACCTATTATTTTATTATTTTTTTCATCTATTATTTCTTTCATAATTTTCTTTCTTTCCACTTCAGCCTATAGTCTTCCGTGGTATGATAGAGCCTAAGGTCTCTATCATAATATTTTATTTAATAATTCTTTTAATATACCATTGTCTTCCATCTTAGTAATAGCAAAGCACTTCTTACCTAAATCCTTAAATGATGCACCAGAATGATATAACTCTTTATTATCTATTATAATAAATCTGTCATGAAATATATGGGTATTTATTATTTCTAAATTATTATATTGTTTTTCATATTTTTCTTTAGAAATATTATCTATATTTTCAGTATATATTTTTACCTTAACATTAATATTCTTAATAATATCAAATAGTTTTTTACCAGCATAATTATCTATTATAATTATTTCTTTCTTTGCTTTAGATAATATATCTATAAGTAATGAATATGCATCATATATCTGTCCTTCATAAAAAATATGGTTATTACTTTCTTTCGTATTTAACTTATTAAAAGACTCTTGTAATAATTTAACATTATTATCAAGTTCTATTATCTTTGTTTCAGTATTTGATATTCTTTTGTCATATTCTAATACCAATTTATTAGTAGTTTTTTGCTCTATTAAATTGGTGTTTATATATCTTCTCATAGTAATAAAAGCATCTACTATTCTAAGACTCATTTTTATTGCAACATCACTTTTTAAAATACCAGCAAGCATAACAATACCATATTCTGTAAATACATATGGTAAATATCTTCTTCCACCATGACTATTGTTATTACTTGAGGTGAAAAAATTGCACCTCAAGAATTCATATTCTTGTTCAGTTAATCTAAAGCAATAATTTTCAGGAAACCTTTCAATGTTATTCTTTACATTTCTATTTAATTCTTTAGTTTGATAATCAAAAAGAAATGCCACATCAGAATCTAACATAACCTGTTTACCTCTAATTTCATATATCATATTTTCTATCTTTATATTATCACTTACAACTATCTTATTCATTGCATCATCCTTTCCGTATTTTTAGTAAAAGATATGTCTCTTTTATCATTGTCTTATCGTTTATGATAATATATATACATGATGATGTCAATATTAAAATATATATTTATTTGATAATTTTTTCACATAAATATTTAAACATTAAACCGTGTGATTTAGTTATCTTTTCTTTTTGAAGTTTAATATTATCTATATCAATATCTTTTTCTAAATAATAAATATCTCCAAATGGGACTCCGAATAATACACTTCCAATATATTTAATATTATCATTTGCTATATCTATTCTAAGTTCTTCTTTTGCTTCTCTAATTATTGATGTTTTAGAGTCTTCATTATATAATACATGACCTCCAGTTGTATTATATAAACCGCCATTTTCTAAAGAAGGTTTTTGTATTAAATATTTATTATCTTTATTTTTTATAAATATAACCGCTACTAAAATATGTTCATCATTAGATAGCTTATCCCCACTACCTATCTTTTTATCTAATTTATTTTTATTGCTATCATATACATTTAAATATTCCATATTTACCCTCATATAATTGATTTGATTTTTTTATTGTTTTCTAATTATTTTAATACTTATTCTTATATCATTAACATAATAACCAATATCATTATCATTAATATTCTTTAGATATATACTTCTTCCTATTGGACTATTTAAAGATACCTCTTTAATTTTAGCATTATTATCCATCATATATTTACCAGTTAATTTAATAGTATATTCTTCGATATCATCTATATCATATATAACTTTTATTTTAAGAATATCTCCTATATCTATTATATCATCAGAAGTACTTTTTTTATCTACTATTTTTAAATATTTTTCATCCTCTAACATTTTATTTATTTTTGAAGCAATCTTTCTACTTTCTCTCATTGTATCTTCAAAGGCAAAATTATCGTGCCAACCATCACCTACTGCATCAGCATAGGATTCACTTCCTATGCTGGCAATAGATAAACTTAAATCTTTCAATTTATTTAATTCTTCATAATACTGATTAAATCCATCAATGTCTACTAATATATCTTTCATAAATTCCTCCTATGAACCTGTACTACTATAATGCTTTAATCCTATTTTAAAAGATAGAAAACATGGTATTAAATATATTACTATTAATAATGGTGATAATAAATATAATGTATTATTAGATTTTCCTAATAGATAAAGTAATGGATAATAATTAACTGAAGCATATGGAATAATAAAAGTAAATATAAATATAAAGCCTTTTCTAAATATACCTATTGGATACTGAGCCATTTGTTTACCACCATCAGTTAATAAATTTCTTACTTCTAAGCCATGAATAGTAATAAAACAGTATGAAGCCATTAGTAAAAATATTCCAAAGAATAATATTATTGAAGATAGAAACATTGTTATTATTAATAATATATTTATAATATTCCATTCTATATTTAAGTGACTTATAGCTATAAAGAAGACTATTAGTGACTGGATAATTCTAGCAAGTTTCACAAAATCCATCTCACTACATATAACTTGATATAATATTCCTCTAGGTCTTACTAATAGCCTATCTAAAGAGCCATCAATAATAAATTTATCAAACTTATCTATTCCTCTAAAGAATGTTTCATTAAAAGCAAAACCAAAATGAATGATAGAAAAACATAATAGTACTTCATATAAAGTAAAGCCTTTAATATTATCAAATCTTTGAAATAAAGCTACTGTCATAAAATAATAAGTAAAAAATACTCCTATTTGACTAATAAAAGTCAATATAAATGATAGACGATATTCTAACTGTGATTTTAATTTAAGTTTCATTGATTCTATATATAATTTAACCACCTTGTATCACAGCCTTTCTAAGTGATACTCTTGATATTGAGTATCCTAATAATATTGTAATAATTATCCAAATAATAGAACCAATAATAAGAATATATCCTTCTTCTAATGGTATACTATTAGAATATATTCTAAAAGGGAAGTCACCAATAAATCTAAAAGGAAGAAATTCCGCAATATGTTTTAACCAAGTTGGAAGGAATGGTATTGGAATTGTTCCACCCATAAATATTTCTGCTATTACACTATAAGTTATCATTGTTCCTTTTTCATCTAAAGTAAACATTGTTAAAATATGCATAAGTAGATTTAAGGCAGTAACTAAGAATAAACCTAGTATTAATGCTACAATAAACATTATGAAATTATTTATTGAATAAGGGCCTGATAAATGATATGGGTATGGTAATACTATAGCAAGAATTATCAATGGGACAAATCTAAGTAGAACTGCTACTAGTCTTTTAGCTAACATCTTGATATACCATTTAAAATAGAAGTCTTGGGGTCTTATTAACTCATAGGCTAAATTACCATTCTTAATCATATTAAGTAGTTCACTTTCTCTATCAAAAGGGTATACTAAAGCAAATAGAGCCTGATGAAGCCATAAGTAGTTAACAAGTTCTTGCCACTGCATTGGCGTATCTCCTCCACTTTCATAAAAGGCTAAATATACCATAATAAATATTAAAGCAAAGAATATTTGTGTACATATACCTGCTACTGCTTCCATTCGATATTGAAGATTAGTTATAAATCTTAATTTAAAATAACTTAGATATGATTTCATAGTTCATAATCCTCATATAATTTAAGTATTACATCATCTATACTTTCATTATCTATCTCAATATCTTCAATATTATATTTTGTAGTAAGTCTACTTAAGAAATTAGATATACTTATTATGTTAGAATCTATTATAAAATTATAATAATCTTCTTTTTTACACTTCTTTATAATTCCTTTTACTTTGATATTATCTATTTTATCTTTAGTAAATATCTTAATATTTTTATAACTACCATATTTAACTTTTAATGTTTTAATATTTCCATCATATAGTATCTCTCCATTACCAATTAAGATAATTCTCTTAGCCAATGCTTCAATATCATTCATATCATGAGTAGTAAGAATTACTGTTACTTTGTTTTCTTTATTTATCTTTTTAATAAAGTCTCTTACTATCTTCTTAGATATAGCATCTAATCCTATTGTAGGTTCATCTAAGAATAATATTTCTGGTTTATGTAGAAGAGATGATGCTATTTCACACCTCATTCTCTCTCCTAGAGAAAGTGTTCTAACTGGTTTCTTTATTATCTCTTCAATACTTAAAAGTTCTACTAGATATTTCTTTGTCTTTTGATATTCATCATTATCTAGTTTATAGATATCTCTTAATAAATCAAAAGTATCTTCTGCTGGAATATCAAATGCAAGTTGACTTCTTTGTCCGAAGACTACTCCTATCTTAGATACATATTTTTTTCGATCTTTAATAGGATCTAAATTATTTATTTTGATGCTCCCACTAGTAGGAAGAAGTATTCCTGAAAGCATCTTAATCGTGGTACTTTTTCCAGCACCATTTGGACCAATATAACCTACTATCTCTCCTTTCTTTATTTCAAAAGATACATTTTTTACTGCATTTACATATTTGTATTCTCTTTTGAAAAATGATTTTAAAGCAGCCTTTAGTCCACTATTTCGTTTAGCTACTTTAAAAGTTTTTGTTATGTTATCAACTTTGATGAATGACATTTTAATATCACATCCTTTCTGACAACGCAAAAAAGCCACATATTTTAAATATGTAGTTTCATCGTGCAATTAAATATATGGTTTTTTCTTCGCAAATGTCATAATAAATATATTATATTAAAATTTATTTGTCAATAGTTTTATTTGTTTTTATGTAAAAACAGAAAAAGAATTACTCTTTCTCTGTTTTCTTTTCTAAAACTTTTTTATATATTTTACTTTTTCCGTTATGTATAGATTCTATAGATTTATTATTATTAAGTCTATCTATAATATTAGCCATCATTACTGATAAGTCTGCTGAAGAAAACCATTCTTTATTTTGTATTTCTTCTGGTATGTAAGATAAATTTGTAGTGTATAACTTATCAAATAATCCTTTTTTGTAGTAGGTATCAAATTTTTCCACGCCATCAGTAAATAGAGCAAAGGTTGAAGCTAAATATACTTTTCTGGCACCTTGCTTCTTTAGCATTTCTGTACATTCAAGCATTGATCCCCCTGAGGCAATCATATCATCTACTACTATTACATCCATACCATCTGCTTTTCTTCCTAAATATGTATGATCTAAAATAGGATTTTTACCATTGACTACTCTACTTAAATCTCTTCTCTTATAAAATAGTCCTACATCACAACCAAGAATCTCAGCATAATATCTTGCTCTTTCCATAGCTCCCATATCTGGACTGATAACTAAGATGTTATCAACATTATTTTCTTCAATTAATTTATCTAAAATAATATTTGTGGGATAAAAGTTATCCAACGAAAGACAAGGAACAGCATTTGCAACATTTGGATCGTGAGCATCAAAAGTAATAATGTTACTAACCCCTATTCTTTCTAACTCTTGAAGAGCAAGTGCACAATCTAAGCTTTCTCTACCTTTTCTTTTATGTTGCCTTGACTGATAAAGAAGTGGCATAATTACATTAATTTTATGGGCATGGCCACTCATAGCACTAATAACTCTTTTAATATCTTGAAAGTGCTCATCAGGTGACATATAATGTTTCATTCCATGAAAATCGTAACTAATGTTGTAATTACCGACATCAGAAAGAATATATAAGTCTTTTCCTCTTACTGTTTCATCGATTTTAACTTTTCCTTCACCATTGGAAAATCTAGTGGCAGTAATAGGAATAATAAAGTTTTCATTAGTTCCTCGCATTTTTTGAAGACTAAAATTCACCTTTTTTCCTAATTCAATTGCATTGTCAAAGACAATAAGTTTTAAATTATTTTCCATACATAACCTACCTTCCATAAATAGATTAACATAATCTACTTTTCTTGTAAATGTACTTTACAAAATTTTTACGAAAAAAACTAACATAAAGTTAGTTTGATTATATATTTAATTTTTGCTTAATATTTTACTTAGCATAATCTTCTTTAATATTATGATTCTTTACTTTATTAGTAATTATTATATATTTATTGTCTACTATTTCAATACAGAAATAATCACTTAACATTATGCCTACTTTATCTTTATCCTTTAACTCTGCTTTAGTAGATTCATATCTTCCATCTTCATCTGTATGAGAAGTAATATAAACATAAAATTCTTCTTTATTACTACCTTACATTATTTAAACTTTTATAACCATGATTATGAAGTCTATCAAAGTTTTTAACTTCAACATTTTATACTATTAAATAACATGCATAATGAGATAATTTATAATCTAAAATAGTTCTTTTAGTCTCTTTTGATAATTCCATCATTTTCCCCACTTGTGAAAAATGATCTTCACACACACAATTGCTTTTAGTGGGCTTTTACAAACTATTTTATAAACTATTAATTATTTTTAGAGTAAACTCTGCTACTTCAGTACTGCTTTTCTTTAAAAATTTATCATAAGTAATTAAATTATCTTTACCTAGTACATCTGATATAGATCTAATTACTAAGAAGGGTATTTTAGATAGATAGGAAGTCATTCCTATACTAGCTCCTTCCATTTCTACTGCTAGGGCATTAAACTCTTCTTTAATCTTTTTAGATAATTCTATATTTGTACAAAACATATCACCAGTAGCAATAGTACCACTATAAACATTATCTTTATTTATACTAAGAGCTAAGTTTCTAAGATATTTATCACATTCTACATATACTCCTACTTTTGGTATATAACCTTTAGGATGATCAAATGCTGTTATATCAAAATCATATTGAACTAGTTTATCACTAACTACTATATCACAAACATCTAGTTTATTATCTATACCTCCTGCTACACCAATATTTAGTATGTAATCAAGACTATAGTTATCTATTAATATTTGTGTGCTTCTTGAAGCATTAACTTTACCTACTCCAGATTCTACTAAAATACATTCTTTATTATTAACAGTACATTCATAGAAGTCTAAATCATATATTTTGTTTATCCTGTTTAATTTAACTAATTTTAACATTTCTTCTAATTCTTCATACATAGCAAATATAATACCTATTCTATTCATGTTATACCTCTTTTCTTATATTTAGTATAATTTATTTAAAGTTTTTTGTAAAGAAAAAGCACTCTAATTTAGAGTACTTATTTTTTACTATTCTTCAGTCTTGCTTGAAGATTTAGCTTTTTTAGGAGCTTTCTTTTCTTCAGCTACTTTAGTTTCAGTTTTCTTTGTAGTCTTTTTAACTTCTGGTTTTACTTCTTTAACTTCTTCTTTAGAAGTACTTACTCCTTTATAAAAACCACATTTTGGACATGCTCTGTGAGGTCTAATCTTAGCACCACAGTTAGTACATTCTACTAATCCATTAGCGGTAACTTTATAATGAGTTCTTCTCATATCTCTTCTTGTCTTACTTACTTTTCTAAATGGAACTGCCATCTATCTCACTCCTTCCTTAATAAATCTTCGAGTTCACTGAGAGGATTGTTTTTATTATTTAAATCATCCTCGCTAATTAATCTCCATCCATTACCTTCAAGTTTTATGTTTTTATTCTTATCGTTTACTACCTTTGAAGGAACCTCGATAAGAATATTTTGCCATAAAATGTCAGTAATATCAAGTGTTTTTTGTAAATTTATGCTTGTTTCCTCGATATTTTCTTCAATTTCACTAGTAAAATTATATTCATAGTCTTCTAAAGTTATATCATCTGCTAGTATCATAGTACCACTTAGTACTCCTTCTAATGAATATGTATCATCTACTAACTTCTTGATATTACCTTTAAAATGAATATTATTTAATCTTCTAATACCACTATTTTCTAAATATTCATTTGGAATTATAATATCACTATCTATATTTATAGTTTTATTGTTTACTACAAGATTAAATAAATCAATAGTCATAAATTTCACCTGCCTAATAATTATATAATATTTTTAAAGAAATATCAACCTTTTTTTGATATTTCTTTGTTTTACACTACTATATATTCACTATAAGCCTTATTCTAAGTCTTATTAGTGTTTATTTGAGCCAACATATTATATTGTCTCAAATAAATATATCAACCATATCTATTATATATAAGCCATAACTATATACTTAGTTATTACTCTTATATGTTAAATATCCTGTAGTATAGTTAGCCATAGTTATATCTATTTTAGTACTATTGAATGGTACTGCACCTACTAGTGAAGTACAATTATAAAACATCGAATCACCATTTGTAACACTTGTGACATTCCATATATTTGATATATATATTGTTTTTAATGAACTACAATATCCAAACATACTAGCCATATTAGTTACCTTTGATGTATCAAATGAAGTTAAATCTAAACTTTTCAATGCTTTACAATCTCTAAACATATAAAACATAGAAGTAACATTACTTGTATCCAAATTTGATATATTCAAGGTTAACAGTGATGTACAACTTCTAAACATTTGAGACATAGATGTAACTCTACTAGTATTAAAACCCGAAAGATCTAAACTTACCAAAGATTGACAACCGGCGAACATACTTTCCATACTTGTTACGTTACTTGTATTAAAATTACTTAAATTCAAATTAGTAAGAGATATGCAATCGCCGAACATAGCAACCATACTTGTAACTTTACTAGTATCAAAACTAGATATGTTTAAAACAGTTAGCGCTTTGCAATAGTTAAACATCCTTACCATATTTGTTACATTACTTGTATCGAAATTAGATAAGTCTAATTCTACTAGACTGAAACATTCTTTAAACATATCACCCATTGACGTTACATTTGATGTGTTAAATGAACTCAAATCCAAATTCACTAGATTTCTACACCTGTTAAACATCCAACGCATATCAGTTACATTACCAGTATTAAAACTTGTTAGATTTAAACTTGTTAGATTCATACACGTATCAAACATTGATGCCATTGACGTTACATTTGATGTATCAAAATTAGATAGGTCTAAAGTGGTTAGACTGGAACATCCTTGAAACATATTACTCATATATTTTACTTTTGAAGTATTAAACGAACTTACATTTAATTTTTTTAATGACTTGCAATTTCTAAACATTCCTCCATATGAATATGAATAATGATTACCCATTGATGTTACATTTGATGTATCAAAATTAGATAAATCTAACTCTGTTATGTTAGAACATTCTGCGAACATACTATTCATATCAATTACTTTGCTAGTATCAAAGTTAGATACATCTAAATTAAGTAGATTAGAGCAGCCATCAAACATACTTGCCATGCTTGTAACATTGCTAGTATTAAAGTTAGATAAATCTATAGATTTTAAACCAGAACTATTATAAAACATCCTAGACATGTTTGTTATGTATGAAGTATCTAGTTTTGATAAATCTAACTTTTCTATATTAGTTAGATAAGCGAACATACCCGAAGCATTAGTACCTGTTTGTAATACTCCATTTTCTCCACCTATCCACATATCATACATTGTTTTTGTACTTCCATCACTTGATGTTACTTCTTTTGGTGTATACCATAACATTACTGTTCCATCTTTATTTTGTGATAT
>CAKOMD010000008.1:0-52649 GCA_934096555.1 uncultured Bacilli bacterium | reverse complement strand
CAGAATTATCTGATTCTTCATTTAAATATGAATTATATAAAAATAGTGAAACTATGGCTATAGCAAGTGGTAACTTTGCTAATAAAAAAGAAGGAGATACAATAACACTTTTATCTAATCAAATATTGAATGCAAATAAAGATACTTATACATTATATATCTATATAGATGGTAATGTCGATAATCCAGGTACTATGGCAGGAAAGAACTTCTTATTTAAATTATGGGGCTCAGGAGAAGGAGCAATATATAAAGAGAATGTAATAACCACTTCAGATAATCCAAGTGCTAGTACATCAAAGTTTTTTAATACCGAAGTAATGAGAGAAGAGATAAATACCCTTACTATCGCAGAAAATAACAAAGTACCTGAAGAAGAAGGAGTAGTATCAAAAGATATATCACAAAATAAAGATGGAACAGTAATGTTATGGTATACGCCAAAAGAAGTAACATCAAGTGATGGAATTACAAAAACAATGTATGATATGTGGATAGGTGGAGAAAACGGTGTATTACAAACAGGTACTAATGCTTCAGGTATGTTTGCTTATTTAACTAATATAGAAAAGTTAGATTTATCAAAACTAGATACTTCATACATAACAAATATGTCTAAGATGTTTTATATGAGTTCAGGTTTAAAATCAATAGATTTATCTAACTTTAATACTAGTAATGTTACTGATATGAGTTACATGTTTAATGGATGTTCTAATTTACTTAATTTAGATGTATCAAACTTTGATACAAGCAAGGTAACATCAATGCGAGGAATGTTTAGTGGTGCCTCTTCATTGCAAACATTAAATATAGCAAACTTTAATTTATCTAATGTTACAACCATAAGTCAAATGTTTCAAGGATGTACTAATTTAATTAACTTAATTTTACCTAATTCTTCAGCACCAAAATTAATTAGTATGCGGTATACATTTCAAAATTGTACTAATTTAAAAGGAATAATAGATTTATCCAATTTTAAACCAAATAATTATGTTGACTTTGAGTTTGCTTTTTACTATTGTAAAAATATAACTGAAGTAAAATTAAATAACTTTAAATTTTCATCATTTAAAGGTGCTTTTTATGGATGTACTTTACTTGAAAAAATAGACTTTACAGGAATTGGCACATCAAATATAACCAGTATGCAATACTCTTTTACTGATTGTAGTTCTTTAAAAAGTTTAGACTTAACAAATTTTGATGTTTCAACATTAGCAACAGATAAAAATACTACTGGTGGTCTTTGGGAAACATTTGCTGGCTGTTCTAGTCTTGAAACGCTTAATATTACAGGTTGGAAAATAACAAACAAGGTAACAAATTTGTATGGTACTTTTGATAAATGTAGTAAATTAAAAAAATTAGATTTGTCAAATTGGGACACAACTGGAGTAACTAGTTTAAATTATACGTTTAGAAGAATGACTAATATTGAAGAAATAGATTTAAGAAGAGCAGATTTTAGTAATGTAACATCTACTACTTCAGTATTTTACCTAACAAATAATAATGTTAAGATAATAGTAAAAGATGATATACAAAAGAATTGGTTTAATACTAATTTTAGTGATCTAACAAATATAGTAGTTGCAGACTAAGAAAGGCATGATTAATATCTTTCTTTTAGTATATGGATTATGCTTATATATAATAGGTATGTAGATACACTGTTATTAGACCTTAGGCTAATAACAGCACTTTAATACTTTAGGATTAAAGTGTAAATGAAATAAAAAAATAATAAAAGATATTGCTTTATTAATTAAAATATAGTACAATTAAGTTATGAATAGAGTAGGCGGAGGATATAAGATGATGAAATTAAACAGAAAAGGTCAAACTTTAGTTGAATATGTACTTATAATAGTTTTAATTACTGTTGTTGCAATAGGAGCAGTTAAAATATTTGGAGGATATCTTCAAGATGCAATAACTAAGGTTGGATGTAATATATCCGGTAAAGAATATGTTGAAGGTGAAAAAGTAGGTGGTGCCTACTGTGCTGGAGACGAAAATAAATTATTTGAATAATAGAATATAAATCGACATAGTATTTATGTTCTTTTTTTTATAATTAATATATGAAAATGTATATTGATTTATTTTTTATATTTAATGTTATTATAGATTATATTATTATTATGTCTACGAGTATTTTACTTAAAAGAAGAACTAGTTATATTAGAATGATATTATCTTCTTTAATAGGAGGTATATCTTCACTAGTACTATTTACTTCTCTTAATAAGATAGTTATAGAAGTAGTTAGTATTATTATCATGGTACTTATTTCTTTTGGATATAAGGGTATTAGATATTTAATTAAGAATATTCTATATATGTATATTCTTAGTACATTACTTGGAGGTATTATATATTTATTTAATATCAAAGTATCTAATAGTATGTTTCTTACTTATTTAATAATTATAGTTATTAGTATAGAAGTTATGATTCTATATATAAAAGAAAATAAGAAAATGAGAAGTATTTATAATAATTATTATAAAGTAGACATATATTTTAAAGATAGAGAAAAATTATCTTTAATAGGATTTGTTGATACTGGTAATAATTTATATGATCCATATAAAAAAAGACCTGTTATTATAATACCTGATAAGTATATTAAGGAAGATAAATATATTTTAGTACCATATCATACAGTAAATGGTAATGGTCTACTTAAATGTATTAAACCAGATATTATTTTTATTGATGGTATAGGATATAAAGGTAATGTTCTTATTGGTTTTTCAGATAGTTTTAATTTTGGTGATGGAGTAGATGTAATACTACATAAAGATATAATGAAAGGATGATAATATGTTAAAATTACTTAAAAGAATTATTGCTAGACTTAATTATTTATTTTTTGTAGGTAGTACTGATATATTACCAGAACCTTTAAGTAAAGAAGAAGAAGAAAAGTATGTTAATATGTTTTTAAATGGTGATATGAAAGCAAGAGATAAACTTATTGAACATAATCTTAGACTAGTAGTATTTTTGGCTAAGAAGTATGAAAATACGAAGATTGATTTAGAAGACTTAGTATCTATCGGTACTATAGGTCTTATTAAAGGAGTTAATACTTATCAAAATGATAAGAATATTAAACTAGCTACTTATGCTTCAAGATGTATTGATAATGAAATACTTATGTATCTTAGAAAGACGAAGAAAAAGAGAACTGAAGTCTCTTTTGAGGATTCTTTATCTTTTGATTCTGAAGGTAATGAACTTCATTTAGAGGATGTTCTTGGTACTGATGATAATATTGTTACTAAACCTATTGAAGATGAACTTGATAAGAAACTTATGTACAAAGAAGTATCTAAGCTAGGTAAGAGAGATAAAGAAATTATTGAACTTAGATATGGTCTTAATGGTAAGAAAGAAATGACACAGAAGGAAGTAGCTAATATGCTTGGTATATCACAGTCTTATATTTCAAGAATAGAAAAGAAAGTTATTAAGAAATTATCTAGTATTATTAAATTATAAAAAAGAGCATAGGCTCTTTTTATAGTTCTTCATCTTCATATATAGATTTTTTACTTTCTTTATTTAAACTAATTGATAATACTTCTTTTTTACTAGATAATTCATTCATTAAATTTTTAGTTAGTTTATCATTAAGAGCATTATCTAATATATAGATACTTAGTTTTTTATCATTATTATCAAGAGTAGTTATTTCAGTACTATCTATTCTACCATCATTATCTTTAATTACTTTCTTAGTTAATTCTTGTAATTTATCTAAGTCTTTTTTATCACAAGTGATACTAAAATGGTATACATTATAAGTTCCTTTACCACTTAAGAGATTAATTCTACGATTAAGACTTCTTAAAACGATATTGGTAAAGAGAATGAATAGTGTACCAGTAGCGGCTTCAAAAAGAAGATTTGCTGAGCAAAGAATACCAATAGCGGCACTACACCAAAGAGTAGCTGCAGTAGTTAGTCCTTTAACATTCTTAGAGTCTTTTATTATTACTCCTGCTCCTAGAAAGCCAATACCAGCGACTACTTGAGCCGCTATTCTAGTAGTATCACTCTTAGGAAACTCAAAAGAGAAGTTTACAAATAAGAAAGAGCCTAAACTAACTAATATAACAGTTCTAAGTCCAGCCTTTCTTCCTCTAAACTGCCTTTCAACACCAATACAGGCACTAAGTAAAAAGCAAACTAATATTTTCAGTAAAAATTCAATATGATAATCCATTTTTATTCTCCTATCAATAATATTATAGCATGGATGTTTTAAGATGTAAATTAATGAGATAAAAATTCTTGATAAATATTTAGCAATATAGTATAATAATATTATATTAGATAAGAAGGAGATATGTATGAAGGATTTTTTTAAGAAAATAAAAAGTTGGGCTAATAAAAATAAAGGTTTTGCTATTATTATTGCCTTAGGTTTTATATTATTTTTAATATTATTAATTATATTTTTTCAGATGTTAATTGGAGGTTCTTCTGATAAGTATGGTAATAGATTAGATGGTATTAATAAAGTTAAGATTAGTAATAAAACTTTTGAAGAAGTTAAGAAGGAAGTTACTGATACAGAACTTGTTGAAGAAGTAAGTACTAGACTGCAGGGAAAGATAGTTTATATGACTATTACTTTAAAGAGCGATACTTCAAAAGATAAGGCTAAAGAAATAGCTAGTGCTACTCTTGATAATTATAGTGAAGATGAACTTAAGTTTTATGATTTTTCATTTTTCTTAAGATGGAAAGGCGAAGAAGGGGATACTGTTGTTACTGGTAATAAACATCATAGTTTAGATAGTATTACTTGGACAAATAATTAGGAGATAGATTATGAAGAAGAGAAATAATAAGACAATAGTTTTAATTGTTATTGGAATATTTTTTGTAGTATTATTTGGTATATTTATACTTAACTACAGTAAAGATGATGCTAGTTTTTCAATACTAGAGAAGAAATGGATAAGTGATAATACTAGTAATATTATTGATGTTAGTGTATATAATGATGTTCCTGTCTATGGTAATAAAGGTAAGGGAGTTATATTTGACTTATTAAATGATTTTACTGATAAATATAAAATTAATTTTAATAAAGTTTCTTATCTTAGTAGTTCTAGTTCTAATTTAAAGACTACAGCATTTAGAATATTAAATAGTAATGCAGAACTTACTGATAATGATATTTTACTTTATGAAGATAGTTATGTTTTAGTTACTAGTAGAGATGATGCTTATATTGATAGAATAACTGATATTGATGGTATTGAAATTGCTGTATTATCTTCAGATATTAGTTTTGTATCTAGTTATTTAAGTGATGCTAAAAAAGTTAGCTATGTATCTAAAGATAGTTTAGAAGAAATAGAAACTTCAATTAAGAATAAAGAAGTAGAATATGCAATGATACCTTATAATATGAATTTAGATTTTATATTAGAGAATGATTTAAATATTGTATATCATTTAAATGATATTGCTAAGAAGTATGTACTTACTATTGAAAATAAAACTTTCTTAAATATTATGAAGAAATTTTATAAAGAGTTTGGTACTAATATGCAGACTAATTCTTATAAAGAACACTTTTTGGATGAATATTTTCTAGATAAGAATATTAGTGAAGCAGATAGAATGGGATATAATGCTAGTTCTTATACTGTAGGTTATATTACTTATATGCCATATACGGATACTGAAGAGAAAGAACTAGTAGGTACTTTATCTAATTATTTAAGTGGTTTTGAAGATATATATGCCGTTGATTTTAAACTTAAAGCTTATGATAGTATTGAACTATTAAAGAAAGATTTATCTAATGGTACTATAGATGTTGCTTTTGCTAACTTTAATACTAATGGTATGAATATTGATACTTTATATACTCCTTCATTATTTAAAGAAGAATATGTTGTTTTATCTAAAGATAAATTTGTAGTTAATTCTATTAAGAGTCTTAGAGATAAAGAAGTAGCTATATTAAAAGACAGTTATATTAATGACTTGGTTACTGCGAGTGGTATTAAATATAAAGCTTATAATAATACTGACGATTTAATTAGAAATATTAGTAGTGATACAATATTAGTAATTGATAAAGATACTTATGAATATTATAGGGCTAGAAAACTTAATGATTTTAATGAATTATATAGAGGAGTACTTCCTTATCAATATAGATTTGTAATTAGAGATGTTAATAAAAATACTTTATTTGCAGATATGTTTAGTTATTATGTATCTACGGTTAATTATGACGAAGTTAGATTTAATTATAATACTAATACTAGTTTATATGATTATACTGTACTTATAGCATTTCTTACTACTTTGTTTGTTATTCTTTTGGCAATATTTATAATATTTATAATTAAGAAAAAGAAGAATAAGAATGATATTATTATTACTAATAATGATAAGTTAAGATATATTGATGCAATGACATCTTTAAAGAATAGAACTTATTTAAATAGTAAGATTAAAGAATGGGATGAGAATGTTATATATCCTCAGGGATTTATAGTAGTAGATCTTAATAATATTAAATATATTAATGATAATAAAGGTCATGAAGAAGGAGATATGGTTATTAAGAAGGCTGCAAGTATTCTTATAGTTAATCAGGAAGCTAATACGGATATTATTAGAACTGATGGTACAGAATTCTTGATATATATGGTAGGATATAGTGAGAAAGATGTTGTAGCATATACTAGAAAACTATATAAGGAACTTAAAGAATTACCTTATGAATTTGGAGCCACTATTGGATATAGTATGATAATGGACGACGTTAAGACAGTAGACGATGCTATTAACGAAGCTACAATTGATATGAGAAATAAAAAAGAAAATCATTAGGTGATTTGAATGGAAAATATTAAAAAGTATATTAAGAGAATAATTGAAATTCTAAGTTTGAAAGAACTTAGAATTTTGCCTGCTTATTTGGCCTATAGTTTTGTACTAGCTAGTATTCCTTTATTTACAATAATTGTTGTAATATCGGGTAGATTTAACATATCTATTGATACAGTAATTAATTTAGTTAACGAGGTACTTCCTGGATATGTTAGCAGTACTATTACTAATGTTATATCTG
Organism: uncultured Bacilli bacterium; assembly: GCA_934096555.1. GTDB lineage: Bacteria > Bacillota_I > Bacilli_A > RF39 > UBA660 > CAG-302. The sequence continues at coordinate 45,526 of CAKOMD010000008.1, read as the reverse complement.
GTAAGAATTATGACTTATCTATTGGATTTTTAAATCTTATTACTTTCTTTTTAGCGGTAAAGGGTACTTATTCAATTATTAATGCTTCAAATAATTTATATAAGATAGATAAGACTTCTCCTGTTAAAGATATACTTAAATCTATATTAATACTATGTATTATTATTGTTATATTACTATTTTTAATTATTGTACCAATACTTGGTGATAAGATACTAGAACTATTTAGAAATTATAATTTATTTAAAGATATTATTGATAACTTAGTACTTGTATATAGAGCTATTAGATGGCCTTTAACTTTCTTAATGATATTTTTTAGTGTTAAATTAATATATGTACTAGCACCATCTGTTAAAGTAAAGGGTAGTGATACTACTATTGGGGCATTTATTACTACTATTGGATGGCTACTATTTACTTTGATATTTGGATATTATATTAAGTATTTTAGTAAGTATGATATTATATATGGCGGATTATCTAGTATAACAATATTATTAATATGGATTTATGCTTTATGTTTTATATTAGTACTTGGTATTGTTATTAATACTCTTAAGTATAATAAATAATATTTTTGTTATAATATGTATGGATACATTAAATAGTATTACTTAGTATCCATTCACAGACTATTATTAAAATAATATAGTAATACTATTGTCTCCTTATAATGGAGTCTTATGACTTAAGTGAGTTTAAAGCTCACTTTTTATTTTGGTTTACACTTGGAATAAAAAATAATTATAATATGTAGAAAAATGTCTAAAAAAATGTTATAATGTATAAGAGGTAGAATATATGAAAAGAGTATTATTTACAATTATATTATTTTTATCTTTTAGTATTAGTGTTAATGCTCTTACTGGATATGTTTATTGTCCTGACGATAATAATCCGATTAATGTAAGAGATGGAGAGAGTACAAGTAGTAAGATTTTAGGAGCTGTTAAATGTAATAGTACAGTTACTATACTTAATGAAAATACTGGTAGTAATTGGTATCAAATACAGCAGGGAAATTTAATTGGTTATTCTTCAAAAGATTATATAAGAATAAATAAGACTATGACTAATTTAAAAGGAAGAGTATCATGCGTTGAAAATGATGATCCTTTAACTGTTAGAGATAGTGTTAATGGTAATATTGACACTAGATTACCTTGTGATACAGAAATGAAGATACTTGATGATACTTTAGGTAGTGCTGGATACTGCTCTAACTGGTATAAGGTTAGTTATGGAGATAATAAGATTGGTTATGTATGCGGTACTTATGTTATAACTGAAGTAGATGTTGATCTTGATAGTGATGAAGCAGTAAACTATAGAAATAGTTTAAAGTCTGCAGGGTTTCCTGATAGTTATTTAGACGACTTGGTAAAACTACATTTCGAACATCCAACATGGCAATTTGTTCCATTTAATACAAATTTAGATTGGAATACAGTCATTGAAAATGAGAGCGTGGCCGGAAGAAATTTAGTTTGGTATAGTTATGGAGAAGGCTATCGTAGTAAAGAATCTTATAGTTATAATTATGCTACTGACGAATATTATAGACATTCTAAAGAAATTAATTGGTGGTATGCTTCGCCTGAAGCAATTGCTTACTATATTGATCCAAGAAATTATTTAAATAGTAAAAATATATTTACTTTTGAATCTTTATCATATGAATCTTCTTTTCAAAATAGTGGAATTGTCGATAAAATACTTGGTAATTCTTTCATGCCAAATCTTTATAAAAAATATAGTAGTAATCCTTATACAGATGCTTTTATTGAGGCTGCTGGTACATATAATGTAAGTCCTATTCATTTAGCCAGTAGAATTCTTCAAGAACAGGGAATAAATGGTTCTTCAACAGGACTTGGTACTTATAAAGGATATGAGAATATATTTAATTTTTATAATATCAAGGCCGTTGGTAATGATCCTTCGGTAGCACTATTATGGGCTAAAGGAGGAGCAAGTGGTACTTTAACTTCTTATGGTAGACCTTGGGATAGCCCTTATAAATCTATAATAGGAGGAGCTAAATTTTTGAGTGAAGATTATATTAGTATTGGTCAAAATACTTTATATTTTGAAAAGTTTGATGTTTCAAGAAGTAATGGCCATTATACACACCAATATATGCAAAACTTAACGGCTCCTTTAACTGAGGGAGTTACTACTTATAGTAGTTATAGTAGTGTTAATGGACTTCTTGACGAAGCTTTAGTATTTATAATACCAGTATATAATAATATGCCTAGTACTAAGGTAGAAGTACCAGCAAATAAAAATCCTAATAGTTATTTAAAGAGTATTAAAGTAAATGATAAAGAACTAGATGGCTTTGCCTACGATAAACTAAATTATAGTATGGAAGCTGATGCAGGAGTAGATAGTATTAAGATAGAAGCTACTTCAATTAATAATAAAGCAAGTATTGAAGGACTTGGTACTGTTAAATTAGAGAATGGTGATAATAAAATAACTATTAAAGTAACTGCGGAAAATGGTAATGTAACTAATTATGTTTTAGTTGTTAATAAGAAAGAAAAAGAAGAAAATATTGATGTCCCAGAAGATAATACTATTACCAATATTGTTATAGATAATACTAATTTAGTATTTGATAAAGATACTTTGAAATATGATATAGAAACTTCTTTTGAAAGTAGTAAATTAAGTATTAAATATTATATTGGTAATGATATTAATACTAAAGAAATAGACTTAATAGTAGGAAAGAATATTGTTAATATTGGTAAGTATACAATAAATATAACTAGAAATGATATAGCTATTGGTACCGCACTTAATAATTCAGGTATTAAATATAATGATAGTTATGTATATGGTATTAGTTTAAATACTGGTACGGATAGTTTAATTAATAATATTAAGAAAATTAGTGATACTTTATCTATTTCTATTAAAGATAGTAATGGTAATAATTCTTCAATATTTAAAACTGGTGATAAAGTTAATATTAAGTCTTCGCTAGAAGAGAAAAATTATGAAGTACTTATATATGGAGATGTTAATGGTGATGGTGTTATAGATAAACTTGATTATCTAGCAATACTTAGACACTATTATGGATATAAGAAATATGATGGAGTATATAAAGAGGCTGCTGATGTTAATAAAGATGGCACTATAGATAAACTTGATTATTTAGCAGTACTTAGAGACTATTATGGATATAAAAAGATAGTACAGTAAAAGGAGTAAAAAATGAAAAAGAAATATATTATTGTTAGTTTAATTAGTTTTATATTATTTAGTAGTGCAGTTAATGCTGCGAGTGTCAGCATTAAAGCAAGTAATACTTCAATAACTAGAGGTAATAGTGTAACTATTACTGCCACTGTTAGTAGTGATAGTCCTCTAGTTAGTATTGAAGGTACACTTATGTGTAAAGGAGCTGGAGTATCTTCTGGAGTAGATATGGCTTTTGACGATAGTAGTAATAGTATTTATTCTAAGTCATATAGTACAACAGTTAAACCCACTAGCTCTGGTACAATATCTTGTAGTGTTACTTCAAGTAGAATTACAAATATGGCTAGTGATAGCTGGCAAAATTTAGGAGATAAAACAATTAGTATTAAAGTTAGCGAACCAGTATATATACCTCCAAAAACTTATAGTAGTAATAACTACTTAAAGTCTTTAGAGGTTGAAGGCTATACTATTGATTTTAATAAAGATACAAGTGAATATAGTATAGAAGTACCTAATGGTACTGAAAAAGTTAATATTAAAACTTCTTTAGAGGATACTAAGGCTAAAGTATCTGGTGCTGGAGAAGTTAGTGTTAGTGAAGGTACTAATAAGTTAGAAGTAAAAGTAACTGCGGAAAATGGTAATGAGAGAGTATATGTTGTTAATGTTACTGTTAAAGAGTTAGATCCAATTGAAGTAACTATTGATAAAAAGAAATATACAATAGTTAGAAAAGAAGGAGTAATTGAAAATATTCCAGAAAATTATGAAAAATCCTCAATTAAAATAGGTGACGATGATGTTCTTTGTTATAAGAATACGAAGACTAATAATATTTTAATAGGTCTTAAGGATGAAAAAGGAGATGCCAAGTTCTATTCTTATGAGGAAAAGACTAAGAAGTACACTTTATATAATGGATATAAAATAGGTGGATTATATTTAAATATTATTACTATGCCAAGTGATAAAATACCAAGTGGTTATTCTAAGGTATCATTTAAATATGAAGATAATAAATTAGATGGATATCAACTAATTGATAAGAGTGGTACTTATGCCGCTGATGACAGTGTTAAAGGTAGTGATTTTTACTTACTATATGCTGTTAATGAAACTACTGGAGAAACTGGTACTTATGTTTATGATAAATTAGAAGGTACTATTCAAAGATTTAATATTGGTATGATGCTTGCTTATAAGGAAAAAGCTGATAATTATTTATTATATTTCTTACTATCTTTAGTAGTACTTGCTACGACCGTTATTACATTTACTATTGTTTTAATGAAGAAAAAGAAGCATAAAACAAAATTTGCTTAATATAATATAGTATCATTATGATTAATGAGAAAGAGAAACATAAGTGTTTTATGCTTCTCTTTTTTAATTCTATAATGTTTCGTAAGAAAGACCTTAGGCTTTCTTGCGCCTTTAGAGACTATAGGCTCTAAAGGAATAATATATGATTTACTTTTTACTTAGAATTTGGTACAATTATATTGTGATGAATATGAAAAATAAAAGTTTAAAAAAGATATTAATTATTATTTTACTACTGATACTAGTTAGTTTAATACTATTATTTATAGATAAGAGTTCTTATAAAGATTATACTAGAAATTATTTTTATTTTGATACTTATATTAATGTTAAGGTAAATACTGTTAAAAGCGAAAGAGAAATGAATGATATATTTAATGATGTTGATTATTTATATGATAGTTATCATAAACTTACTGATGCTTTTAATAGTTATGATGGTATAGTTAATGTTTATTATTTAAATAATAATCTTAATAATAATGAGAGTATAGAAATAGATACTAGACTTGCTAATATTATTAAGACAGGTATAGATTATTATGATATTACTGATGGGTTATTTAATATAGCTGCGGGTAATCTAACAATAAAATGGAAAGAATTTATTGATTCTTGTGATAATCTTCCTAGTATGGAAGAACTTAATGTTAATACTAATATTAATGATATTAAGTTAGATGGTAATAACTATAGTAAGAGTAATGATGTTAAGTTAGATTTAGGTGGTATTGCTAAAGGATATGTTACTGAATTAGTAGGTAAATACTTAGAAGAAAACGATATTCATTCTTATATTATTAATGCTGGTGGTAATGTGATGGTAGGTAAAGCCTATAATAAAGATACTTTTCTAGTAGGTATTACTAATCCTGATAATAAAGATGATATGTTTACTAAGGTTAAAGTTAATAATTTATCGGTAGTCACTTCAGGTAGTTATCAAAGATATTGTACTTTAGATGGTATTAATTATAATCATATTATTAATCCGATAACTAAGTATCCTAGTAATTATATGAAGTCTGTTACAGTAATTGGTAAGAGTTCAATGATCGCAGATATTTATAGTACTTATTTATTCTTACTTCCAGTAGAAGATGGTTTAAAGATAGTTAATAATACTCCTGATATAGAGGCTATATGGTATATAGATAAAGATAACATAGTTAGAAGTGATAATTTTAATTATGAATAAGAATGATATTAAATTAATTATATTTATTCTCGTTATAGTAGGAGTTCTTATACTTATTATTAATCTTAATAAAAAAGAGGGAGATACAGTAGAAGTATATTATAAAGATGAATTAGTACTTAGTGCTGATCTTTCTATAGATAATACTTATACAGTAGAGGGACTTCTTGGTAATGTAGTAATTGAAATAAAAGACAAAAAAGTTAGAGTAGTAAAAGAAAACTCTCCGAAAAATATATGTAGCAAAGAAGGATATATTAGTGATAGTACTAAACCTCTTATCTGCTTACCTAATAAAGTTGTTATTAAGATAGTACAAAGTAGTGATATGGATGGTGTTGTATACTAATGAAAACAAGAGATATTACAGTAATAGGAATAATGACCGCGATATGTGTAGTTATTTCTATTATAGAGAGTTATTTTACTTTTATTAGTGATTTTATACCAGGATTAAAACTTGGTTTATCAAATATTGTTATAATATATGTTTTATATAAATATGGCTTTAAGACTTCAATTATGGTATCACTTATTAGAGTATTAATTGTAGCCTTACTTAGAACAGGCTTTGGTATTAATTTTTTCTTTTCTTTATCAGGAGCATTATTTAGTATAATAGCTATGGTACTAGTTAAGAAAACTAAATTATCTATAATTGGTGTATCAATAGTAGGCAGTATATTTCATAGTATTGGACAAGTACTTGTAGGAATATTAGTACTTAATAATTATAATATTACCTATTATTTACCATATTTATTAATATTTTCTATTCCTACTGGTATAATTGTAGGAATAATATCTAAAAAACTTATAGATAATACAAAGAATATAGGAAGGAATTAGAGTATGAATGAAGTTATTAAATTATTAACTGAAATGAATAAAACTATTAGTACAATGGAATCTTGTACTGGCGGTGGTATAGCTAATACTATTACTAATATAGAGGGATCTAGTGAAGTATTTAAGTTTGGAGCAGTTACTTATTCTAATGAATATAAAATTAAAATGGGAGTAAGTAATGATGTTATTGATAAATATACTGTCTATAGTACTGAGACTAGTAATGAAATGAGTAAGAATATTAGTAATTATACTAATTCTAATTATGGTATTGGAGTTACTGGTAAATTAAATAGAGTAGATAAGTTTAATTTATATGGTGAAGATAATATTGTTTATATTAGTATTTATGATAAAGATAATGATAAATATTATAATGAAATAGTAAAGGCTATTTGTGATAATAGAGAAGATAATAAGAAATTAGTAATTGATATGGTTACTAATATGTTAAAAAAGATAGTGTAGGTGAAGTTATGTTAGCAAATATTTTACTTGGTATAGCAACAATTAGTACCTTCTTTTCTTATTTACCTCAGGCTATAAAAATACTTAAAAATAAAACTGCTAGTGATCTTAGTATTTCTTCATGGATATTATGGGTAATAAGTAGTTTGTCATACTTTTTATATGCTATTTTATGTAGTAATGAATTTATGCTTAAAGTGGTTACTACTACAGAATTTATCTTTTGCCTTTTGATACTAGTGTTAACTATTATATATAGAAAGCCTAGTATTAGTAATAGAATAAGAATATTTATTAGAAACAAATTTAATAAATAAAATAAAAAATACTAGTCAAAGTAATTAAAATGTTTTATAATTAGATAGTAGGAGGAAATATGAAAAAGAAGATAATTGTACTTAGTATGGTTAGTCTACTAGTACTAGGAGGCTGTGCAAAGGGATATAAAGAAGGTATATATACTGGTACTGCTACTGATAGTTATGGTGGACAAGATAATACTGCTACTGCTACTGTTACTGTTGATAGTAATGGCAAGATTACTAGTGTAGAACTTGATACTACTTATACTAAAGATGGTGTTAAAACTACTAAAAAAGCTTTAGGCAGTGAATATGGTATGTATAATAATCCTTATGGAAGTACTATTGGTGAATGGGATACTCAGGTTAAGGCTCTTGAGGACTATATTGTTAAAAACCAAGGTATTGATAGTCTAAAGTTAGATGAAGATGGTAAAACTGACGCAGTAAGTGGTTGTACTATTAAAATTGATGCTTTATATGAAGCTGCAAACAGCGCTTTAAAACAAGCAAAGAAATAAAAGTGCTATTTTAAGTAGTACTTTTATTTTTTAATTCATATATATTATTAGGTGATTATCTTGAAGAATATATTTAAAATGGTATCGTTATTAGTACTTGTACTATTTAGTTTTTTTTATACTGATAGGGTAATGAATTTTATTAATAAGAAAGATCCCCTTATGTATAAGATAGACTTATTAAAAGATAAATATGAAGTTCTTCCTGTTAATGCAATACTTGATAATAATACTATTATTCCTGGAGTTAAGGGAAAAAGTGTAGATCTTGATAAGAGTTATGAGAATATGAAAGTAAGTGGTATCTTTAGAGAGGATTATCTTGTATATAATGATATATTACCTAGTGAGATGTTATCTAATAATATGGATAAATATATTATAGGAGGTAATACCTCTAGTAATAGAGTGTCCTTACTTGTTATTACTAATTATGATAATATTGATAAGATTAAGAATAATAATATTACAATATTTTTAAATCATAAAGATGTATCTATAAATAATATTAAAAAGATTAATAAGAATAGTATTTATACTTATGGTAATAATGGTATATATAGTGAAGAAATACTTGATAATGATAATACAATTATTAATAGAGTTAGTAAAAATAAATCTATATATTGTCTAAGTATGGAGAAGAATAATGATACTTTGAGTATTTGTAATAAGAAGAAGATGTATGTTGTAATACCTAGTATAGTTGGGGATTATTTGGATATTAAGAATAATTTAACTAATGGTAGTATAATACTTCTTAATGATATAAATAATCTTGATATTATAGTTAAGTATATTAATAGTAAAGGATATATGATAGTACCTCTGGAAGAATTACTTACAGAATAGATTAAAAACATGAACTATTTTATGATAAATAACATAATATATAGTGTCATGAGCATTAGCTTGTGTTTATATATATAGTAGCTTCCTTATAAAGGAAGCTATTTATGTTATATTATGTGAAAATAAAAAAAGTACTTGCAATTTACTAATAAAGTAGTATATAATGTTACAGAAAGGAAAGGATTCTATGGCAAAGAAATTAGTAATAGTGGAGTCCCCACATAAGAGTAAAACAATAGAAAAATATTTAGGAAGTGGATATAAAGTAGTATCTTCAGTAGGACATATTAGAGATTTATCTACTTCTGGGAAGTTTGGTTTTGGTGTTGATATTGATAATAATTTTAAACCTGATTATCAAATTATAAAGGGTAAAAATAAAATAGTAAAAGAATTAAAGAAAGATGTTAAAGATTCAGACTTTGTTTATTTAGCAACCGACCCCGATCGTGAAGGGGAGGCTATTAGTTGGCATTTATATGATACTTTAGGTCTTACCGATAAAGATTATGATCGTATCGTATTTAATGAAATAACTAAGAAAGCTGTTTTAGATTCTTTTGCTAAGGCTAGAAAAATAGATGATAACTTAGTTAAGTCACAGGAGACAAGAAGAATTCTAGATAGAATTATTGGTTTCAGACTTAGTAAACTTATGCAGTCTAAGACTGGAGGAAAATCTGCGGGTAGAGTTCAGTCAGTAGCTCTTAAGTTAATCGTAGATAGAGAAAGAGAAATTGAGGCTTTTATACCGGAAGAATATTTTGAGATAGATACTTATTTTAATGACTTTAGTGCTAAGCTTGATACTTATAATCATAAAAAGATTGAAATTAAGAAAGAAGTAGAGGCTAAAGAAATATTAGGTAAGTTATCTAATGCTTTTAAGATAGAGAGTATTGATAAAAAAGAAAAGGCTAAGAAAAGTAAGTTTCCTTTTACGACGAGTACACTTCAGCAGGAAGCCTCTAATAAATTGGGATTTACTTCAAAAAAGACTATGAGTATTGCTCAAAAGTTATATGAAGGTATTGATTTAGGTAGTGAGACTGTCGGTTTGATTTCTTATATGAGAACAGATTCGGTAAGACTTTCTGATGAATTTGTTAAAGAAACTTATGGATATATTAAAGATAACTTTGGTAGTGAATATGTTGGTTATGTAAAGAAAAGTACTAAGACTGAGAATGTTCAAGATGCTCATGAGGCTATTAGACCAACATCAATTAATAGACATCCTGATAAGATAAAAGAATATTTATCTAATGATGAATATAAACTATATAAGATTATTTATTATAGAGCTTTAGCTTCACTTATGAAAGACGCTAAGGTAGAGGCTACTACTGTTATACTTGATAATAATAATTATCAGTTTAAAACTACTGGTCAAGTACTTATTTTTGATGGATATTTAAAAGTATATAATATTTATGAAGATAGTGAAGATACAGTACTTCCTGACTTTAGTACTTATAATAGTAATGTTATTGTATCTAATAAGATAGAATATTCTTCACATACTACTAAACCTCCTGCTAGATATACAGAAAGTAAATTAATTAAAGAAATGGAAGAACTTGGTATTGGTAGACCTTCTACTTATGCTAAAACTATTGATACTATTAAAGAAAGAAATTATGTTAAAGTAGAAGATAAAAAGTTTGTTCCTACGGAAGTTGGTATTGAAACTACTGATAAGTTACAAGAGTTCTTTAAAGATATTATTAATGTTGAATATACTAAGAATATGGAAGATGATCTTGATAAGATTGCTGAAGGTGATATGGAGTGGTATAAACTACTTAGAATGTTTTATGATGACTTTGAGCCTAAGGTAGAGGTTGCCTTCAAGGAGATGGAAAAGAAAGCTCCTGAAAAGACTGGAGAGATATGTCCTAATTGTGGTAGTGAGTTAGTTATAAAACAAAGTAGATATGGTAAGTTTACAGCCTGCTCGAACTATCCTACTTGTAAGTATATAAAAAATGACAAAGAAGAGAAAAAAGTAGTAGAAATAATGGACTGTCCTAAGTGTGATGGCAAGATAGTTGAGAAGAAGACCAAAAGAGGTAAAATATTTTATGGCTGCTCGAACTATCCTAAGTGTGACTTTGCTTCTTGGGATAAACCTTTAGAAGAAAAATGCCCTAATTGTCATGGAACTCTAGTAGAAAAGAAAGATAAAATTAAATGTATGAACTGTGATTATGAAAAAGATATTGATTAATATAGTCAATGTCTTTTTGCTTTATTACTATTGAAAACTAGCATTTATTATGATAAAATTATAGTGAAATATAGGTAGGTGTATGTATGAATAAAAAAGTTAAATTCCTGTTATTTAGTATTTTTTCTTTAGGAATATTATTTATGAATATAAAAGGGGTGATGGCCGCAAGCTGTGATACAAGAACAGCAGAACAACTTGCTAAAATTGTATATCATGAAGTTGGTGCAGATACCGCTAAAAATGCAGACGATAATTTCTTTCAGAGATTAACTACTGCTAGTGTGGTACTAAATAATGCTAATAATAAAAGCGGCAGTTCTATGTATGAGAAGTTAATTAATTTAACTGATAATAACTATTATGGTTATAGTAGTTATAAGAATAATAGCTTTAGTAGTGAGGTTCCACAAAGTAAACAAGGGGAGATGCTTTATATAGCAGAACTTGTTTTAAGTGAAAAGTATAACGTACCTAAAAATATGACATTACAAGCTTCAAAAAGTATAGTTAGTAATTATGGAACTATTTGGACTTATGTTGAAAATCCTGGTTATGATGATGTATATTTTGGCTATGAAGGAAGTAAACTTGGTGATACTAATGTATTTAATACTAAACTTTCTAATACTGCAGTAGATTATTATAAAAAATTAGCTAAATCATACGAAAAGTCTACATATAATGTAACTTCTAATACTGTATGCAGTGGGAGTACTAAGACACCAACTTCTAGCGGTACTACTGGTGCAAAAGATAACTCCACAATAATTGATGCTTGTACTAATCCTGATATTCTTAGAGTTATATATTTTGGAAAACTAATTGTAGATATAGTTAAGGTTGTTATTCCGATAGGTTTAATAATTATTGGAATGATAGATTTTTCTAAATCAGTTGTTAGTAGTGACGAAGGAGCACAAAAAAAGAATATGACACTATTAGGAAAAAGAATCGTTTTTGCAATACTTGTTTTTGCAGTTCCTTGGATAGTAGAAACTCTTATGGTTAGCTTAGGTAATTTAACTGAAGGTGTTAATTTTACTGACTGTTTAGAAAATGCTACTGGTGATTGTATTGAACAATTGGAAAATGGTTATCCACGCTGCTATTCAAAAGAAGAATTCTCGTGTTATTACTGCTCATCATCAAATAAATATTTATGGAGACCAGATAGTCCAAGTGAGCATTGTCCTGGTGGAATAGGTTGGAGTAAAAAAGCAAATATAGAAGAAAAGAATTGTAAATAGTTAAAGTATAACTTGGTGTGGTTATACTTTTTTTCTAAAAATAAGATTATGTAATTGACTAAAAAACTTCTAAATGGTATACTTTATATAGTAGGAAAGTAGGAATCTTATGAAAAAGAAAAAAGTGGTTAAAAAAGAGTATGATTATAGAAGAACTTTTCTAGTTTTTGCTGTAGTATTTAGTATTATTATGGGAATAAGTACTTATTGGATTTATGCTTATAAACATAAACATCCTTATCTAGAAGATAATATAATTAATTATAAAATAGATGATTATGTTAAGATTAATGGTAATATAGTAAGTTTAGAAAATATTGATAATAAAGTAGTCAATGATTTTATAAGTAAACAAAATAAGATTATAAGTAGTAATAAGATTATTGATATTGATATTACTAAGATAATATATAAGAATATTTTATCTATTAAAATAGATTATATTATGTATGGTGAATTATCTAATTATGAAGAGATTCTAACTTTAAACTATGACTTGAAAGATAACAAACTAGTAGATAATGATAGTCTTTTAAATATGACTAAAGTTACTTATAAAGATATAGCTGATTTACTATTTAATGAGTATATAAAATTAGACGATACTAGTGGTATGGTGGTAGATGCTATTACCAATGAGAAAATTACTGGTACAGAGTTTAATGATAATAGTTATAAATATATAACTAGAATAAGAGAAAATTTACCTGATATAATGAGTTTATATATCAAAGATAATAAATTATATTATGCAGTAAAATTAAAAGATATAAATAAATTATGCTACCTAACAAATATGGATGTTAGTAGTAAATATATAGATGAAGAAATAGATAAATTATAAGGAGGAAATTATGGAAAGTATTTTATCTGCAACTGCAATTGGAATAGGGGTAATGGTTGGCCTTGCATTTTTAGGACTAGGATTAGGTATTGGATTACTTGGAGGAAGAGTAGCTGAGGCTGTAGGAAGAAACCCAGAAACTAAAAATGATGTAGTACATTCAATAATGACAATATTAATAATATTTTCAATATTCTTATTATTCTTATTTGCATTTTGTTTCTTATTATTATTCTTTAATCCATTAGTGGGATAATATGACTTTGTTTATTATCTCTTTTGCTGTTATTATACTACTTGTAGTATTAATGAGTTTAATACTTAAGAATGCTGTAAAAGAGGTAGACAAGAAATCTAAATCATACTTTGTAGATAAACTACAAGAATATGATTACCTAATAGATGAAAAAGAAAAGAAACTTTCTGAATTAGAAAGTGAATTAGAGAAAAGGAAAAATGGATTAAAAGATAGTAATGGTGATATTAATAATCCTAACTATGATTTTGATAGTAGTATTATTGATATGCTTACTGAAACAAATTATCTTGATAAAAATATATTTGAATTAAATAAAAAAATAGAAGAAAAATTTATAATTAATTATGAAGATTTACTTAAAGATTTTTTATCAAATATTAAAGACAATAATAGATATGATTTTGCTCTTAAACTTAGAAATAAGTTTACACCTGATGAAATATATAAGATAGAAACTTTATTACCTGAAGAGAGGGACAAATATTTAAAAGAATTATTAACTGATGAAGAATATAAAGTATATGAAATATTTGAGATAAGTAATAAGTTTAATATGGTAGATTTTATTGATTATTTAAATAGATTAATAGAACTTAATAATCCTACGGTTACTGTACTTGTACCAAATAAAAATATTAATTATGATTATATTGATAGTAAAATTAAAACTAAAGTATCTGACAATATATATAGAGGAATTAAAATTATTTATAAAAATAAAGTATATGACTTTAGTTTAAATGAAGGGAATGTGTGATATGGAACTTAATAAAGTAGATAAAAAAGTTGAAGATATTAAGAATAATGATAATATCTTTTCTGTTGGTAAAGTAATAAAAGTTAATCCTTATACTGTTATTGTATCAGGACTTAATGATATTACTTATTATGAAGAAGTAAATATTGACGATAAAGCTAAGGGATTTGTTTTTGCGGTAGGTAAGAATAATGTCACTATTTCTCTAATTGAAGTAAAAGAAAAAATAAATCCTGGCGATTCTGTATATGCTTTAAAGAAACAATTTAAATGTTTATTTAGTATGGATTCAATGGGTAAAGTTATTGATATCTTTGGTAATGATTTAATAGCTGGTAAGAAATTTGATAACTTAGTAGAAGTGTCAATTGAAAATGACCCCATTCCTATTATGGATAGAGATCTAGTTACTAGAGAGTTTTTAACTGGTATTACTGGTATTGATATGCTATATCCTATTGGTAGAGGTCAGAGACAATTAATAATAGGAGATAAGAAGACTGGTAAAACACAAATAGCCTTAGATGCTATAGTTAATCAAAAAGATAAAAATATGGTATGCATTTATGTAGCTATAGGTAAGACTAAGAAAGAAGTTAAAGATATTTATTATGATCTCACTAAGAGAGGTGCTGCTTCTTATACAATTATTATTGCTTCATTTAATGATGAACTTCCTAATAGAACATATTTAACTCCTTATGTTGCTCTTTCGATAGCTGAAGAGATGATGATGGATTCTTATGATGTATTAGTAATAATAGATGATTTAAAGAAGCATGCTGATGTATATAGACAGATATCTCTTGCTAGTGGTAAAACTCCAGGTAGAGATGCTTATCCTTCAGATATCTTTTATGCACATTCCAGATTACTTGAAAAAGGATGTCAACATAAGAATGGAGGATCTATTACAATACTTCCAATAGTAGAAACTAAATCTTCAGATATTACTGATTATATATCTACGAATATTATATCTATATGTGATGGACAACTTGTTTTATCTAGTAAAAACTTTGCTAAAGGACAAAAACCAGCATTAAACTATGGATTATCAGTATCTAGACTTGGTGGTAATGTACAGGATCCTGACATGAAGAAATTAGGTAGTTTAGTAAGAAGAGAATTACTAGAATATTTGGAAGTTAGGGATATATATGAACTTGCTAATATAGATGAAATGGGAGAAGAATTACAACATAGAATGAAGGAAGGTAAAAAGATTCTTGATAAATTAAGTCAAAATAAATTTTCTCCAAAGAGTAAGGAAGAGATGTTAAACTTATATAAATTCCTAGAAGAAGGTGAAGATAATGCAAGTAGGTAAGATAATAAAAATTAGTGATATATCTATAGAGATAATCTTATCAAGTACCAATATAAAGATAGGAGATATTCTTAAAGTAGAAGGAGACGCTGAAGAAAAATATTTATTCGAAGTAGTTGAAGTAAATAATATATCTGCGACTTGCGTAAGTTTATATTCTACTAGAGGACTACAAAAGGGTAGTATAGTTTCAAAGAAAGCTGATGAGTTAGAAGTAGAATATTCTGATAAAATATTAGGAAGAATATTTGATTCATATGGTAATCCTATAGATGGTTTACCATTTGAAAGTGAAAGAAAAGTATCTGCGAATAATAGCGCTGTATCTTTAAAAGAAGTAAAGGTTGAAACTGAACCATTATGGACTGGTATTAAAGTAATTGACTTCTTTGCTCCTTTACAAAAGGGATTTAAAATGGGATTACTTGGAGGTGCTGGTGTTGGTAAAACAGTACTTATAAAAGAGTTAATTCATAATATATATGCTAGTTCTAATGCAAGAGCAGTATTTGTTGGAGCAGGAGAAAGAAGCCGTGAAGGTAAAGAATTATACGAAGATATGAAAAATTCTAACTTACTTGATAAGATGGCTATGGTATATGGACAAATGGGTGATAATCCAATATCAAGAAGTAAGAGTGTAAGTACTGGACTTAGAATGGCCGAGTACTTAAGAGATGAGAAAAAAGAGGATGTATTAATCTTTATAGATAATATATATAGATTTATTCAGGCTAAAGCAGAAATAGCTACTGACTTAAAAGAGTTATTAATAGAAAATGGTTATCCATCTAATATGGCTAGTGAAATAAGTAGTATTGAAGAGAGAATAAATTCTAATAATAATGGTTCTATTACTTCATTTCAAGCTATTTATATACCAGCGGATGATTTAACCGATGATGCAGTACAAACTACGATGAGTTATATGGATGGACAAATAGTACTTGATAGAAAGATATCTGAGTTAGGATTATATCCCGCAATTAACGTATTTAAATCCACTTCTAAATTAATAGATATTGAAAAAATAGGAGAAAGACATTTCAAATTAGTTGAAAGAGTTCTTGCTTATCTAACTAGATATGAAGAATTAGAGGAAATAATTGCAGTACTTGGTATTGAAGAATTATCTGAAGAAGATAAAAAAATATTCCATAGATCAAGAAAGTTAAGGAACTATTTCTCACAACCAATGTTTGTTGCAGAACCATTTACTAATATTAAAGGTGAATTTGTTGACATAAATGATGTACTTAATGATGTAGAGAATATTCTTGAAGGTAAGTATGATGATGTAGATGAAAGTAGATTCAGATATATAGGTAAAATAACATGGACGGAATAAAAGTAAAAGTATTTGATATTAGAAATGGTATGCGAGTATATGATAACATTAAAATAATAAGAATAATAAGTAAAGACTATAATCTTTTAATTATGAAAGACTATTTACCAATAATTGGTGAAATAGAGGGATCTGTTGATATAAAAAATGATGTAGTAAATGAATCTTTTAAAGATATAAAAGCTTTTTATATGAATAGTGATAATGTCTTTAATTTAATGATAAAAGAGGGATAGTATGGAGAATGTATTATATTTTGCTAGTGTTGGATTAATAGTGTTAATATCTTTATATGTAATATTAAAAATATTAATAAAGAAATTTAATCCTGAAGAATCTAAGGTAAATATATATGGAATACTACAGGGTATGAAAAATACTGAGATAATTAGTTTATCTTGTAGTATTGTTAGTTATATTTTCTTACTATATATAATGACTTCTTTTATGGATCTAGATTGGTATATAGTATTAGTTTCTGTATTACTAACTCTTACTAGTGGTCTTTTAATAAAAAATAAAAAAGTAATAATAAATCTTTTGCTAGATTTAGTATCACTTTTTGGTATTAAACTAGTTTATTTAATTCATGATTATATAGTAAATGAATATTATTCGGTATGGATGCTACTATTACTAGTATTCTTAATGATATTTTTATTACTTTATTTATCATATACATTACTTAAAAATATTAAGAGTGTAGTAATTAGAAATAAATATGTAAGAAAGGGTGGTAAGGATGAGAATAAAAAACGTAGTTAAAGTAATGAACTTCCACTCTTTACTTAGAATTGAAGCTTCCAAAAAGGAAGCTAGTCACTATCAAAATGTTGGTGATGAAATAACTAATATAATAAGAAGTATTCTATATAATAGAAATTTAGTTCTAGATAAAAAAATAATTACTCCTAATCCTAATAATCCTAAGTTAAATATATATATAGCTAATGATTATGGATTCTGTGGTAATTTTAATTCTCAAGTAGCACATCAAGTAAGACAAGATAAGGATGCTTATAAAATAATTATAGGTAAAAAAATAGTATATAGTGATGATAAAACATTATTAAAAATAGAAAAAGATAATTTTAATAATGAACTTGGTAAAATAGAAAAAACTATAGATGAATCTATACATAATTCATCATATAGTGAAATTAACCTATATTATAATCATTATAATTCTAGTACTTCTTTTGAATTTAAGAAGTTAAATCTATTTCCTTTAAAATTTGAAGGAGATTATTATAGTAATAAAGACTTTGTTATAGAGACAGATATTACTAGTATGATTTATAGCCTGCTTACTTTCTATATAATGTATCAGCTTAGAATGTGTGAATGTATTAGTAGAGCTGCTGAAAATACAATAAGAAACCAAATAACAAGAGAAGCAATAGATAAGATAGAGCAGATAGAAGAAGAACAAAGTAATGAATTAAGAAAAGAAAAGAAAACTATTCTAATTAATAAAACAGTAGATAATTATAAGAAATTATCTTATATGGAGGCTGACAATGGATAAATTTGATTATATTACTGCGACTATTGAAGAAGAAAAAGTAAGAGTAGAGAAGATAATAAAATATTTAAAAGAAAATAATTTATTAGATGAATTACCTGAATATCAAGAAAGATATAATAATATATTAAAATATTTGACCGCTAAAGAAAGATATTTTAAAGTATTAGAAAGTATCAAAGTGGATAAAGAAAAACTAGAAGAATTAAATAGGATTAAAGATGAATATGAAGTAGATAATATTTTACTTGAAGATACGCTTTTATCTAAGTTTAATGAAGATACTTTTGGTAAATATAGAAATGTATTATATGAAGATATTAAGAATCAAGATAAAGATGTTCAAGATTTATTATACTTATTACTTGAAAAACAAAGTAATTATGGTGAACTTGTAATTAAGAGAGATAGATTAAAAGATAGACTAGATAAAAATAAATATCCTAAAACATATAATACTTTATATTCACAAGATATTATTATTGAAAAGCAAAATAGTATCTTAGAAAAAATATTTGTAGTAGAAAATAGTATTAAAATAGAAAAAGATAAACTATCTTCAATTGAAGATAGTGTTATGACAGATAGTATATTAAAGTTATTATATGAATTTTGGATAGTTAATTCATATGATCCAAGTAAAGTAGATAAAACTAAATTATTTATAACTAATAAAACATTTACCAGTTATAAAAATAATATTCCAGAAGTAAAAAAAGAGGTAGTACCTCCAAAAGAAGAATATAAAGAAATTAAAATAGATAATCTAAAACTTCCTGGTTTAGATGAAGAAAAACCTATTAGTATAGATGGAAAAGAATATTTAAAATAAAAAATGGTATTGATAATTATAGCAAACTCTGCTATAATTATTTTATGATAGGAGGAGAGAGAAAAATGGAAAAAAAGAAAATGAGTAAACAACTTTTATTTTCAATATTAGGAGTTGCCGTATTAATTGTTGCTGTTGTAGGTAGTGCATACGCTTATTATGTTGCTAGTGTACAAAATGCTAATACAGTTAAAGGTGAAGCTGGTGGTGGTGCTGCCCCTACATTAACAGTTACTAATGTAACAACTAGTGCTACTGGTAAGTTAATTCCAATTGATATGGATGCAAGTACACTTACTACTGCTGCTAAAGGTTCTGGAAATACTGGTGCTACTTTTGATGCTACTAAGGCTTGTATAGATAAAAACAAATATTCTGTATGTCAAATTTATTCTGTAACTTTGAAGAATAATAGTGCAAACACAATGAGTTTTAATATCGGTGTAACTGCTTTATCTGGAACTAATACACCAAATATTGATGTAGTTAAGATGGCTAGTAATGTAAGCGTTACTGATGCAAAATCTATTAAAACTAGTACTACTGGTATTGTTAGTGCTGTATCAATTGCTGCTGGAGCTACAAGCCCTACATATTATATAATGGTACTTATTAAGAACCAAAATGCCGCTCAAACTGATAATGGTGCATTTACTGGCACAATAACTGCTACTAGTACTACTGGTGCTCAAGTAAAAGCTGAGTTCTAACAATAAGAAAGGTATAATACTAATATAATGAAAGGAAAAAACAGCAAAGCTTATTTTATTGCTATAGTTGGTGTACTTGCACTTATAGTTTTAGTGTCTGGTGCAACATATGCTTACTATGCTGCTGGTGCTAATAATAATAATGCCATTAATGGTAATACTGCTACTACAGGATTAGAACTTACTGTCACGAAGCTTAGTGAAGCTGCTACTGGTAAATTGATACCATTAGATAGTGATCCCACTAGTCTTACTACTGCTGCAAAAGGATATGGATTTTCTGGTACTGTTTATGATAAAACTAAATCTTGTATAGATAAAAATGGATATAGTGTTTGTCAAATTTATCAAATTACAGTAAAAAATACTAGTACAGTTGGTGTAAGATTAAAAGGTGGAATTACTAAACTTGGAGGAGCTACTGTTCCAAATATTACTTGTGATGTAATGGCAAGTAGTACAAGTGTTATCGCTAATAAAAATTGTAAAAGCAGTACTTCACTTGAGACAGATAAACTATTTGCTGCTGATGAATCTAAAACTTATTATATAATTGTTTATATTAAAAATATTAATGATAAACAGGAGGATAAGGGTAGTTTTTCTGGTGTTGTAGAGTTTTCTACTGATACTGGTAAACTTCAAGCTACATTTGATTAGTTAATTAAAAATTCTATAAAATTAATATTTATAGAATTTTTAATTGCTATGTTTTGTGTTTTTAAATTTAGATATTGAAAAGTTTATGTTATTTTGTTATAATTAATTTATAGGATAGGAGGAATAAAAATGTTTGAAAAAAATGAATTCGGACAAAAAAAGATTAATAAGTCATTAGTGTATGCTATTTTAGGAGTGGCAGCACTAATTGTTGCTGTCTCTGGTAGTGCATATGCATATTATGCTGCTACTACAAGTAATAATTCAGTTACAGGTACTGCTGGTGGAGGTGCTGCACCTACACTTACAGTAACAAAGGAAAATACTTCAACAGGTAATCTAATACCTATTGATATGACTGCTGCTATGCTTACTAATGCTGCTAAAGGTTCTGGAAATACCGGTACTACTTTTGATGCTGCTAAAGCTTGTAAAGATAAAAATGGTTATCTTGTATGTCAAATTTATTCTGTTACAGTAAAGAATAATAGTGCTAATACAATGAGTTTTAACATTGGCATAACTGCTTTATCAGGTACTAATACTCCAAATATTGACGCTGTTAAAATGGCTAGCAACGTAAGTGTAACTGACATAACTTCTATAAAGAGTGGTAAACCCGCTGGTATTGCTAGTGCTATATCAGTTGGTGCAGGAGCTACAAGTACTAAATATTACTTTATGGTATTTATTAAGAATCTTTCTACTGCTCAAACAGATCATGGAAGTTTTACTGGTACAATAACTGCTACTAGTACAACTGGTGCTCAAGTAAAGGCTCAATTCTAATAATAGTGAAATGTCACTATTATTTTTTTTTAAAAAGTAAATTTAAGTATTGCATTTTAAACTATTATCTGATACAATTATTAATGTAAAGGAGGATTGAAATAATATGGAAGAAAACAGAAAGGGACCTGGCGTATTTTACGCTGTAGTAGGTGTTGCAACTTTAGTAGTTGCTATAATTGGTGCTACATTCGCATACTTCAGTGCTAGCGCTAGCAACAATGAGGCTATCACTGGTAATACTGCTGAAGCAGGTGGTGTTGAATTAACAATTACTCCAGTAACTACTACTGGAACAAATATGTTACCACTTAACTTAATGGATAACACTAAAGCAACTGATCCTGCAACTGGTGCTGCTGACCAATTTGCTGATGCTTTAGGATCTACTAAAGGTGCTTCATGTAAAGACTCAAACGGAAACAATGTTTGTCAAGTATACTCAATCACTGTAAAGAATAAGTCAACAACTTCTACTGTTCAAGTAAGAGGAACATTAAATCTTGCTAGTGAAGCAACTAATATGAAATGGCAATTACTTGAAACTGGTACTTCAACTGCTAGAGCTGATTTTGCTACTGTAGTTGATAAAGGCGTTACTGGTGATGTTACTGTTGGCGGAAACACTGGTGCTACTACTGGTAAAGCTGCTGCCAGCCAAAATCTTGCTGCTGAAGCAAGCGCTACATATTATGTATTAGTATGGCTTGAAGAAACTGGTGATGCTCAAGAAACTGCAGATGCTAGTAAATCATTTACAGGTACAGTTACATTCAATGCCGTTGATGCTTCAGGTAAAACATCAGGTTTAACTGCATCATTCACTGCATAGTATTTATGAAAAATCAAGAAGACAATGTCTTCTTTTTTCTTTTTATGTAAAAAAATGTATTGCAATTTTTACTATTATTTGATACAATTATTAATGTAAAGGAGGATTGAAAATGATGGAAGAAAATAAGAAAGGAAGTACACTTTATGTTGTATTAGGAGTTGCAACATTAGTAGTTGCTATTATAGGTGCTACATTTGCATACTTCAGTGCTACTGCAAGTAATAATGATGTTATCAAAGGTGATACTGCTGAAGCAGGTGGACTTACTTTAAAAGTAGAACCAATTACTACTGGCACTAATAATAATATTATACCTTTAAATCTAATTGCTGATGATAAGTATCCTGATTCACAATTTGAAAAGGCTATGGAAAAGAAATGTAAAGACGATTTAGGCAATAATGTTTGTGCAGTATATAGAGTTACTGTTAATAACATGAGTAAGACTTCAACTATTCAAGTTCAAGGAAAACTTAACTTAAATTCTACTGCAACTAATATGTATTGGACTTTAATTGATGCTACTGTAACTGAAACTCCAGCTGAGGGTGAAGGTACTCCTGCAACAGTTACTTTAGCTACTGGAACTGCAAAAGCAGATTTCGCTATGGTTAAACAAAATCTTGATGGATATCTTACATATTCTGCAGATAAAGACGAAACATCTCAACTTAACAAAGCAGCTAATTTAAGTTTATCTGGTACTGATGGCGATACTTCAAGTAAAAGTTTCTATGTATTAGTATGGCTTGAAGAAACTGGTGCAGAGCAACAAGACAATGATGCTTCTTCAGCAGATTCTAAGAAATCATACACTGGTAATATTACTTTTGATGCAGTTGATGCTCAAGGTAATAAATCAGGTGTAACTGCTACATTCTTATCATAATGAAGCTTATAAAATATAGTAATGATTTTAATTACTATATTTTTGTTTAAGATCTTTTGCAATATAAAGATCTTTTTATAATTAATGTCCTTTTTTATTAATACCTAGGATACTTCCTAATACTCCAATTAATATTATTATAAATAAATATAATATTCCTATTAAAGTAATATTTTTAGTAATTATATTAAATAATAAAAATATTATTACCCATATACCACTATACTTTAATCCTTCAATATATCCCTTTTGATTAGAAGTTTTTCCTAATTTATAACTACCTATAAAGATAGAAATTAATGGTATAAATAATTCTAATACTTTAAGTATAGTTCCATTTAGAATATTAAAATAATTAAAAATAGTAAGTATTATTATACTTAATAAAAAGATTCCTAAGGACCAAATAAAACTTTTTAAATAATTCATTAGCATATATTTTATCACCAATAAATAATATGTATTTGTATAAAAAAATATACTTTAGTACATAATGATATTGGTGATAAAATATGTATATAGTTATGATTAGAACAGTATTTTTTTATTTCTTTATATTTTTAATATATAGAATAATGGGTAAAAGAGAATTAGGGCAGCTAAGTATTATTGACTTGATAGTATCTTTATTAATCGCAGAACTTGCTACGATTAGTATAGAAAATTATAAAGGATCCATTTTATATTCTTTAATACCAATAGTAATATTAACATTGCTTCAATGTATATTAGCATATTTTAGTTTAAAGAAGCCTAAATTTAGAATATTTTTGGATGGTAATCCTTCGGTTATTATTAAGAATGGCAAGATTAATTATAATGAAATGTTAAAACAAAGATACAACTTAGATGATCTGTTAGTGCAGCTTAGAGATAAGGGTTATAGAAGTATTGAAGAAGTTGAATATGCTATATTAGAAAGTAGTGGTACTTTATCTATTTTTCCTTATGATAATGGGAAGAGCCCATTACCACTTCCGATAATATTAGATGGTGATATACAAGAAGATACTATTAAACATTTGAAGAAAACTAAAAAATGGGTATATAACTTTTTAGATAAAAAAAATATAAATATTGAAGATGTATTCTTTGCTTTTTATAAAGATAAAAATATATTTATAATTAAAAATGATGATTTACTTAAAGAAGATAATTAGTATAATTTGATAAATTATTGTATAATATTATTGGTGAGTAAGATGGAAGATAATATTAATAAATTAAAAAATATAATAAATAATAGTAAGAAAATAGTATTTTTTGGAGGAGCAGGAGTATCTACTGAAAGCGGAATACCTGACTTTAGAAGTAAAGATGGACTATATAACATGAAGTATAATTATCCTCCAGAACTGATACTTAGTCATAATTTCTTTTATGAAAATACTGAAGAATTCTATAAGTTTTATAAAGATAAAATGAATAGTTTGAATCACAAGTCTAATGTTACACATTATTATTTAAGTAAACTAGAAAAAGAAGGTAAATTACTTGGAGTTATTACGCAAAATATTGATGGACTACATAGTAAGGCAGGTAGTAAGAAAGTATTAGAATTACATGGTAGTATTATGGATAATTATTGTATTAAATGTCATAAATATTATGATGCTACTTATGTATTTAATTCTAAAGGAATACCTAGATGTAGCTGCGGTGGTATTATAAAACCTAATGTTGTATTATATAATGAACCACTACCTGAAGATATTTGGGATGAAGCTATCAAACTAATTAAAGAAGCAGATACGATGATAATTGGTGGTACTTCATTAACTGTATATCCAGCAGCTTATTTAATAGATTATTTTCATGGTAATAATTTAATATTAATAAATAAAGATAAAACTAATTATGATAATAGATGTAATCTTATTATTAATGATAAATTGGGTAATGTATTTAGTAAGCTTTAAAAAAATGTAGACATTTTATAAAATAAATGATAGAATATAGGCCATAAAAATTAACGAAAGTGTGATTTGTTATGGAAATTTGTGAAAATCCTGATGTATTGAGAGTTATCTTTTTTGGCAAAGAAATAATAAATATAGTTAAAATTGTTATCCCAATAGCATTAATTATATTTGGAATGATAGGCTTTACAAAAGCAGTTGTTTCTAGTGATGAAAAGGTTAATAAGAAAAATATTTCATTATTTTTTAAAAGAATTTTGAATGCTATTCTTGTTTTTACAGTACCTTGGATTGTAGAACTTTTTATAGTAACTATTGGAGATATAGTAGGTGAAGTAAACTATACTGATTGCTTACAAAATGCTGCTGCTGATAAAATAGCAGAGTTTGATGCTATAACATTAGAACAAGAAAATGTTAATAATGGTAACGATATTAGTGAAGATAGTTATACTTATTCTAATGATACTAGTAATAATTATACTATTTTAGTTGGCGATTCTAGAGTTGTTGGTATGTGTATGTATACTGATATTAATGATAATACTGATTGTGGTATTGCTGAAGTTGGTAAAGGATCTTATTGGTTTAAAAATAATGCTTACTTTAGAATTAAAGATAAATTATCTAGCAATTTTGATAGTAATGTTGTTATATATATGGGAACTAATGATTTGGGTTCTATTGAAGATTCTACAAGTACTTATGCTGAATACATTAATAAGCTGGCGAATGATTATTCTAAATCTAAGATAGTTTTAGTTTCTGTAACACCAATAATAGATAATAATGTTATAGATTATAAAGATATAGTTAATGATTCTAATGCAGTTAAATTTAATAATACATTGTATAATAAACTTAACTCTAATGTTTTATATTGTAATATTCATGATGAGAATTTTGAATATTATGCAGGTGATGGTATTCATTATGATAGTAGCACTTATCGAGAAATATATAATGCTATACTTAAATGCTTAAAATAAGAAGTATCAAAAATTTTGGTACTTTTTTATTATGTGTAACATAAATTATTGTGAGGGGTGATATCTTTTGTCTGCATATAAAGAAATAGTAACAAAAGCAGTAGTAGGTAAAGGTAAAAAGTATTATAGAAATACCTATACTATAAATACTGATAGCAAGCCTAATACTGTACTTGGATGTTGGGTAATAAATCATAAATTTTCTGGTAAAGAGGTAGATGATAAAATAGAAATAGATGGTTCTTTTGATGTTAATTTATGGTATTCTTATGATAATGATACTAAGACATCTGTTATAACTAAGAATATACCATATAAAGAGGTAGTAACAGTAGCCCAAAAAGAAACTACTGATTCTTCCACTAAAGATATTATAGTAAGAAGCTTAAAACAACCTAGTTGTATATCCGCTAAAGAGAAAGATAATACTATAGTTATTGATATTGAGAAGGAATTAGGGGTAGAGATAGTTGGTGATACTAAGGTTAAAATTGCTATTGAGGAAGATGAGGAACCATGGGATGAAATACCTGAAGATGTAACCGACGATACCATGAAAGAAATAGATAATACTGTCGATCCTAACTATATTAAAGAAGAAAAATAAATCTTCTTTTTTTTCTTGAATTATATATAAAAATATGATAATATTTATATGTAGGATAGGGTGATAAATTATGAAGAGTAAGGTTACTACAAGTATATTAATTGTAGTTATAGTTATTATTGCAGTAGTAGGTATTACTTTTGCTTATGTTACTTGGTCAAGTGGAAAGATTAATACTACTGGTAATAGTGAATGTTTTAATGTTTTATATGCTAAAGGAACTGATATAGGTAGTGATCAAAATACTGCTACATTAATGCCTTCGAATGATTATACCGGAGGATTATCTTCTACTGTTAAAATGGGTTTTAGCAGTACCTGTACTAATGTAAATGGTACTGGTATAATCAAATTAAATACTTTAAGTACTACAAGTAGTAATTTATATAGAACAGGGCTTCTTAACTATGTAGTATTAAAGAATGGTGTTAAGATAAGTGAAGGTAATATTACAAAAGCAGGTACTACAAGTATTAATGTTGGTACACTAAAGAAAATAAGTAGTATAAGTAGTGCAGATAGTTATACGGTATATGTATGGATAAGTAATAATTTAGTACAAAATGAAGATGCTTTTTCAAGTTATTATGGTAATATAACCGCTAGTGTAGAACAGGTGAGTGATTAGTATGAAGAAGAAAGTAATATATAGTATTATTATAGTTTCAGTAATCATAATTCTATCAGTAGCAGTAACTTATGCAGTATATACTTTTAGCGGCGTAGTAAATATATCAGGTACTAGTGAATGTTTTGATGTTAATTATGTTAAAGGACAAGATATAGGTAGTGATAGTAATCCTGCTAATTTTGCGTTGGCAAGTACTTATACTCAGGGGTTATCTTCGGTAATAAAAGTTAATTTAAAAGATACTTGTACTATAACTAATGGTACTGGTACATTATATTTAAATACCGATACTAGCGTAACTTCAAGTACATTGCTAAGTGGTAAATTATTAAAATACCAAGTATTAGATGGTACTACTCCGGTTGGTAATGGAATAGTATCAAGTGCTGAAAATATAGAAATATATAAAGATATACCAATAACCACTACAGTAAAAACAATAACAGTATATATATGGTTAGATGGTAATTTAGTTACTGAACAAAATCAAAATGAAATACTATCTAGTGTATATAAAGGACATATAAGCATGGATATAAAGAGTGGCGATAAGTAATGAATAAAAAAAGCCATATTTAATTAATAAATAATATCTTAGTATATATACTATGCTTCTATATAATAGGTATGTAGATACATTATTTTTAGATTTTAAGCTAAAAATAACACTAATAAGACTTAGAATAAGGCTTATAGTGCATAAAATAAAGAAAAAATAAAAAAATTGGTTGACTTTTATGTAAGTATATAATATAATTAACTAGAAACGGAAAGAAGATTATATTTATCTCACCTGATTACACATAGTAATAGGTAAAAAGCCAACCTAGAATATACATTATATTTTTAATTAGCTTTTTTATGGATAAATGAATACTTCTTTAGTATTCATTTTTTTGGAGGTGTTAGCTATAGCTACTTTAAAGGATAATCCTATCAATGAACAAATTAGATGTAAGGAAATGATGGTAATTGGACCTAATGGAGAACAATTAGGAGTTAAGTCTAAACAAGATGCATTAACATTAGCAGGTTATGCAGGCTTTGATTTAGTACTTATGAGTGATTCTGGTAATATGCCAGTATGTAAAATTATGGACTATAATAAGTTTAAGTATGAGAAGAAAAAGAAAAGTAAAGAAGCTCAGAAAAAACAAAGAGAGACTATGGTCGAAACTAAAGAGTTTAGATTATCAGTTAATATTGATATTCATGATTTTAATACTAGAGTAAATAATGCTAGAAAAGCTTTTGAAAAGGGTAATAAAGTTAAAGCAAGTATTAGATTTAAAGGAAGACAAATTGCCCATCCAGAACTTGCTAAAGAAGTTCTAGATAGATTTTATGAAAAAGTTAGTGATGTATCTGACATAGAAACTAATCCTAAAATAGAGGGTAGAACTATGTATATGATGCTTACACCTAAAAAATAGAAGGAGGATATTATGACTAAAGTTAAGAAGAATAAAATGAAGACACATAAGGGAACAAAAAAAGTATTAAATATTAGACAAAGTGGTTCTATTAGTAAGTCAAGACAAGGAACACTTCATAATACTGGTAAGAATAGCGCTGCTAGAGCAAGTAGTAAAAAGAAGAACACAGCTCTTTCTAAAGCAGACTACAAGAGAATTAAAGATATAATATAGGAGGATAGTAATGACAAGAGTTAAAGGTGGCACTGTTGCACGTGCTAGAAGAAAAAAAGTTTTAAAAGAAGCAAAAGGTTACTTTGGTAGTAAACATAGATTATATAAAACTGCTCATGAGCAAGTTATGCATTCTGGAGTTTATGCATTTAGAGATAGAAAACAAAATAAGAGAAACTTTAGAAAATTATGGATTACAAGAATTAATGCTGGATGTAGAGAAAATGAAATCTCTTACTCTAGATTTATTGATGGATTAAATAAAGCAGGAGTTACTGTTAATAGAAAAATGCTTAGTGAATTAGCTATAGATAATCCTAAAGCATTTGCTGATTTAGTAGTAATTGCTAAAGATGCATTAAATGGTAAAACTTATACTCCAAAGAAAGTAGTAGTTAAAGAAGAAGTTAAAGAAACTAAGACTACTACTAAAAAGGCTGCTAGTGAAAAGAAACCAGCTGCTAAAAAGACAACTACTAAAAGTACTAAGAAAACTGAAGAAAAGTAATATTTCTTCTTTTTTTTGATGCTATTTTATGGTATACTTAGTATGTACATAGAGGAGTGGTAAGTATGGATGATAGCTTTTTTACAGAGAAAGAAATAAGAAGTGCTAATAGAGGTAGTGTAGCTCCAGTAGTGGTAGTTATACTTGTAATTATTGCATTATTAGGTTTAGCATTCTTTGGAGGTAAATATTATTTAGCTTCAAGAAATAATATTAAAATATTTATGAATGATTATTTTAATGAGTTAGAAGAAAATATAGGTAAAAATAATTCTACTAGTGGTAATCTTTCTTTAAATGTAAATGGAGATACTACTAGGAATGATGGAAAGATATTTAAAATATTAAATAATTTAGACTTTAGTATGGATTATGGTATTGATACTAAAGAAAATATTACTAATATTGATATTAATACTAATTATTATGGAGATAACTTAATAAATATTGGTACTTATATAGAAGGTAATAATGTATATTTATCTTTAGGTGATTTATATAGTAAGTATATAAAACTTAATAATAGTAAAGAAGATAATAGTGAAAAGAAAAGTATGACTAATGATGATTATAAAGTAATTATTAATAGTATCGGTACCGCAATTAATGAATCTTTAAAGGAAGAATATTTTACTAAAACTTGGGTTAAAGTAGATGGCAAAAATGTTAATAAAGTAGAATTATCACTAAATAATAATAATATTAAAATTATTAATGAAAATATAATTAATAATTTAAAGAGTAATAATGATTTTATAGATAGTTTTGGTAAATTAACTGGTAAGAAAACTATGGAAGTAAAAGAATTACTTGATAAAGAAGTAGAAGAAGTAAATAATAGAGAATATAAGGATACTAAAATTAGTTTATATACTAAAATTACTAAATTTGTAAAGTTGGAAGTTATATATGGTGAAGATAAGGCTGTTATTAAAAGTACTGATAAAGGTTATGACTTTACAATAACTGATAATGAAAATAGTAATACTTACAATGGTACTATTATAGTAAAAAATAATAATGATAGTACTAGTTATAATATTAATGTTAAAGATAGTAACAATCTTGTAATATTGATTAATAATACTATAAATTATAATACTAAAGTAGATAAGAAAGATGTATCTAATAGTGTTTTATTTGAAGATATTACTGATAAGGAATATAAAGATATTAAGAATAAAATATCTGATAATAAAGCATTTAAAAAGATTTATGAAGATATATCTAATAGTAATATTAAAATGGTGGATATTGCCTAATAATTTGTGATTTATTTAATGATTAACAATTATTTGGATAATTATTTTAATATGATATTTATTTAATGATAAATAAATGAAGAAACTTTCGATTTCTTCTTTTTTTTACTTTTAATTTTTGCTATAATAGAAAAGAAGGCAGTGATAGGATGGATAATACAAAAATAAGAAATTTTAGTATAATTGCTCATATTGATCATGGTAAGAGTACACTAGCAGATCGTATACTTGAATATACTGGAGCAATTGATAAAAGACAAATGAAAGACCAATTACTTGATAGTATGGATATTGAAAGAGAAAGAGGTATTACTATTAAACTTAATGCTGTTAGATTAGATTATAATGGTTATATTCTTAACTTAATTGATACTCCAGGACATGTAGATTTTAGTTATGAGGTATCTAGATCACTCGCTGCTTGTGAAGGAGCAGTACTGGTAGTGGATGCTACTCAAGGTATTGAAGCTCAGACACTCGCTAATGTATATTTGGCTTTAGAAAATAATCTAGAAATTATACCTGTTATTAATAAGATTGATCTCCCTAGCGCGGATATTCCTAAAGTAGAAAGAGAACTTTATGATACTTTTGGTTTTAAGAGTGAAGAAATTATTAAAGTATCTGCGAAAACAGGTGTTGGTATACCGGAATTAGTTTCAGCGATTATAGAGAGAGTTCCTGCTCCTGAAAATAAAAAGAATGATAAATTAAAATGTTTAATTTTTGATAGTTATTTTGATTCTTATAGGGGAGTAGTAATACTTGTTAGAGTTATGTCAGGTACTTTGACTAAAAAAACAAAGATTAGAATGATGTCCTCAGGTATTTCATATGACGTTGTATCACTTGGTTATCATACACCATTTGAAAAAGAAGTAGATAGTCTAAGCGCAGGAGAAGTTGGCTTTATTACGGGTTCTATTAAATCACTTGAATCAGTTAAAGTAGGTGATACTATTACTGATGATAATAATCCTGCGGAAGAAGTACTACCTGGATATAAACCTATGAAACCAATGGTCTACTGCGGCATTTATCCAATAGAATCTAGTAAGTATCCTAACTTAAAGGAAGCTATAGAAAAATTAAAATTAAATGATGCTTCTCTTACTTTTGAACCTGAGTCTTCAAGTACGTTAGGTTTTGGTTTTAGAATGGGCTTTTTAGGTCTATTACACTTAGAAATAATATCAGAGAGAATTGAAAGAGAATTTAATATTGATATTATTGCCACAACACCATCAGTTAATTATGAAATTAATCTTACTGATGGAAGTACTATCTATATAGATAATCCTAGTATGATGCCTGATAAAGTAAAAATAAAAGAAATTAAAGAACCTTATATATTTACTAATATTTTAGTTCCTACTGAATATATAGGTCCAATAATGGAATTATGTCAAGATAAGAGAGGTATTTATAAGAGCACAGATTATATTGATAAGACAAGAGTAAATATTCATTATGAATTACCATTATCAGAGATAGTATATGATTTCTTTGATAGGTTAAAATCCTCGACGAAAGGGTTTGCTTCGTTTGACTATGAAGTTATTGGCTATAAAACAAGTGATTTAGTAAAGATGGATGTTCTATTAAATGGTGAAGTAGTGGATGCTTTATCACTTATAGTACATAAAGATTTTGCTTATACTAGAGGAAGAAAAATGGTAGATAACTTAAAGAATATTATTCCAAGACAGTTATTTGAAGTACCAGTACAAGCAGTAATTGGTAGTAAAGTAATTGCCAGAAGTGATATAAAGGCTATGAGAAAAGATGTTTTAGCTAAATGTTATGGAGGAGATATAACAAGAAAGAGAAAACTTCTTGATAAACAAAAAGAGGGTAAAAAGAAGATGAAAACAATTGGTAAGGTAGAAATACCTAGTGAGGCTTTCTTGAGTATTTTGACTGATTACAAAAAGAATTAATAAACATAAAATAATATAGGTGGGGTTTAATATGAGCAGTAAAAAAAATATAGCTAAACAAATAAAAAAACAGATATTAAATAATGATTATGAGTATGATTATTTATATGATGAACTACTGGAAGATCCTGAAGAAGTATTGTCTGGTATACTTAATTCTTATTTATATTTGTTTAGAAATGCTGACAATGTCTTCAATGAAGAATGTCTTGATAATTTAAATGATCTTTTAAATTATTATGTTAAAAAAAATAAAAATAAGAAAGAATTAGAACTTATTTACAATAAAATTGAAGTTTTCTTAAGCAACATTTCAAAGAGTTTAGATTACGAAAAATTAATAAAAGTAGAAAAATATATAGCCAGTTTAGTTAATCTTCAAAATAAATGCATTATGAATAATATACGTAGAGCTAAGGGAGATAAATATAATTTTATATTATACTTAATATTTGAAAAGAGAGATATAGAACTTCTTACTAGATATATAGAAAATAATATGAAAGAGTTATTAATTAATAATAATACAATACCCTCTATATTTACTAGTGTTATAGAAAAATATATTGAAATTGATGAAGATAATGAAATTGAAATTAGATATTTTAATAGAATTATTAATTTATTTTTAAAGGGTAAAATGTATGATAAATTAATTATAGATAATTCTAGTTATTTAAAGATATTAAGAACTTCAAATAAAAAGTTTGTACTTGATTTGGTGGATAAAATAGAAAATGAATTTTATCAAACGAAAGAAGAAGTAGCTAAAGATTATAATGTGTCTTTTATAATACCAAAGATGGAGACATATACTTATTTTCCTAATGGTAAAATAGATTTAACTAAAGAAAATGTTATCACTATTGATAATGAGGGAGATTTATGTTTGGATGATGGGCTATCTATTAGTAATAATAAAGATGGTACATATACTTTATTTATTCATTTAGCTAATCCAGCAGCAATTATACCTTATACTTCTAGTACAATGAAGAATGCTTTAAAAAGATGTAATACTATGTATTTGATTGATGATAGTATTCCTATATTTGATAGATATTTGTCTGATGATATATTGTCATTACTACCTAATAAGTATACTAATGCTCTTACTGTTAAAGTAAAGGTTGATACGGATTATTCATTAATGTTAGATACTTTAGAGATAATACCAAGTGTTATTCAAAGTAAACATAAGTTATCTTATGAAGATACTGATAATATTATTAATCATGGTGGTGATTTAAATAGTACCTTGATGTTATTATCTAAGATATTTGATAAACAAGCTTCTGATAACCCTAAGATTAGTGCTTACCATAAACTGGAAAATATAATAAGAGGTAGGGAAAATACTAATAGTTCAAAAGCAGATACTTCTGTATCACATATGATGGTAGAACAGAGTAATGTTTTTGCTAATAGTGCAATTTATCTTATTGATAAGAGAGATAATTTAGATCTTATCATGCCATGGAGAATTCAAACAGAGGACTGTGAAGATCTTATTAATGAATATTTGAAGAGAGGTAATTTTGATACCTCTAATAAAGAACTACGTAGAATGATGAAAGAATATATGATGCGAAGTAAATATTCGTTTGATAATATGGGACATTATGGACTCGGTATGGATGGTTATGTTAGAATAAGTAGTGCTGCGAGAAGAGCTATGGATGCGCTTGCTATATATGCATTATATGATTTATATATTAATAGAAATAGTGATGATTTAGATTATAAATACTACTACTGGGAAAGAGAAATTAAATATTGGTGTGAATATGCTAATAATAGGACTAGTGAAAATAATGATTTTATTAGTGAATATAATTATTTATGTAGTAGAGGAAAGATATTAAAGAAGTAGAAAGAAGTTGATATTTATGAATATGCCAGATTTAAATGAAGCAAGAAAGAGAACTAAAGATAAAGTAAATATTTTATATGATGAATATAAAGTACCTGAGAGTGTTAAAAATATTGGTAAGGGAAAGAGTTATACTCTTCTTACTTACGGATGTCAAATGAATGTTCATGATAGTGAGAATATTGCAGGTATTATGGAAGATATGGGTTATACCAGAATAGAGGATTATGAAAAGGCTAATATTGTAATACTTAATACTTGTGCTATTAGAGAAAATGCTCATAATAAAGTACTTGGTATTTTAGGTAGAATTAAACATTTAAAAGAGACTAATAAAGAATTAATTACTGTAGTATGTGGCTGTATGGCTCAGGAAGAATCTATAGCTAAAATGATAAGAGATAAATATCCTTGGATAGATATAGTTCTTGGTACACATAATTTTTATGAATTACCAGTATATATTTCTAAAGTACTTGAAGATAATAAGCAAGAGATATGTGTATATTCTATAGAGGGAGATGTTGTTGAAAATATTCCGGCAAAGAGAGATTCTAAGGTAAAAGCATGGGTTAATATTCAGTATGGATGTGATAAGTTCTGCTCTTACTGTATAGTTCCTTATACTAGAGGTAAACAAAGAAGTAGATTACCTAAAGATATTTTAAAAGAAGTAGAAGAACTTAAGAATGCTGGTTATAAAGAAGTTACTTTACTAGGTCAGAATGTTAATGCTTATGGTAAAGATTTAGATATGAATTATACTATGGCTGATTTACTTCGTGATACTTCAAAGATTGGAATAGATAGAATTAGATTTGTTACTTCACATCCTTGGGATTTTACTGATGAAATGATTGATGTTATAGCTAAATATGACAACATTATGCCATATATTCATTTACCTATTCAAAGTGGTTCTGATAGTATATTAAAGAAAATGAATAGAAGATATACAATAGATGAATATAAAGAGTTATTTTATAAATTAAAAAATAAGATAGATAATGTTAGTATTACTACAGATATAATCGTAGGTTTTCCTAATGAGACTGAAGAAGATTTTGAAGAAACACTAAAAGTATATAATGAACTTAAATATGATTTAGCTTATACTTTTATATATTCTCCAAGAGAGGGAACACCTGCGGCTAAAATAAAAGATAGTGTTCCTTTAGAAGAAAAAGAAAAAAGATTACAAAGATTAAATGAACTTGTAAATAAATATGCTAAAGAAGCAAATGATAAATATTTGAATAAAGTAGTTAAAGTTTTAATTGAAGGACCATCAGATAAAGGTGGTAAGATGATGGGCTATACTGATACTATGAAACTTGTAAATGTAGACTGTGATCCTAAGTATGTTGGTGAGATAGTAGATGTTGTTATTACTGATGTTAAAACTTGGTCTATGGAAGGGGTAATTAAGAAGTGATTGAAAGCAGTATCGAGGAGTTATTTAATTCCATAAATAATTCTAACGAATATAAAGAATATAAGTTAATAGTGGATACTTTAGAAAGTAATAAAGAAGTAATAGATTTAATTGAGGAAATAAAAAGGCTTCAAAAAGAAGCTGTTAAATTAGAATATAAGAATGACGATAAATATTTGGAAGTTGATAAAATAATTAAAGAGAAAGAAGAAATATTAAATAATAATAAAGATTATCAAGAATATTTATCTAAACTTAAAAAGTTTAACAATACTCTTTTGGCTTCTTCTTCATTAATTGAAGATTATGTTACTGATAAAGTTAGTATATAGAACTAGTGATAGTTCTTTTACTTTAAAAATGTCAAGTTTATTATTTTTACTTTAAAAATAGAAAAAACTATTATATAATATAGGTAAGAGGTGTTAAGATGAAATTAAGTATTGGAGTAATATTTGGAGGAAGAAGTTTAGAACATGATTTATCAGTACTTACCGCTATTCAAGCTATGGATAATATAGATAAGGAAAGATATGAAGTAGTACCTATCTATATTACTAAGGATTTAACTTTTTATAGTGGTGGTATGCTAAGATATATTGATAGTTATAAAGATTTTAGATTAATAGATAGATATGCTACAAAGGTTAATCTTATTAATAAGAATGGTAAGTTTATACTTCAAACTACTGGACTAATTAAAAGGGTATATAAGGAAATACATCTTGCTTTTCCAATGGTACATGGTAAATATACTGAAGATGGTAGTATTATTGGATATTTAGAGACACTTGGAATACCAGTAGTAGGTAGTGATATTTATTCTTCAAGTTTATGTCAGGATAAAGTATTTACTAAAGAAGTTCTTAGTGGTAATGATATCCCGGTAGTAGATTATGTTTATTTTTCTGATAGTGATTATAGATTAGATAAAGAAGAAATATTTAAGAAAATAGAAAAATTATCTTATCCACTTATTGTTAAACCAGCACGACTTGGTAGTGGTATTGGTATCGAGATAGTTAATAGAAAAGAAGAATTAGAGTCTTCAATTGAAAAGGTTATGAAGAATGATGATAGAGTTCTAGTAGAAGAATATATTGAAGATAGAAGAGAATTTAATATGGCAGTGCTACTTAGTAAAGGTAAACTTATTGGTAGTGTAATTGAAGAAGTTATTAAAGATGGACCATGTAACTATTATGATAAATATCGTAAAGATAATGATGATGATACCTTTAAGAGAATCTTTCCCGCGGATATTTCTAAAGTTTTAACTGAAGAAATAGAAAAAACTAGTAAAAAGACTTATAAAGTACTTGCTTTATCTGGAGTAGCAAGAGTAGACTATGTATATGATAATAAGAAGAAAAAATTATATGTAAATGAAGTTAATACTATTCCTAATTTCTTTTCACATCATTTATTTGATGATAAGAATATTGATTATAGAGAATTACTTGGTATTATGATTAAAGAAGCAATTGATAAGATTCATAAAAAGAATGATATGGTAAAAGATATAGAGGATAATTTGTTTAATAAAGTAACTTCTAAAGATGTAAAGGAAATGAAATAATATGTATGGATATATCAGTGGGGAAATAAAAGAAATAGAACCTAGTTATGTTATTATTGATAATAATGGTATTGGATACTTAATATATGTACCTAATCCTTATGGTTTTATGGTAGGTAGAAAT
Organism: uncultured Bacilli bacterium; assembly: GCA_934096555.1. Lineage (GTDB taxonomy): Bacteria > Bacillota_I > Bacilli_A > RF39 > UBA660 > CAG-302. The sequence goes on along the minus strand of CAKOMD010000008.1, from coordinate 8,014 downwards.
TATACTATATATACTTATACTAAAGTTGCTGAAGACGAATATTCTTTATATGGATTTAAAACTAGAGAAGAAAAAGAATTATTTTTGAAATTGATATCTGTTAAAGGACTTGGTCCAAAAATGGCTCTTCCTATGCTTGCTACTGGATCTATTACTATGATTGAAGAAGCTATTGAAACAGAAAATATTAATTATTTAAAGAAGTTTCCAAAAATTGGTGATAAGGTTGCTAGACAAGTTATTCTTGACTTGAAAGGTAAGCTTAATGTTATTAATACTGGTTTGTTTAAGAGAGAAGATCATTCTAATGAACTTACTGAGGCTCTACTTGGACTTGGTTATAAACAAGCTGATGTTAAGAAGATAGTTAGTAAGGTTGATCCAGAACTTAAATTAGAAGAACAAATAAGAGAGGCTCTTAAGTTATTACTTAAGTAGTTTCTTTTAGTATATAGATATGGCTTCTATATGATAGATGCGTTTAGCATATTAAATTAAGACTTTTAAAGGCTTAATTTAACACTCTATAGACCTTAGGCTAGAGAGTGCATAAATAATAAAAAGAATGGAGTGAAAAAAATGAATAATGTTAAAAATATTTTATGGGGAATAGCTTTAGTTGTAATTGGTGTTATTATTGGTCTTAATACTATGAATGTTGTAAATATTGATATATTTTTCGATGGATGGTGGACTTTATTTATTATTGTACCGTGTTTTATAGGCTTATTTACTAATAAAGATAAAACAGGTAATATTATTGGTCTTTTTGTGGGGGTTATTCTACTACTAGGTATGCAAAATATTATAGATTTTAATTTGATATGGAAGTTATTATTACCTAGTATAATTGTTATAATAGGTTTATCTTTAATATTTAAGAATACTTTTAATAGTAAGATTAATAATGAAATAAAGAAATTAAATAATAAGAATACAAAAAATAATGAATACTGTGCTACATTCTCAGAACAAAGAATAGATATTCCTAATGAAGAATTTAAAGGAGCTACTTTAAATAGTGTCTTTGGTAGTATTACTTGTGATTTGAGAGAGGCTAAGATTAAAGAAGATGTTGTTATTAATGCTAGTAGTGTCTTTGGTGGTATAGATATTATTGTACCTGATGATGTTAATATTAAAATTAAATCTAACTCAATATTTGGTGGAGTAAATAATAAAAAGAAAAATAATGAAGATAAGAAATATACTATCTATGTAAATGCTAGTTGTTTATTTGGTGGGGTAGATATTAAATGAGTACAGGACAAAGAATTATTAAGTCTCTAGCAGTTGCTTTTGGTTTATTTTTAACTTTTACAATATTCTTCTCTATAGTAGGAGGATTATATGCTTTTACTAGTATGTTCAGTAAAGATAATGTTATTGAAGAAAATACTAGTATATTATGGAATCAAAGTACTGAGAATATTAAGTATTTATATATAGATGTTAATTCTAGTAATTTAGTTATTAAGTCTGGAAATAGTTTTATAATAGAAACTAATAACAAACATATTAAATATAAAATAGATAATAATGAATTAAAAATAAAAGAAGAAGGCTATCATCTTACTAATAGTAAGTTAAAGAGTGAACTTATTATTACTATACCTGATACTAACTTAAATGAAATTGATATTAATACTGGAGCAGGTAATTTAAATATAGATAGTATTAATACTGAGAAGTTAGATATTGATTTAGGAACAGGTACTACTTTAATTAATAATCTTTATTCAAAGAGAGCAGATATAGATACAGGAGCAGGTACTTTTACTATTAATAATGGTAGTATTAATGATTTAGATTTAGATATTGGAGTAGGAGAAGTTAAAATTACTTCAAATATTACAGGTAATAGTAGTATCTCTTCAGGAGTAGGTAAGTTATCTTTAAATCTATTAAATACTTTTGATAATTATAGATTTGAAGTGAATAAAGGTATTGGTAAAGTAACTATTAATGATACTGAGGTAGGAGATAATAGTACTATTGGTAATGGTACTAATACTATTAAATTAGATGGTGGTATAGGAGAGATAGTAGTTAAGTTTAAAAAATAATAATCTTAAGAAAATATTGAAGTTTTATAATAAATAATTTGATATACTATGTAAGTGATATGGAGGATTTATGATAGAAATTAAAAATGTAAGCAAAACTTATAATGGTAAAAAGAAAGTATTAAAGAATGTTAGTTTTAAAATTGAAAGTGGTGAGATATTTGCTTTTATTGGTCATAATGGAGCAGGTAAGACTACTATGATAAAGTGTATTATGGGTATTCTTGATTTTGAAGAAGGCGATATCTTAGTAGATAATAAAAGTATTAAAGAAGAACCTCTAGAATGTAAAAAGATAATGGCTTATGTACCAGATAATCCTGATTTATATGAAAATATGAAAGCAATTGATTTTATTAATTTTATATGTGATATGTATGAAGTACCAGAGAATATAAGAAGTGAAAATACGCTAAAGTATGCTAAAATGTTTGAAATAGAGGATAAACTAAATGATGATATATCAAGTTTTTCTCATGGTATGAAACAGAAGGTGGCTTTGATTGCTGCTTTAGCTCATAATCCTAAGATATTAATAATGGATGAACCATTCGTTGGCTTAGATCCTAAAGCTGTCTATGACACGAAAGAAATAATGAGGGATATGACTAAGAATGGTAAGACAATATTTTTCTCTACTCATATTCTTGATGTAGCAGAAAAATTATGTGATAGAGTAGCTATTATTAAAGATGGAACTATTGTTAAAGTAGGTAAGATGAAAGATATCAAGGGTGATGAATCATTAGAGCAGGTATTCTTAGAACTAGGTGAAAAATAATGAAAACACTATCACTATTAAAAGCTGTTCTTACTTGTGATATGAATATGTTTAAATATTCAGCAGGTAAGAATGCTAGTACTAAAAAGAAGATATTATTACCAATATTTCTTTTCTTAGTAGTAGCCTACTCAATAGGTTATTATGCCTATATGATAGGTAAGCCCTTACATGAAATGGGTTTAACTTATGTAATGCTTAGTTTATTTATCTTTATGGTTAGTATTATAACGATAATTGAAGGTATCTATAAATCACAAGGAATACTATTTGAATGTAAAGATAATGACTTATTATTTTCCTTGCCAATAAAAAGAAGTCAAATACTATTTGTTAGAATATTTAAATTAATACTATTTCAGTATATATATAACTTAATGTTCTTATTACCAGCTTTTGTAATCTATATCTACTTTGAACATCCTAGTATAAGTTTTTATATAATATCTTTTATTATGACTATACTAATACCAATTATACCTACAGTTATATCTAGTATCTTAGGTTATTTAGTTAAACTGGTATCAAGTAAATTTAAATCAAAGAAGATAATGCAAACAATACTATCTAGTATTATCTTTATGGGTATCTTTTTCTTAAGTTTTAATTTAAATAATTTTATCTTTAATATAGCAAATAGGGCTTCTAGTATTAATGATATGTTAACGAGAATATATTACCCAGTAGGAGCCTATATTGCATTAATAGATAAGTTTAATATCATAGTATTTATAAAATTATTATTAATAAATATTATTCCATTTATACTCTTTGTTTTGATAGGAGGTAAGTACTATTTTAAAATTATTGTTAATTCTAAAGATAGTATAACTAGGAAGAGTAAGATTAAAAAAGAAGTATTTAAGAAGAATAGTCCTATTAAAGCTTTGATTAAGAAGGAGCTAAAGAGATATTTTTCTTCACCAGTATATATGTTTAATACCATATTTGGTTTACTTTTAATACTAGTATTAACAGTACTTTTATGTATTAAAGGAAATAGTATTATAGAGATGTTACTTAGTAATGAAGAATTAAGTATAGATATTTCAATGCCAGTTATTTATTATATCTTAGTATTATTCTCATGTTTGATGACTTCGATAACTTCTTCTTGTATATCTTTAGAGGGTAAGACGATAAATATTACGAAGAGTTTGCCTATTAGTGAGAAAGATATATTAAAATCTAAAATTATTTATCCATATATAATAGAATTACCTTTTGTTATTATATCTGAATTAATATTCTTTATAGTATTTAATTTAAATATAATAGAGATGGTTTTGATAATGGGAATGAGTATTGGTACTATTACTTTATCTAGTATATTGGGTTTAATTATTAATTTGAAATATCCTAAAATGAATGCTTCTAGTGATACTGAAATTGTTAAACAGAGTATGAGTAGTATGGTAGCAATATTTATTAATATTGGTATACTTGTTATTATGGTTAGTATGATTGTTACTTTATATGATATGATGAATATTTATTTATTACTTGGAATACAAGTATTTGTTATTATAATTATAGATATAATTTTATATTATATACTTATGAATGATGGTATAAAGAAATATAGAAGTATTAATGTATAGTTTATTATGTTCACTCTAGATCTAAGGTTCTAGAGTGTTTATTTGAGCCAAAGTCTCAAATAAATATATCAACCATATCTATTATATATAAGCCATGAATATATACTAAAATATTAATTATTTAAGAAAATATTAAGGTTTTAGAAATAAAAATATGATATAATTAATTTGAAGTTTAGAAGGGATGATAAGCAGTATGTCAAATATTTTAATTGTTGATGATGAGAAAGAAATTGCTGATCTTCTTGAAGTATATTTAAAGAATGAAAATTATAATGTTATAAAATATTACTCTAGTACTGATGTAGTAAGAGATATGGATAGTTTAAAGATAGATTTAGCTATATTGGATGTTATGATGCCAGAGATAGATGGTTTTAAACTATGTAGTATTATTAGAAAAAAATATAATTTTCCTGTAATATTTGCTACTGCAAGAGTGGAAGATATTGATAAGATAAATGGTCTTTCTATTGGGGCTGATGACTATGTTACTAAACCATTTGAACCTTTGGAACTTATGGCTAGGGTAAAAGCACAACTTAGAAGATATCAAAGATATAATAATACTAGTATTGATAATGTTATAGATTTTAGAGGAATAGTTATAAATAATGATACACATGAGTTTATTTTTAATAATGAGAAGATAGAACTTACTAAGACGGAGTTTGCTATATTATGGCTTCTTTGTGAAAATAGGGGTAATGTTGTAAAAAGTGATGTGCTATTTTCAAGTGTTTGGAAAGAAGATTATTTTGAAAAAGATAATAATACAATAATGGTACATATTAGACATATAAGAGAAAAGATGAAAGATACTTATAGTAAACCAAAGTATATAAAAACAATTTATGGAGTGGGGTATAAAATTGAAAAGTAATAGAGAAGATTTATTTAAGAAAAGATTCTGGACATTAGTAGGAAAAATGATTATTAGTTTTACAATTATTGCAGTATTTTTTATCCTTTTAAAGAGAATAATTGAACTATCTGATTTTCAATGGTTATATGATATTGATTCAGTTAATTATTATAGGGCTATAGAAACTTTTAATAGATTATATTATAATGGAGCTGTATATTTAATAATATCTGCGGTAGCTATAATTATATTCTTAGTATTATTATATATAGAAGTAAAGAATATGTCTTCTTATATAAATGCGATAGCGGATTCTGCTGAAAAACTATTTGATGGAAGTGAGGAGTATATAGACTTACCTCCAGAAATGAAAGAATTAGAAATTAAACTAAATCATTTTAGAAGTGAATCTATTAAAAATGAAAAGCTAGCTAAAGAAAATGAAAAGAAGAAAGACGAGTTAATAGTTTATTTGGCACATGATATAAAGACACCTTTAACTGTTGTTATTGGCTATTTATCTCTTTTAGATGAAATTGAGGATATGCCTTTAGAACAAAGAAAGAAATATATAGAACTAGCTTTAAATAAATCGTATCGTTTAGAGGAATTAATAAATGAATTATTTGATATAGCAAGATTTAATTCTGAGAAAATTATTCTTGAAAAAGAAGAATTAAATCTTAATATGATGATAGAACAGATAATAGATGACTTTTATCCTATGGTAAAAGAACTTAATAAAAGTATTAAATTTACTAGTGGTGAGAATATAACTATATATGCTGATTCAGATAAACTTAGTAGAGTATTTAATAATTTAGTTAAGAATGCTATAAGTTACAGTAAAGAAAATACAGATATTGATATTAAAATGTATAAAAGTAATAATGAAGTTAATATTGAGGTAATAAATAGAGGTAAAATGATACCTAAAGATAAACTTGATAGAATATTTGAGAACTTCTATAGACTAGATACTTCAAGAACTAGTAAGACTGGTGGAAGTGGTCTTGGACTTGCTATTAGTAAGCAGATCGTAGAACTTCATGATGGTAAGATAATGGTGGCTAGTGATAAAGATAAAACAATATTTAAAGTTAGTTTACCAATCAAAGATGAATAGTTTAAGAAAATATTAAGATTTATTTAAGGGTTAATTAATAAATTAATAATAAAAAATTAGTATAATTATGATATAAGTTTTTTATTATAAATAGAAGGTGAATATATGAAGTTTGTGGAACTTTCAAGTAGTGAGTTTGAAAAAGCGAGTAATAATTTTCCTGGTAGTAGTTTTTATCAAAGTTATGCTTGGGCTAAAATAAAGGAACTTACTGGTTGGAAACATTATTTTGTTGGAGTGTTAAGAGATAATAAATTAGTAGCTATATCTTTAATAATTGGTAAAAAAGTATATTTTGATAAATATTTATATTATGCTCCAAGAGGGGTACTACTTGATTATAATGATACTGAATTACTTAACTTTTTTACTAAGGAAATAAAGAAGTTTTTGTTAAAGAAGAAGGGTGTAGTATTAAAGATAGATCCTTTTATTGAATACCAAAAGCATGATAATTATGGTAATGTCATTGGAGACTTTTGTAATAGACAAGTTATAGATAATTTGATTAAGTTAGGCTATAAACATCATGGTTTTACTACGGGTTATACGGACGAGATACAACTTAGATGGAGTTATTATTTGGATATTAATAGAAGTATGGAAGATATTAAAAAAGGTATGGATCAGAGATGCAGAAGATGTATTAGAAAATATGAGAAATATCCATTAGAACTTGCTATAATTGATAATAATGATATTAGTGATTTTAAGGATGTTATGCAAAGTACCGCAAATAGGCAGAATCATTTTGATAGATCGGTAGAATATTATAAGAACTTGAATAATCTTTTAGGAGAGAGAAGTCTTCTTACTATTATTTATTTGGATAGAGATAAATATTTAAAAGAGTGTACTAATGATAAACTATATGATATAGTTATGAATGATAAAAGAAAGAAAATACCTATAAGTGCTGGAGTATTTATTTTTGATAAAGATAGATTAAACTATGTTTATGGTGGTACATATAAAGAGTATATGCCTTTAATGGCCCAGTATAAAATGCAAATGGAAATGATTAAATTAGCTATGGAAAGAGGATTACCAATATATGATTTTGGCGGTATAAGCGGTAACTTCACTCCTGGTAGTGAAAATTATGGTGTCTATGAATTTAAAAGAGGGTTTGGCGGTAATGTTTTAGAGTATATTGGAGAGTTTGATCTAATATTAAATAAATTTGGTTATTATATATATGACATTGGTTATAAATTATATCGTAATACTAAAAAGGTAATAGCAAAGATATTAAAAAGATAAATACATAGAATTAATTAATGAAGATTCAAAACTGAAATTATTGTGGAATAATTATCAAAATAATTACTTTTATGCAAAAGATATATCATTCGAAGATACAATATCTGCAATTAATAGTATTATTGTACTCGCTAAAGTGTAATTACTTATTAATGTCAGAAAGAAAAAATATATTTTTGAAAATCAATTTAAATCAAATATAAATACATAAGTTTAAAACTTATGTATTTTTTGATATAATATTAGATGTGATGTAATTATGATATTAAATGTAAGCGGAAGAACTGATATAGTGGCTTTTTATACTGAATG
>CAKOMD010000007.1:0-53664 GCA_934096555.1 uncultured Bacilli bacterium | reverse complement strand
CTTTAATTCTTTACCATTTCTATTATATGTAACTGTTATTTTATCACCAGGAGAGTGTTTATATAGTTCATATCTTAATTTAGCCACTGATGATATATCATCATTTTCAATCTTAGTGATTATATCACCTTTCTTAATACCTGCTTTATCTGCTGGTGAGTTAGATTCAACATCCACTACGGCTACTCCGGCTTTAACATTATCAGGTACAGTTATCTTAGCCTGCCATAAGTAATAACTATTAGTTATATCTAGCATACTAACACCTATATATGGTCTCTTTATACTTCCACCTTTTTCTATTGTTTCAGCATAGTATAGAGCATCTTCAATTGGTATTGCAAATCCCATTCCTTCAACACTATAACTTGATGTACCACTGGTTTCTTGAGTTAATTTTAATGAGTTAACACCAATTACTTCACCATTAACATTACATAATGGTCCACCACTGTTACCAGGATTTAAGGCTGTATCAGTTTGTAATACTTTCATATAGTAATCACTAGTAGTTCCATTTAAACTTACTTCTACTAATCTATCTTTTCCTGATAGTATTCCTTTAGTTACTGTACCGCTATAAGTATCTCCTAGAGGGGCACCTACTGCAAATACTGTGTCTCCTAATTTCATGTTTTCTGTATTTCCTAGTTTTGCCACTTGCTTTATACTTGAAGTAGATACTGTTAATACTGCTATATCAGCATATGTATCTCCTCCTAGTATTTTAGTATCTGCTGAAGTACCATCACTAAAGATTACTTTAGCAGAATCACCACCTGATACAACATGATTATTGGTCATTATGTAAGATGTTGATCCATCTGTTTTATATACAAAACCTGTACCTGTTGATACTAATGTTTCTCCTTTATAACTTGCTACTACTACGGTAGCATCATATACTTTATCAACTGCTGCTGATATACTATTTTCATTTATTGTATATGTTCCTCCACTACCAGAAGTTAATATTGTTCCATGGTCTAATTGTTTTATAACTAAATATGACCATACGGCTCCTCCTATAAAAGCTACAAATACTAGTAATGGTATTAATATTTTATTTTTTTTCATTTATTATCACCTTCCTATTATTTCCATATAATCTTTTGGGAATCCCATTCTATCTAATATTTTACTTATTGGTATGATATCTATTCTGCCATCTAGTAATTCTATTTCGTATTCTACTTCTTTCATCATCAATCTAAAATTACTTTCATTAAGTAGTATTTTAAATATAATTATTACTGCAAATAAGTCATTCTTACCATATATATATTCACCATCCATCTTTGGTATATTCATATATTCATGATAATCGGTATCAGGTATTACTCTTTCAGTGCGATGTTCAAAGACAATATCTTCGTGAGCACATAGATTACGATAGTTAGATAATATTACTAGAATGTCCTCAAGGACTGATGGTGTAGTATTAAATACTTCCGCTATTTCTATTTTGTCATCATCTTTTAGTATTGTATATAACTCACAAACAATACCAAAGGATAGTACTTTTACTAATACCCACATTGGTATATAGCCATAATTATTCATATAGTGCATAGTGGCAGCGTGGGTACCAACATTTATCCTTATTTGTCTTTTCATTTTGTCTATTAAATCGTGCACTCTTCGTGATTTGCTATGGTCGTTTGTAAAGTTTTTAGGATTTAAATAGTCCTTCTCTTTATAACCATATTTTTTAGACAGTTGATACGATAGAACGGATTTCAATTGATTTTCGATAACTAAAACGTTCTTAAATATTATATTTCTAAAATTCCTATCAAATGTGAATAATGAGTAAACTTCTGAAAATGTTGTACCTGGGATAAATTTTCTTTCTTTAGAGGAAACCATAAATACATGACGATATCCCATTAAAAAGAAATAATTTTCTCTAAGTAATATTTCTTTAGCCGTATTTTCATCTTCAATTATGAGATTCTTTTCTTTCAGTATTTCAATTTGTTCATCTATTGTTTTAAAGTTCTTTTCCATCTATACTCATCCCCATTATTCTGTAATAAAGTATAACATAGATTTGAAAAAATTGGTATATATTTTTGAGAAAAAATGATATAATTATTTTGGAGGCGATAAATTGCCAAGTTCAGTAACACATAGTTATTTTGCTAGTGATGTTTATAATGAGTTTAAAAATAAAGATAAAATTAATTTGGATTATTTGAAGGTCTTTGGACAAGGCCCGGACCCTTATTTCTTTTATGATTTTCATCTTTCTAAGAAGGCTAAAGAGGTCCATAAAATAAACGTTTCTATGCAGCATAGTCTAGTTAATAAACATTTTGTTACACTAATTAATTATATTAATAAAATGAATTATAATGATAATATCATGGTTAGATCATATTTATATGGACAAATATGTCATTTTGTTTTAGATAGTACTGTTCATCCTTTTACTATATATATGTCTGGTAGATATGATGATAAGAATAAAAATACTTATAAATATAATGGTATACATGAAAAAATAGAATACTATACTGATATATATCTTATTTATCAGAGAGAAAATATTATGCCAAGAAAATATAAAGTATATAATGAAATATTTAAATTTGATGAATTTAATGATGAACTAAAGGATACTATCGATAAGGTTGTTAAGGATGTATATGGCTTTGATGATGTTAGTACTATTTATTACAAGTGTTTAAAGGATATGAAAAAGTTTTACCATGTATTTAATTATGATAGATTTGGGGTAAAAAGTGCTGCTTATTCTATTATGGATGTAGTATGTGGTGATAGAGTTGTTAAGAAGAAAGAATTATCTTTCCATGTTAATCCAAATAGTCATTTAGAATATTTGAATTTTGATAATAATACCTGGAAGCATCCATGTACTGGAGAAGAATTTAATTATTCCTTCTTTGACTTATATGATATGGCTTTAGTTAAGGCTATTAAAATCATTAATGAAGTTGATAAGATGTTACAGGATAAAAAAATAGATAATAAAAAAATAGAAAAGTTATTTGATAATCTTGATTATGGTACTGGTATGGACTGTGATTTGAAGGCAGAATATAAATATTTTAAATATTAAAAAGAATATACTCTATACAATTTAATTTATTGTAGTTTAAAGTATATTCCTTTTTTTATTAATATATTGGATGATGTATAGTCTAGTGGTACATATCCTTTTTTTAATAAGTCTTCAATTACTATCATATTATAGTTTGCTGCGAATAAAAGATTTATCAAAAATAACATGGCAATTGTTAATAATATACCTAATTTGAATGGTATAAAGGTCATTATTAATGCTGATACCGCTACTTCTGTTAGAAGCATAATATAATACATTTTATAATTTTTCTTTTTTAATGGATATAAAAATCCCAAATACAACATTTCTTTTATAAAGCCATAATCACATTCTACTGGTGGTGTGTATTCGTCATATTTTAGATATATCTTTTGCATATCATCACCTATTATGAGTATATACTATTTTTGATTTTTTTGAAAGAGTTTTTTAATTATTTTGAAAATAAATTTCTATGGAATCGGAGATTAATGATATTAATTTATCTTGATACTCCTTGTTCTGTAATAGATAACTATCATTTGGATTAGATATGAAACCTGCCTCAATAAGAACTCCTGGTGATATTATGTGTTTATACATATAGTAGGTATTATCTTTTTTTATTTCTCTTACATTTGATATGTTTTCTTTTAAATGATTTGTTATAGTTTCTGCGATTAATTTATTTTCTTTGTTTTTAGTAGTATAAAATACTTGAAGGCCTCTCCATGATGAATTTGTTACTGAATTTAAATGAACTGAGATATACATATCTGGAGATATTTTGTTTATGCATTTGGCCCTATTATAAAGGTCGCTTCTTTTTCTATTAACAGTAGTTGTGGATAAGTCTTTATCATCCTCTCTAGTTAAATAGACAGTGGCCCCACGAGAGACTAACTCTTTTTCTAATTTTTTTGTTAATATTAGATTTAAATCTTTTTCTATTATCTGATTACCTGTGGCTCCAGCATCAACACCACCATGACCAGCATCTAAAATAATTACTTTTCCTAAAAGATTTATATTATTTACACTGGCTGTTACTTTTGGAAGTGTGATGATTATAAGAAAAAAGCATATTAATATTAATAGTTTATATTTATTCATATTACACCTATTAATATATATGCTTTTTATTATTCAAAATAACTATCTCCGATAAATTCTCTTAGTATTGATGTTTTTGGTACTGATTCACTTGGAATTGGTAAAACAAATTTTAATAATTCAATTAGTCTCTGTGCTGTTTGATATTCTGGATCGTTCTCTTTTATAGAAAATAATAATGGTTCTGCATATGTTTTTAATACTGATAATTCATAGGCTAGACTGGTATTGAATAAGGCATCGGCATTATCTTGATATGGGAAGACATGCTTTTCTTCACCGCTTCTAACTTTCATCCAAGTACCTAATGTTACTGATGGTGAATATCCTCTTGTTCTATTGTCTCTTACCATTCTTCTTAATAATCTTAAGTCTGTCATACTTATTCTATTATCATTATCAATATTTAAATATGCTAATGGACTTACATAAATTTTAAATTTCTTTTTCTTTGGTACATTTGTTAGTAGTTCTTCATTTAAAGCATGTAAGCCTTCAATTATTAAGATATCGTTTTCTTTTAGCTGAACGGTTCTTTTATATTCTTTTTTGCCATCAATAAAATTAAATGTTGGCACAGTTACTTTTGTACCTTTTAATAATTTGCTTATTTGACTATCAAATAACTTTATATCTATGGCAGTTATTGATTCAAAGTCTGGTTTTCCATCTTCTCCTAGTGGGGTTTCTGCCCTTTCATGAAAGTAATCATCTAGTGATAAATGTGTTGGTTTTAGTCCTAAACTTTTTAAATAGAGAGATAATTTCATGGCACTAGTAGTTTTTCCTGAACTTGAAGGACCTGATAACAATATTATTTTATAGTCTTCTCTATTTAGAGCTATCTGCTCTGCTATACTAAGTAATTTATAGTCTTGCATTATTTCTGATAACTGGATAATATCTTCGGGTTTATTACTAGTTATATAGTCATTTAACTCACCTATGTTATTTACATTCAAATTATTACCCCATACTGTATATTCTTCAAGAGTGTTAAAGTAATTGGTATGATGTGTATATTTTTTTACTTTCTTATTATCATATATTGATGGAAAGCGAACTACTATTCCTTTATCTGGTATTAATGATAGATCAAAGTACTTAAATACACCTGTTGAAGTTGGAAGATCTCCTATTAAATAGTTATAATTATCGTCTAATTTATATAAGGATACATATTTTGAAGGATCATAAAATAGTGTTTTAGCTTTATCTTCCCTTTTGATACTTTTAAAGTATTCTATAGCTTCGTACTTGGTTGTATCCATTTTGGTAAATGGAATATTTTTAGAAACTAACTCTTTCATCTGTTTTTTTATTTCTGATACATTATTATCATTAATTTTTTTGTCTATTTTACAAAATACACCTTTATCAATAGAATGTTTTACTATTACTTTGGTATCTTTTCCTAAGACTTTATTAGCGGCGTAAACAAATAAATACAATAATCCTCTTTCATAAATTCTATTTCCCTCAGGAGTATTTATATCATATATTTGTAACGTACCACTTTTCTTAAGTTCGTCTTCTAAATTCACTTTTTTATTATTATATTTTATGAGGATAGCATCTTCTCTATCTTCTTTGGGCATTTTATTTAATAGTTCTTTTACTTTGATACCCTTTACATATTCTTCTTTTTTTCCGCTATTTAAAGTTACTATTATTGTTTGCATGTGTCTCCTCCTTCTACTCTATAATCTAATTATACCATATATGTGCATTTTTTGTCATACTTTTTTTGGTATATTAAACTACATTATATATTATACTATTTGTAGGTGATAAATATGAACTTAGTTCCAACGATTATTGAAAAGAATGAGATGGGAGAGAGAGCTTATGATATCTATTCTAGACTGCTTAAAGATAGAATTATTATATTAAATGGTGAAATTACCGATAATAGTTCTAATATAGTGGTGGCACAGCTATTATATTTGGATAGTTTAAATAATGATGATATTAGTTTATATATTAATTCTCCTGGCGGGTCTATCACAGCGGGTATGGCTATATATGATACAATGAATTTTATTAAAAGCAATGTATCCACAATATGTGTTGGTATGGCGGCGTCAATGGCAGCTTTTCTATTATCTTCTGGTGAAAAAGGTAAGAGATATATTCTTCCTAATGCAGAAGTTATGATTCATCAGCCTTTAGGAGGAGCGCAAGGACAAGCTACAGAAATAAAAATAGCCGCTGAAAGAATATTAAGGCTAAAGAAAAAACTTAATAAGATTCTTTCTGATAACACAGGAAAAGACATTGATATTATTGATAACGATACAGAAAGAGACTATTTTATGGATAGTAATGAAGCAGTCAGTTATGGTATTGTTGATAAGATATTAAAAAAAGCTAGCTAATGCTAACTTTTTTTATTGAACTTTTGTATTTCCAGTCTTAGTATATCCTTCAACGTAACTTTCTGTTGACCAAATTACGTCTCTATTTTTTTGAACATATCTATAATAAGTAATTGTATCGTAACTGCCCTCCGGTTTAGTTGTTACTATGTCTCCTGAATTAAATTTTACTGTGATTTTTAATGGAACTAAATACTTATCTTTAATAGTTTTGACATTGTCAAGAGACTTTATATTTATTTTTACATTTATATAGAAGTTTCCTTTATAGTAATATGGAGTTAACTTGTATGTAAAGTTATTTTCCTTTAATGAATGCTCTTCAATTGTATCTAGAGTTAAATCATTATTTTTTACCATTGATATGTTTTTATCAGTAGTAAACTCTTTTTCACCGCTATAATAAGATACATCTTTAATAGTAGTAAAATAATATTTGTTATTTGGAACATTATTTAATTTTAATGTATATTCTATTGTGTTATTTTTAATGTCTTTTTTATTTATTACTCCTAGTGAATAATATGTTTTTTCTGCAGTACTATAATATTCATATTTGTTTTCAATATTATCTCCAGTCTTATTACCTTTCATCCACTTTGTATATGTTGTCCACTCTTTTATGTATTCATAATATGTAACGCCAGTATTTGTATTATTGTTAGTATTACCATTGTTATTATTATTACTATTATCTCCATTGTTGTTATTTGTGCCGCCATTATTGGTATTGGTAGTACAATTTTTACAATCTTTTAGACTAAAACTTCTGGTAATAGTATTCTTTTCTTTACCGCACTCTAGATTAGTCTCTACTTCATAATCATTTTTTCTTCGAGTTATTTTTGAGTAGCTGCTTTTGGTATTACATTTTTCGCCTTCACCTGTTTTTACTGATACGATTAATTCTTTTTCAATCATTTCGTCAAGTGTTATTTTAAGGCTTTCACCTTGTTTTGTTGGTAAATCTACATCTTTAAAATATTTAACCGCTACTGTTTCCATATTGTTAATATTGTTCTTAAATGTATCAGATAACTTATTTCTATTTATTAGTTTTGATACTAACCAAACAATTATTAATATGAAAGCAAAAGCTATTATTATTTTAATAAATAAACTTAGCCAATTTATTTTCTTTTCATCTTCCATAATCTAAAACCTCCCTTTTGGAATTATATTGCTTCAATGAATAATATAATTATAAATATTATTATGAGAATGATTATCATTACTATTTGCTTTGCTAGTGTGCTTATTTCTTTTATTAGTTTAATAATCTTATCGTCGAGCATACAATACCTTCCCTAAAATTGCTTCCTATTATAGCATATGACTAGTTAGTTGTCAATATTTAGATGTACTATTGTACAGCCATCATTTAGCCCATCAGTATAGTATTTTATTACTTCTTTTCGTTTAGAAAGAGTATCATGTACTGAGGACTTTACTAGTCCTTTTCCCTTTCCATGTATTATTAATATTTTATTATTTTTTAGTATTATATTATCATTAACAAAATCATTTGTTGCCACTCTAGCTGATTCTATATCATAACCATGTAAATCAATAAATGGTAAATTTTTTGTAAATATATCTTCCATAGTTCATTCTCCTCTAGATATATATTATACCAAATATTAGAGATTAATTAAAGAAAAAGATTACTATTTTGGTAATCTTATTGTCACTTTTGTTCCTACACCCTCTTTTGAAGTATATATTAGTTCTCCATTATGAGCCTTTACTATCTCATTAGATAAGCATACACCCAGTCCGCTGCCATCTTTTTTGGTAGTAAAGAACATTGTTTTTAGTTGTTTTAGTGTTTCTTCATTCATTCCAAGTCCGTCATCTTCAACAATAATATCAATATATTTTTTATAAATATTACTTGATATTTCGATTTGCCCTTTATCCTTTATTGCTTCAACACTATTTTTTAACACATTAATTAACACTTGTTTTAATCTTTCATAATCTCCTTCAAAATATATTTCTTCGTCTTCTCTATCTTTATAAATTAGTTTAATATTCTTTCTATTTAAAATTATTCTAAACGAATCATATACGTCTTCAAGAAGAAGGTTTAAATCTATTTCTGTTTTTACTATTTTAATTTTATTAAATTCTAAGAAATCAGTTATTATATTTAAACTACGGTTGGCTTCTTCACGCATAATATTTAAATATTTTAATGATTTTTCTTTATTATCTATGTTAAACATATCTAAATATCCTTTAATAACCGCAAGGGGATTTTTTATTTCATGTGTTAATTTAAATAATGATTCTTTTATGACTTTGTCTTTTTCTAGTATTTCTATTGACTTGTTTAATTCTCTTACTTTTTCAATTATTTTAAATATATACAAAATTACAAATGAAATAAAATAATATATAAATACCAATATTATTAATTCTAGAAAACTATTTAAAGTTAAATCTAAATCTTTGAAAAAATATTCAAATGATAGAAAGAAACCTTGGAGAACCGCTATTGAAAGGATAAAACTCTCCATACTTAGTTTTCTTTTCTGCGCACATATGTATAATATAAAATACGTTAAATACTTTATGCTAACTATTAGACAAATATTTTTATAAATTAGAAAACAATATGCAATATTTATTGTTGATAAAAGTATTGCTAATAATGTCTTTTTCTTCATTAAAGCTATTACTATTGGTATATTACAAAATAATAATACTTTACTATTTCCATTTATTATTCCGAATCTAAGGCACAAATAAAGTGAACTGGTTAGAGCTATGCTAAGTAGCAGATTATTATAATTCTTATTAATATCGCTTTTATAGCAAACTAACACTAAATATACCAATATAGGAAAAACAATTAAAACTACATTTAAAATTATATCTTCAAAAATTTCTATGTTCATAATATCCTTCTCTCTAAAAAAGATTATACATTTTATTTTTGTCGAATTTTGTCGAATAATGTCAAAAAAAAGAGCTTTTTGTAAATTTTTGCTCTTTATTTTAATTCATCAATATATTTTTTTATTTTTTTAGCATCATTACCTAGGATTATTTTTAATTGGTCGTCTATTTCTACAACGCCTTTTGCTCCCAATTTAATGATACCCTCTTTGTTAGCTTTTGTTATATCCTTTAGAGTTACTTTGAATCTAGACATATCCACTTCAGTATCTAAAATATTATCTTTTCCTCCTAGTAATTCTACTAATTTATTAAACTCTAATTTAACATCTTTTTTATTCATCTTAACTATAGCTAGTGCAATTATTAATAAAACAGCTATAATTACTATATATTGCCATGTGTCCATTTTATCTTTTCACCTCTATTACATTATACTATTTTTTTTTATTTATAACAAGTAGTATACTAAATTTTTGTTTTAGTAAATTTATGATTTTTATTATTAAATTTTGATTAACTATTAGTTAACCGATATATATGTATTAGTATTCTTTAAAAATCTAAACTATCAATTAAAATTTTTAATTATAATATAATGGTATAATTAAAGCGTGATAAGGTATGAGAGAGAAGTTTTTAAAAAGTACCATGAAATCTATTGCAAATAAGTATCCTGATTATGATAAAGATAGACTTGAAATTATTGAATATGGTCTTGAGTCTTTATATATCATGATTACTAAAACTATTGTTATTTCTTTAATTGCTTTATTGTTAAACGTCTTTAAAGAAATGCTTATCATTATGATATTATACAACATTATAAGAACAACAGCGTTTGGTATGCATGCTAAAGAAAGTTGGCAGTGCTATATAATATCCATTACTCTCTTTATTGGAGGAGCATTACTTTTTAAGTATATTAATGTTAGTTTCTATGCTAATGCTCTAATAGGTGCCGCATCTTATATATTTTTAGTTATTTATGCACCCGCTGATACATATAAGAGACCTTTAGTAAATACTAAAAAAAGAAAAATTTATAAAATTATTACAGTTATTAATAGTTCTATTTTTTTAATATTAATTATAGTATTTAAAAATAGTAATATTAGTACAGCCTTAAGTTTGGGACTTTTGGATTCAATGTTAATGATACATCCATTAACATATAGGATGTTTCATTTACCATATAATAACTATAAAACTTATAATGAGTCATATAGTTAATAGGCATGGTGAAATATAGATAAAAAAAGGAGGTATGTAGTATTATGTTTGCATCATTTTTATCTTGGCTTGGTTCTCTAGCTGCTTCAACTGGTTCTAAAGCTTGCTGGGTATGGTTAATCGATGAACCAAAAATGCCAAAATCTTTAATTAAATAACTTTTATATTTTACAAAAAGAACTATGACTATTTATTATCATAATTCTTTTTATTATTCGTTACTTTCAAGGTCTGAATATAAATATTATTTCTTATTTCATTCTTGGCTTCAAACATATTATTTTCATTTAATATCTTTTTAACTAATAGTAAGCCATGACCTCTATTTTTACCTTTAGTACTAAAAGATTCTTTACCAATTTTATCTAAATTGATTTCATTATTAAAAGTATTTGTAATAATTATTTCTATCTTTTCGTTGATTAAATACATTTCTATACCAAGCTTTTTATCTTTTGATATAGAACTTGCTTCAATAGCATTATCTAGATAAACACCTATTATTCTAGCTAAATCTTTAAAGTCTTTGGTATCAACATCCTTCAAAAATGAATTTTCTATTTGTTTAGAAATATTTACTGATACATTTATACCTTTATTTTCAGCTTCAAGAAACTTGTAATAAAAGAAACCTTTTAATCCATTTGATGGTAAATATTTAAATTTAGAATACTTCGTTGTACTTACTTTATCCTTATCGCCAATAACGCTATCAATATATTCAATTATAGAACCATTATCTTCTTTATCTTGAAGTTTACATTTAATCGTGGCAAATTCATTTTTAGTTTCATGTCTTAATGTTCTTTGCTCTTCAATATCACTTTCATAATTTTTCATTACATCAAGTAAACCATCATATTTTTTAGATACATTTTCATTATCTATTCTTTGTTTGTATAACGAAAACAATATAATTATAAAAGCAAACATAGCAATTAAATATAACAGAACATCTTGATTTAGTTTATAACCTGTAGCAAATCTATAAAAGAATATTGCTGTAAATATAGTGGATAATATTGATATTATAACTATTTTCTTGTTTTCAGACATTTTATAATTTACTAATTTTCTTAACGGCCTTTTCATAACGAATGTTAATACTGTCATAGTAAAACAAATAAAGGCATTTCCAGGTACACTACCTGCAAAATTTTCATCTATAATTTCTTTGTTTACATCAAATATATAAACTGCTCCACCCAAAGTTAGTAAATCAGGTATTACTAATAATATTACATATAGTATTGAAATAAAAATTGCTTTACTTAGTTTGATATCAAATGTTAAGAAAAATAATGATGCATATAATAGACAAGTAGTTATTGTTTTTATTGTACCAGTGGTATATTTAAATACAATGATGTTTAATAATATGAATGCTGATAATATTAGTATGTCATTAATTATGCTTTTGTATCTACGATTTACTATGACTATCCTTCCAAATATGTATAGAGTCAGTATTAAAAGCGTACTACTTAATAATGTTTTAAAATTCTCCAACATATTTCTTCAATCCCTTTCTTGATGCTGGAGAAATTAGATTTGTTTTTTCTCCATTTTTAAAGTATATTGTGGAAGTTGAATAATCTACCTCCCTAACATTATCTAAGTTTACTAAGCATGATTTATGTGTTTGATAAAACATCGGTTTTAATTTACCCTTTAATTTTACTATTGATGTAGTTACAAATTTTTGATCGCCACTTACTTCGTGTATTATACATTTATTTTGAGAAGTTGCTTTTTCTATAAAATTTATTTCTTTATATCTAAGTTTTGTTTGAACGTGATTGTAAGTAAAACTCAAAACCTTATTCTTATACATATTATCTATTACATATGTAATAGTCTCTGCAAGTCTTTCTTCATATCTGTTATATTTTGATATAAAATCTATTGCTCCAAGTCTTGAATAGAATATATCATTTTTACATTCCGAATGAGCTGTAACAAATATTATTATACTTTCATTGTCAATCTCTCTTATTTCTGATGCGATTTCTAATCCGCTTATTGTTGGTAATTCAATATCTAAAATATATATTTTTATATCCGTATCATCATTCATAACCTTTTTAAACTTATTATTATATTCATTGAATTTTAATATTTTATATTCAATATCATAATTCATCAATGCTTTTACTACATATTTGCTAGCAGTTTCTAGTGCTTCATTGCTGTCTTCGCAAATTACAAACTTAATCATTTCTTTCACTTCTTTCTAGTTAGATTTTTCCTCTTTTAATTCTTTTATTAAGTCATAAGAAATTATATCATTTGATATGTCTATTAAATCTGATGAATGTTTTATTCCATTTTGTATATATTCCTCAGTTATTGGCTCGTTACTTATTGGATATATTTCACTTTTTGGTGCGCTATAATATATATTTGAAGTTAAATATGAACCATCTATAAATGTAATTATATTGTCTTTCAAATTAAATACATCGTTTCCTAATTGGTAATCGCTATGAATTCCAAGCATATTTCCTAAAGTAGGAAGTACATCTATCATTCCCATTGGAGTACTAACTGTTTTATTAAATTCTTTATCTTTGGTCCAAATTATAAATGGTACTTTTCTATTTAATTCATAATTATAATCATTAAATGAAACATATCCTTCATCTGACTCATTTTTTATTCTATCGTTAATTGGATCATAATTATAAAGTAGATTAAAATCATCTTTGTCCATTCTAGCATCATGGTCGCCATATATTACTAATACAGTATTATCAAGTAATCCTTCACTATCCAGTTTGTTTATAAATTCTCCAATTGCTTCATCTGCATAATGTACTGACCTTATATAGTTTCCTAATTTAGTATTATTTAAATATTCTCTTGTAATTGTTTGATTGTTTAATTCAACATTAATAGTTGTTTGATACTCAGGCATAAGTTCTAAATCACTAAATGGAGTATGATTTGATAACATTATTAGTGTTGCATAAAAAGGTTCTCCTTCGGTTGCTTTTATTTCTTCCATTATATTTACCGACTGACTAAAGAATGATTTATCGGATAAGCCAAGTCCTATCGTCTCGTCAATTACATATGAATCTTTACTATAAAACTTATCATATCCTAAACTCTTATGCATAATATTTCTGTTCCAAAATTCTCCTGTATTGGCATGCATACTATATGTATAATACCCTTTTTCTTTTAGTAACTTTGGTATTGAAATATATTCTCTATCAAAGAAGTTAACAAACACTGTTCCTTTGGTTGATGGCATAAGGGAAGTATTAAATGTAAATTCTGCATCTGAACTTGTTCCCACACCAACTTGTGAATAAAAGTTATTAAAGAATATTCCCTCTTTGCTTAATTTATTTAAATTAGGTGTTACTTCTTTTTCATTGAATGTTAATTCCATTACAAATTCTTGCATACTTTCCGCATGTATTACTATGACATTTTTTCCTTCAAATATATTGGTATATTCATTTTCTATCTTATTATACATGTTTTCTTCATAATAATCTTTTGTTTCCTTATAGGCTTTATCACGGCCAAATGCTGTATTTATTCGTGGCGATATACTTTGAACTATATCATTTATTTGATATATATATATTCCATAATTTATTACAACAGATTCTCTATTCCATAATTTATAAAAGCTTCCCCATGCTCCAAGTGGCATAATAATTGCAGCAAGGGCCCATGTTGATAATGCTGTAATAATAAACTTTCTCACTGTTTTTTTATTTAAATTTAATTCTTTTGAAAAATATTTCTTTTTATTTAAGAAATAGTATGATAGGTAAAATGCTATTGGACACCATATATATATTAAATCTACTGGTTTTAATACATTTTCAAATATGGCATTGCCAACATCTTTAGCATACACAAGATTAGATAGCAGGGCTACTGAAGCAAACGAACTATAATAATGGTAATATATGCTGTTTATTAAGCATACTAATGTAAGTATAATCGACATTGTCATAAAATACTTTATTCTGTTTTTTCTTTTTATAGTAAAGGATATTAATGATATAAAAATCAGTAATCCCAAATCTATAAGTAGTGGTGGCAAACTAAATACATTTTTTACCGTTACACCTCTTAAAATAATACCATTTACTAGGTTCGTTATGATAAAAGAAGCCACCAACAAATAGCTACTTTTTACTCTTTTTAATTTTTCTTTTATTTCTTTTTTATTTATTTTCGACATTTCCATCACTTCAAGGGTATTATATCACATAAAATTAGTTTGTTGCAACTATTATTTTTAATTATGCTTTTGGCCTATTTTCCTTTTTAACTACTAATATCTTTTATTTTTTTATCTCGAAATCATTTTACTAAATTAAATAAGTCTTATTAACCAATGGTTAACTTTAAATAAAATAAAAAAATGTGAAATTAATCACATTATTTTTCATTATTAAAGCCAAATTTCTTGTTGAATTTTTCAACTTGTCCTTTTTTAGAAGCTGTACTTTGCTTTCCAGTATAAAATGGATGGCATTTTGAGCATACTTCAACTTGAATGTTTTCTTTTGTTGATTCTGTTTCAAAAGTATTTCCACAAGCACAAGTAACAGTAGCTTTTACATAATTTGGATGAATATTCTTTTTCATTATTCTCTCTCCTTCCGCCATGACAAAAAAGTCATAGTAATAAAATTACATGGTATATTATATCAGGTATTTTTTAAATTTTCAACTATTATTTGTGAAATTTTTTGATAACCTTTAACATTGGGTAAATAATTACTATTAATTTTGTTAATATATGTTGGATTATTATCAAATATTTTAGATAAATCTATGTATGTATAATTGTATTTTTTTGTTAAAGTTTTTAATTTATAATTAGCATAATCTATAATATCTTTATTATTGTCTGAGATGTTGTAATATCCTAATATATATACTTTGTCATGATGAAATTTATTGATATAATTTAATATTTTGTTATAATCGTTTATCATTGTATCTATATAAGTATATATATTTTGATTATTCTTATCAATTTTATAGTATATTTCTTGTATTCCTATAGATATGGTGATTATGTCAGCCTCTTTAATTAGTCTACTTAATGTAATATTGTTTTTACTTTTATTGTATTCTAGTATTGTTACAATATCTGATACTTTATAATCAATATTAGTAAAAGTATTATTATAGTTTTTTAATAAATGTTTTTCATCTAAATAATCTTTGATAAAATCACTATAACCATAGGATTTAACACCATATTCATTTATTCCTTTTGATAGTGAATCACCAAATACAAGATAATTCTTTTTATTTCCTTCTGTTTTGGTATATACAAAATAGCATGATAGAAAAAGAGTTAATATTAAAAATACTTTTTTCATAGTTCACCTACTTTAGTATATTTAAATTAACTCTATTTTAGCACCTACTTTTGATAGTTTTCCACAGATATTGTCATAACCTCTTAAAATGTATTTTACATTATCTATTGTTGTTATACCATCGGCGATTAATCCACATATTAGCATAGATGCACCACCACGAAGGTCAGTTGCAGTTACATTTTTGCCTGTTAACTTTGTAACGCCTTTTACTTTGGCTACTCTATTGTCTTTGACAATTATGTTTGCACCCATACGATTAGTATCGTAAATATTTTGGAATCTATTTTCCCATATTGTTTCTTCTACTGTACTAATTCCATGACATTGTGTTAAAAATGGTATTAATGGTTGTTGAAGATCAGTTGGAAATCCAGGATATGGTAAAGTCTTTACGCTTACAGCCTTATATTTATTTGGCTTTTTTATTGTTATTGAATCTTCATTGATATTCATTTCTACACCGGCTTCGATTAACTTTGATGTTAGTGACTCAATATGTGATGGTATTAAATTTTTTATTGTTAAATTTTCTCCAAGAAGGGCCCCAATAATTACATATGTTCCTGCCTCAATACGATCTGGTATTACTTCATGAAATGACTTATGCAAGTAATCTACTCCTGTTATGGTAATAACATTAGTCCCTGCTCCTTTTATTTTAGCACCCATATTATTTAAAAAAGTTGCTACGTTTACTATTTCTGGTTCTTTAGCTACATTTTCGATTACTGTTGTTCCTTTTGCTTTTACTGCCGTTAGCATAGTATTAACTGTTGCTCCTACGCTTGGCATATCTAGATATATTGTTGCGCCTTTCAATTCTTCGGCATCTACAATATACCTGTTTCCTTCTTCAATAACTACCGCTCCTAATGCACGATATGCTTTTAAAGTTTGATCTATTGGTCTTTCTCCTATTGTGCAGCCACCCGGAAAATACATTTCAACGTGTTTATATTTTCCTAACAATGATGACATAAAATAATATGAAGCTCTTAGCTTTTGTGACATTTCTTCTGGTATTTCCTTATTTTCTATATTTGTAGAATCTATTGTTAGTACTCCGTTTTCTCTCTTTACTTTAGCATTTAAATAATTTAATATTTCTTCAAGTGAATCAATGTCAGAAATATTTGGTACATTACTAATTGTTACCTCCTCATCACAAAGAATAGCGGCCGGTACTAGTGCTACAGCACTGTTTTTGGCACCACTTACTTCTATTTCGCCAGTCAGTTTATGGCCACCTTCTATTTTTATTTTACTCATAGGCACTCCTTCCTAATTTCATTTTAATATCTATTTTAATTTTAGTCAATCACTAATTATTTTATTTACATATTTTTACATTACTTAAATATGTATAATAATCCAATTGTCAAAAGAATTGACCCTCCTACTACAGTTGATATTTTGCCATATTTCTTATTTAAAATATTTCCTAAATTTAATCCTAAAAATGTAAATACTAAACTTGTTATAGAAAATATTAATGCAGATAATATGTACTTGTCTGTTATAGCGGGAAAACCTATTCCTGTTGTCAAACTATCAATACTTACTGATAGGCCAAATAATAAGTATCCAAAAATACTTAAAAGAAATTTTTCTTCTTTTTCTTTGAAACTTGATATAATCATTTCAATTGCTATTAGTGATAAAATCAATCCCACTAAAATGTTGGTATTTATTATTATTTTGCTTGTTACAAATAAACCTATATTCAGACCTATCAATGGCATTACAAAATGATATATTCCCACTATTAGGGATAGTAATATTTTATCTTTCTTTGAAATGCTCTGAGTACCATATATTAAAGCCAAAGAAAAAGCATCCATTGATAGGCTTACTGCAATTAAAAATATTGTTATTATTTTCAAGTGTTATCACCTATTTAAATGTATGCATTTTATTATTAAAATATTTTATTTATCTTTTCTACTATCCAAGATTTATATTCTACATCATTTGTATTTTCTAAATCAACAAGGCATAAATTAGGAAACAGTACACACCACCAATTGTCTCCTTCTGCTTTTCCAATACTTATCACTACTGACTCGTAATATCCTTCCTCATATTTTAATCCACGATATTCTTTTTCTGGAAAATAGTTTAATCCATAGTTTATACTAAAATTCATATTATAATTATTTTCGTTAAATATTTGTTCAATATCTTCTTTGGTTTTTGGAATATTATTTTTTATTTTTTCCCTAGCCACTTCTTTGCTGTCTTCATCCTTTATTAAATTATAAGTATTATTCTCCAAATATTTTTTTACTTTATTTTTCATATTTTGATCTAAAACACTATTACTATTTGGGATTACTCTTAACCTTATAGCAGTATCTGGTATTATTACTTCATTATTTTTTATTTCTTTATATATAAATACCGCTATAATTAAGGTCAATATAAGTATTATTTTTTTCATATAAAAAATATCACCCTTTCATCTTCATTATGAGTGATATTTTCTTTTTTTATTCTTATTTTTCTATTTTAATTACTATTTGATAATCCGTCAATCCATCTACTTCTTCCATAGTTGCATTATATCCAGCGGTAATCATATCATCTAAAGCATCTTTGGCAAGTTTAATTGCAGTAGCTAATTTTAATTTACTTAAGTTAAATGGTGCTGGTTCTTTTGCTTTTTCATTAGGTACTTCAATCATATTTTCTTCCTTCTTATCTTCTACTTTTATTGCATTATCACTAAATATATCTGACTTGTTTTCAACGATATTTAATCCTTCAAGAGCGGATGCTAATGGTGTTTTTACTTCATTTAATTTATTTATATCAATAAAATCGTTCTTATTTTGGGCATATACATTGGGGTTTTCACTCTTTTTTTCTACTTGCGGAGCCTCTTGAATATCTGGAATCTTTGGTTCTTCAACTTTTGGTGTACTAACTTCTGGCATTATTTGCTCGCTTTGAGTAACTGGAATGCCAATTGGAGCAGGTTGAATTACTGGTTCATCTTTTGGCATATCATGCTTTATTCCTAACATATTCTTTATATATTCGTCTGTATCTCTAACGTTCATTCTTTCAGTTATTATTTTATTTAATACTTCTTTTTGCTTATCTTCATCTTTTATTTGTAATAAACATCTTGCATGACGTTCTGATATTAGATTGTTCATTAATGCTACTTGTACTTCATTTGTTAAAGCAAGTAATCTCATTTTATTTGCTATGGTTGATTGACTTTTTCCCATTCTTTTGGCAAGTTCGTCTTGAGTAAAGTTGCCCATATCTAATATTTTTTTGTATGATTTAGCTTCTTCAATTGCTGACAAGTCTTTTCTTTGAATATTTTCAATTAGGGCAAGTTCTGCACTAGTTTGATCATCCATTGACCCTACGATAGCAGGCACCTCAGTAAGACCCGCAAGTGTTGCAGCTTTATATCTACGTTCGCCAGCTATTATTTCATATTTACTACCTAAATCTCTTAATATTAGAGGCTGTATTATTCCATGTTCTTTTATTGAATTTGCAAGTTCATTTAATGCTTCTTCATCAAAAGTAAGTCTCGGCTGAAATCTATTAGGAATGATATCTGATAAACGTACCATTACTACTTCTTTATTCATTCTCATACTATTACCCTCTTTTCACTTCTTCTACACTAATATAATAATACAATAAAAATTACTTTTTTACAAGTAATTTTTGATATTTTATTTTAGGTATTTGTTTATTTTATTCAATATTTCTTCTTTATCAGACGATTTTATTATATAATCCGCGAAGCCTTCTTGTAAATATTCTTCATCATAATCATATTTATTATCTTTTGTTAATAGTATTACTTTGGTATTAAAATTTCTTATTTCTAATAACTTTCGCATAATTATATGACCGTTTTGTGGCTCTAAGTCTTCATCTAATAATATTAAATCATATTTCTCTTTATTTCTTATTCTCTCTAGTCCTTCTTTTCCTAATTTTACACTAGTTAATTCTATATTTGTTTCATTTAGTATCTTATTAAATAATTTTTCACTAGATGGACTATCATCTATTAATAATATTTTCTTTTTATCATAGATATTATCATATTTATCTAAATTAGTATTTGCTAAATCGTATTTTTGATCTAATATTATTTTTATAGTAGTACCGCTTCCATAATTACTACTTGGTACGATTGTTCCATTCATTAGTGTTATTAGCCTCTTGGCATTATATAGATTATTATTTAAATTATGATTGTCTTCTTTTTCTTGTTTCTTTGTAAATATCCTATTTATATCTTCAGCTTTCATTCCTGTACCGGAGTCTTCAATAGATATTATTAATCTTGCTATATCTCCTTTTATAATAGTATTTATATTAAACTCTATATATCCATTATTGGTGTGTTTAATACTATTATCTAATATTATGGTTAATACTTTCTTTAAGTTTATGCTATCGCCATATAAGTATTCTGGTATATCACTGGCTATACTTACTCTAAAATCTAGATTTTTATTTTGAGCTTTGGGCTTGTATATTCCTACAAGTTCTTTTAACAATCTTTTTATATTATATTTTTCGTTATATATTCTAACACTAGCACTATCAATACTTGATATATCTAATATTTCATTTGTCATAGTAGTAAATTTAGCAGTACTTCCCTTAATATTTCTAGCGGAATTATTTATTTCTTCAACATCAATTTTTTTATTATCTGTTTCATCTAATATGTTATCTGTTTCTTTATCGATATCTTTGGTTATACCTCTTATTTCATTGGTCATATTATACAAAAATAGTGTTTTTTCTTCATTAGCATTATCACTTATTACTTTGGCTTTATGAACTTCATCTAACATTTTCATATCAGGATTTTCAATGGTAAAGTACATAATATAACACATTAAAGCTAATATTAAGTCATATATAATCATTCCTGGAATTAATAGTGAAAAGAAATATAATATTACTAGAAGTAAGAATACTATAAAGATTGATAAATATCTTTTATCTAATTTTTTAATATTTGTTAGTGCCACCAGTAAAGATCCTGTTAGCATTATTGCTACCATTGCATACCCGAGCATTGTTGTTGCACCTGTTACATTAGTAGCAACTTTGGCATCTACTAGTTTGATATTTGTGAATAACATTATTACTGAGAATACAATATTTGCTATAATTAAGATTGTTGATATCTTTTTAGGATTTTTTCTTACTTTATCATATGTTATTAATAATGTATAAAAGAATAAATTTGAAAAGATAACCGAAAATAAGCTTGATAGTATTTTATTTAAATAATTAAGCAAAGTATAATAATTATTTACGATACTTTCAAATGTATTTGCAGAGCATATTATATGTATTACTGTATCTATAGCTGCTACGATTAGTGATGATATTAGTATTACTTTATATGGTTTATTCTCTTCTAAATCTGCACGTTTTTTTGAAAAATACACAATGTTTAGTATTAAAATAAAGATTAACGATACTAAAGGTATTTCAAATTCTAATGACATTTCTATCACCTATCTTCATTAAAATTATAGCATATTGCATACAAAAAGAAAAGATTTTTTTCTTTTCTTTACTATCTTTTTAATGGCCCTTTTTTTAGCATATAAGTTTTGAAATCGTATTTTTTTTCTTCTTCTTTATCATATAGCCATTTGAATAGATATGCATTTTCTTCTGTAACTATATCCTCTGGGCGAATTATATTCTTAGGTTTATACACAGTTAATTCTTCGGTGATTGCATCAGTAAATTCTTCAGGGTCCGCTGGCCATTTTGTTTTATATTTAAAATATTCTTGTCTTCTCTCTTCTAAAAACATTTCATGATAATTTTCTGGAAGCTCTGCTCTTTTTATTGGTACAGAATATTCTTTTATCTGCTCAAACATCAATGTAGCCATTGAATCTCTTATTTCTTCATTTGCTTCTTCTTTGCTATATTGATAAGATTGTAATGGCTTGCCAAAACTTACATGAATGGTATTTGTTTCTGGCACTAAAAAGTTAGATAATGGTACTACTTCTATACCGGTTTCTACTGATAGCTTATAGGCTCCAGAGAAAATATGCTGTTCTAATAGATTTTCAGTATTGTTCCATCCACCTGCAGGATATATTAGGACACTTACTCCTTGTTCCAATAACCATTTCATTATTTTTAAAGATTCTTTTCTACTATTTTGATTTCTTCTATCAACATAGACAATACCATTCATCCATGCGCCATACATTTTTAGATTGTGTTCTAATTGGTATGTTGTTCCTATTAGGGCATATGTTTGTCTATCTAGTGCTCTTAAATTAGTTATTATATCTTCGGAATGATAGTGGGTAGATACAAATATATATGGTTTCTTTTTTTCTAAGACTTCCTTTGGGCTTCTTCCTTCATCTATAATCATTTTACCTTTAGTGGCTAACTTAAGAACTCCTTTTAATGGCGCTCTAACTACTTTTCTTGGTATTAATTCTTTTCTACTATAATCTTCTAATTTTTTATTTTCTAAATATTTTAATCCTGTATTCATATTTAACTTCCCTCAAAAATCAGCACTAGTGTACCATAAAAGTACTTATTTTTCAAGTGTTTTTACTAAAGTTGTTCTTGATAGAGACCTAGGCTCTATCAAGCCACTTGAGACCTTAGGCTCAAGTGGAAATAGAAAAAAGATATATAATACTGCACTATATATCTTTCTTAATAATTTCAGAATATCTTCTTGGATACTTTGAACTTGTCTCTTTTAACTTTAAATATTTAATTATAGTTCTAATACTATTTTCTTTAGGTAAATTAAATATAACTCTAGATTCTTCTTTAATATCTAACTTATTATAGTAGTTAACTATATTTATTTCTTCATTTTCAGTATTAGCCTTCATTGCTATAAAATAACCATTTACCTTTACTAAAGGAATTCCATATTCTAATAAATGTTTTAATGGAGCTACTGCTCGTGCTGTTACTATATCAAATAATTCTCTATTTTTCTTAGAGTAATCTTCTACTCTAGTATTTATTATTGTTGCATTATCTAGATTCAAAGATTCTTTTACTATATTCAAAAAATGACATTTCTTACCATTTGCCTCTATTAAAGTTAATTTTGAATTAGGAAAACATATTGCTAATACTAAGCCAGGAAAACCTGCTCCTGAACCCAAATCACAAATACTCTGATTATCTATATTTACAACTTTTGTTATTGTTAGACTATCATAGAAATGTTTTAGATATACATCTTCTTCTTCAATTATTCTAGTTAAATTATACTTACTATTTTCTTCTTTTAATATTTGATAGTATTTATCTAAATTATGTAATTCTTTATCAGTAAGAACTAAACCAAGTTCTTTTACTTTAATTATAAATTCTTCTTTAGACATTATAAAACTTCCTTAAATATACTAATAATATTGATATATCTGCTGGGTTAACACCGCTAATACGAATAGCCTGAGCTATGTTTAATGGTCTTACTTCTTTTAATTTTTGCCTTGCTTCACTGGCTAGATTAGGTACTTTATCATAATCTATATCTAATGGTATTTGTTTTTCTTCATTTTTAAGCATCTTCTCGGCTTCACGTTCTACTTTTTTGATATATCCTTCATATTTTATTTGTATTTCTGCCTCTTCAAGTACTTCTTTGGAATAATTTAGATTTAGATTAAATACTTTGTTTAGTTCTTCTAACTTGGCGGTTGGATTTTTTAGATAATCATATACAGTAGTTGTTATTCTTCTCTTTTCATTATCCACAGTTATTTTTATTTCTTTTAATTTTTCTATTAATTCTAAAATATTCTGCTTCTTTTCTCTAAACTTTTGATATTTTGCTCCTGTTACTAATCCAACATCATGGCCATACTCAGTTAATCTTAAGTCGCTATTATCATGTCTTAGTAAAAGACGATATTCTGCTCGGGAAGTTAACATACGATATGGTTCTTTGGTGCCTTTAGTTACTAAATCATCTATTAATACTCCTATATAGGCTTCATTTCTCTTTAGGATTAACGGTTCTTTTCCTTCTAGTTTTAGACCGGCATTAATACCAGCGATTAAACCTTGACAAGCGGCCTCTTCATAACCACTAGTGCCATTTATTTGACCTGCAGTAAAGAGATTATTTAATACTTTGGTTTCTAGGCTTGGCTTTATTTGGGTTGGATAGATAGCATCATACTCTATAGCATAGGCATATCTTAATATCTTAGCCTTTTCTAAGCCGGGAAGACTATGTACCATTTCTTCTTGGATATTTCTTGGCATACTTGTTGAAAATCCTTGAAGATAAATATCATCATAATACTTGCTTTCTGGCTCTAGGAATAACTGATGTCTTTCTTTATCACTAAATCTTACTATTTTATCTTCAATTGAAGGACAGTATCTTGGGCCTACTCCTGTTATGTCATTTAATCCACCATACATACTTGATTTATTTAGATTGTCTAGAATTATTTTTTTAGTTTCTTCTGTTGTGTATATTAAATGGCAGGGCTCCTGGTTATTTACATCATAAACTGGAGGATTGGTATGTGAAAAGGTATATGCTTCTTTGTCTCCATCCTCTCTTTGTGTTTTAGTAAAGTCAATAGTACTTCTGTCAATTCTTGGTGGTGTACCGGTCTTTAATCTTAGAATGTTAAAACCATATTTTTTTAAGTTATCAGATAAATGCATAGATGGTCTTTCGTTATGTGGAC
The DNA here is from genome assembly GCA_934096555.1 of uncultured Bacilli bacterium. Lineage (GTDB taxonomy): Bacteria > Bacillota_I > Bacilli_A > RF39 > UBA660 > CAG-302. The sequence goes on along the minus strand of CAKOMD010000007.1, from coordinate 28,877 downwards.
CACTTCTAGTACGGGTGTCTCCTACTAGAATATCAGATTTTAAGTATGTTCCTGTTGTTAAGATAACAATGTTTGATATTATGTTTTCTCCTGTATCTAGTATTACACCGTGAACAGTATTATCTTTGACAATTAGGTCTTCGACCATACCTTCTTTGATAGAAAGATTATTTTCACTTCTTAATACTTTTAACATTTCTCTAGGATATGTTATTTTATCTGCTTGGGCTCTTAATGATTTTACTGCGGGGCCTTTGGCATAATTTAACATCTTCATCTGAATAAGAGTTGCATCCGCTACCTCACCCATAGAGCCTCCTAGAGCATCTATTTCTCTTACAATTATTCCTTTTGCGGATCCGCCAATTGATGGATTGCATGGCATTGTAGCTATGTTATTTATATTTCCTGTTACTAAAAGGGTTTTATGTCCTTTTCTAGAGGATGCAAGGGCAGCTTCACATCCAGCATGTCCTCCTCCTACTACTATTACTTCATAATTCATGTTATCACTCTACTTTCCTAAGCAAAATCTAGAAAATAATTCATCTAATAATTCATCTTTATATGTTGCTCCGATTACCTCGCCAAGGGTATTCCAAGCGTCTCTTAGTCCTAGTTCTACTATATCTATTGGACTATTATCATTTATTTCTTTAATAGTGCTATCTATTATAGTTAGTGATTTTTTTAATAATGATATAGTTCTAGCATTTGATAAATATGTTAAGTCATTAGATGAAAGCTGTCCTATATTGAATAATTCTCTTATCTTGTCTTTTATTTTATCTATTCCAATATTTTCTTTTACAGATATTTCTATGTAATTTCCTAATAATAATTTATCTAATTTACTTTCCAGGTCAATTTTATTTACAACAATTATTTTCTTTTTGTCTTTTAATTTGCTTAATAATTCTTTTTCTTCATCTGATAATTCTTCATTGTTATTTAGTATAAATATTACCAAGTCTGATGAATCTATTATCTTTAGGCTTTTTGAGACTCCTAGCATCTCTACCAGGTCATCACTTTCTCTAATACCAGCAGTATCTGTTATATTTAAGGTTATTCCACCAAGAACAATAGTTCCTTCCACTATGTCTCTTGTAGTTCCAGGAATATTTGTAACTATTGCTTTTTCTTCTTCAATAAGTGCATTTAGGAGACTACTTTTACCAACATTTGGTTTACCTATTATTCCTACTTTTATACCTTCTTTAATTACTTTACTGTCTTCAGATTTCTTGATAATATTTTCTAGTCTTTCTCTAAATTTTTTGATATTTGGAAGTACTTTATCATTAGTCATATCTTCAACATCTTCATATTCTGGATAGTCAATATTTACTTCAATATTACTAATAATTTGTACTAAATCACTACGAAGACTTTTGATTAAATTTGATGTTTCACCAGTTAGTGTATTTATTGATATTTTTCGGGCTGTTTCTGATTTTGATGATATTAAATCCATTGTAGCTTCTGCTTCAAGAAGATCTATTCTACCGTTTAAGAAGGCTCTTTTAGTAAATTCTCCTGGTTCTGCTAGTCTAGCACCATTATCTAGTAATAATTCTAAGACTTTATTGGTAGTGGCTATTCCGCCGTGACAATTTATTTCTACAACATCTTCTCTTGTAAATGTTCTTGGTGCTAGCATTACACTTACTAGAACTTCGTCTATTTTTTCATTACCATCTTTAATATAGCCATAATGAATAGTATGCGATGCTGCATTTGTCAAGTCTTTAGTAAATACTTTATTTGTTATTTTTATTGCTTCTTCACCACTTAACCTTATTATTGATATTGCTCCTACTCCCGTAGTTGTTGATATGGCTGCAATTGTATCTTCCATAATACTCCTTCTTTCTCTGGTAGTATTTTATCACATTCTGTCTTAATTGTCATTTAATTTTTATAATATAAATAAAAAAAGAAAGTATTTTACACTTATTTACTTTCCTTTAATTTAATTACTACTTTTCTATTTGGCTCTTCACCAATTGATTCTGTATAAACATATTTGTCATCCGCTAGAGCTTCATGGACTATTCTTCTTTCATAAGAATTCATACTATCCATAGTTACTTCTGTTTTTGTTTTGTAGGCTTCCCTTGCTAGTTTTTTAGCTAAGTACTCAATACTTTTTGCTCTTTTTTCTTTATAATTTCCAACATCAATAATAATTGATAATGGCTCTTTTAATTTTGAATTTACCATTTGTCTTATTAGTAATTGAAGGGCTGTGACATTTTTACCATTTTTTCCAATAAGAATAGCATTGTTTTCAGAGAATATTGTAACAGTAATACTATTTTCTCTTCTTTTTACTTCGAAGTTTGATTTAGCTCCCATTAAATCAGTTATTTTATTTAATGTATCTTTGATGAATGAAATTATTTCTTTCATGTTTAATACTTCTATTTTAACATTCTTTTTTAATAAATTACTTTTATCTTCAACATTATTTACTATTAAATCTTCTTCAGATATATTTAGTTCATATAAAGCAAGATTAATGGCCTGCTCCTGTGTTTTTCCTTCAAAATAATACTTATTCATTACTTCTTTGCCTTCTTTCTTTCAACAATTAAGTTTTGCATCACTGTAAATAATGATGATGCTATCCAATACAAACCAAGAGCTACTGGTAAACTAAATGATGCTATAACTATCATGGCAAGCATAATATATATTGTACTTTTCATTTGTTTAGCCATTCCAGTTTGATCTTTTAATGTTTTTCTAAATGATAGATATGATGTTGCAAGAATAATAACAAATAGTAGTACATATAGATACCATGTCTTTGACATTATTCCATGTGATATTGTAGTTCCCATATCTAACTTGAAGAATTTATTTTCAAATATTACCGGAGTTCTATTTATTGCTTCAAGAAATGCAAATAATAATGGTATTTGAATGAATGATAGTAAACAACTTGATAATGGATTTATTTTATTTTTTTGATAAATTACCATCATTTCTTGTGCTTTCATCTTTTGATCTTCTTCACTATTCTTATCTTTATATTTTTTTTCTAATTTTTCTAGTTGTGGCTGAACTTCTTTCATTTTTTCTGACTGCATTGCAGTTTTCCTAGTGAATGGATATAGTACTAATCTTATTGCTAAGCAAGATAAAATAATTGCAAATCCATTTGCTAACCCTTTACTTAGACCTGTTTTACCTAAAAGTACACCAATATTTATGATTACCCAAGCAAGCGGTTTTACAAATACTGTAGTCCATAGTCCTTCATATTCAGAAAATGGTTTAAAGCTTTCACAGTTTGGTAGTTTATCAACATCTACTTTATTTTCTTTATATAATTCTATTACGTCTTCATTTGTAGGTCTACAAAGAATATTTTCTGTTAATGCCTTACCTGTTTCTTCATACTTTACAACTTTTTTATCTTCTCCTGTCAAAGTTCTAGTACATCCTGTTAGCATAACTAAACTTAGGATAATTAGTACTATTTTAAATGTTTTTTTGCTTTGTTTCAAATTAATCACCTATACTTAGTAGTTTTAACAATTCTTTTTCTATTTCTTGGTACGTTAAATCTACTATGCCTTTCTTAACAATTATAACATAGTCATAGCCTTTTTGCACTATATTTTTATTATTATCAATAATGTTTTTTACCCTTCTCTTTATTTTATTTCTTACTACCGCTGTTCCTGTCTTTTTAGGGATAGTAATACCATATTTATTATCATCATTTGTTTTACGATAATATATACTAAAATATTTGCTTCTTCTGCAAATATTAGTATTAATTATCTCAGTATATTCTCTTGATGATTTAATTATTTCTATCTTTTTCATATTAATTTAGATATAAAAAAATAAAAAAGAAAACAAAATTATGCACATAATTTTTTTCTTTTTTTATTTCTTCTACTCTTTAAAACATTACCTTTAATTCTAGCAAAGAAACCATGCTTTTTAGCTTTTTTTCTGTTATTAGGTTGATAAGTTCTTTTCATTATATAATACACCTCCAAGTCAAATGCTACTTTATTATATAGTTTTATTTTGTTTATGTCAAGAAATTTTAATGATTTTGTTTATCATTTTCTCTAGTTAATATTCTCATTATTTTAGTTTCTCTTTCATCATAAGCTGCATTTTCTTCTTTTAATTTTTTGTTTTCTTGTTCTAAAAGTGAATTCTTTTCTGTTAATTCTTTATTAATGCTAACCGCTGAGGCAAGTTCATTTTGAATTTCCACGAAATCTTCACGTAATTTATCACGTTCATCTCTAGCTTGTTTAGCATAAATATTTGCTCCTGCTGATGTAAGCTCTTTTTCTAGTGATAAATTATATGATTTTATCATTTCAAGCATACTATCAGACAAATTTACATTCTTTTCTTGTAATTTTGCTAAATCTATTGGACATTTAGCTTGCATTGCCGCTGAAATAAAGGTTAAAATATTATCTAATTCTTTACTCAAAGCAAATAACTGATTATATTTTTCTAAAACGTATTGATAATCACTATATACCTCCACTCTAGCATCATATTCATCAGCATAATTTTGAAGTGTTTTTAGTTTTTTTGCCTTATCATCGTAGTTATAAAATACTTTTCTGCTATCATTAATACCATCATTTATAATTATTGAAGAAAGCATTGTTATATGCTGATTAGTAAGTAATTGATTTAAAAATTCTTTAGACTCAGCATCTTCTAAATTAATAATTCTACTAGTCATTGGTGAGTAGACGTTTCCATCTTTTTTTAATCCCAAAATTAATAGTTCTTCGTTTCTTTTATAACATATATAGTAGTCACCCTCAAGCTGTTGCATACCAGTTATAAAACTATATTGTTTGATATATGGGCAAATGAACTCTATGCTACCTATATCATTAATACCACAATTACTTTTAAAATTATCTGCTTTATCGTTTGCATAACATGAAATAAATGTCTTATAATTTAAATGACCCTCACTAACTAATTTATGTATTTTATACGGATCACTGCATATTTCTTTCAATATATCATAACTGCTTTTACTTTTTAATAACTTGGTTGTTTTTAGATACTCAGTTTTAATTCCAAGTAAATGTGCTATACCTTTTTGAGAAAAAACAACATCTATTCTTTCTCCGTTGGCAAGATATAACTTATATACTCTTTCATTAAAGTTTCTCTGTTCATACCATTCTAAGCAATCCCCTATTTGCTCAACTAATTCTTCAAATTCACTTTTATTTTTAATTTCTTTTTTCATAACAATCCCCTCGTTTCGGCTATGTATTCTATCACAGTTGTTATTTTTTGTCAAATTTAGCTTCTATAATAAGATTATTTAGTAATAGTATAATTATGATTAATAACTGCCCAAAAGTATTTTTCTGAAGACCTTAGGCTTCAGAAAACACTGAGTAACGAAGTACGAAGTGAAAGAAATATAAAAAACTACTTCCTTTTTTTGATATTTTTTGATACAATTATATTTGAGGAAAATAAGGTGACATTATATGGGAAAAATTATAGCAATCGTAAACCAAAAAGGTGGAGTTGGTAAGACCACCACTAGTATTAATTTAGCTGCTTCACTTGGCGTTTTAAATAAAAAAGTATTACTTGTTGATTTAGATCCGCAGGGAAATGCCACTACTGGAGTTGGAATAAACAAAGGTGATATATCCAGTAGTATATACGAAGTACTTACTATGAAAAAATCTATTTTTGATTCAATAATAAAAACTAAAAGTAAGAACTTATCTTTACTTCCTGCCTATCTTAACTTAGCAGGAGTAGATATGGAACTTATAGAATTAGAAAGAAAGGCAAAAGAAACTGGTGACAAATTTAATAGGGTTACAAGATTAAAAGATGAATTATCAAAGGTCAAAGACAATTATGATTTTATATTTATTGATTGTCCGCCTTCGCTTGGTATTCTAACTACTAATGCACTAGCTGCTGCTGATTCTGTTCTAATTCCTGTTCAGTGTGAGTATTTTGCTCTCGAAGGTATTATGCAACTTATTAATACCATAATGCTTGCACAAAGAAAAGTTAATCCTAACTTAGACATTGAAGGAGTTCTTCTTACAATGTTTTCCAATACTAACTTAGGTGTAGAGGTAATTGAAAGTATTAAAGGATTCTTTAAAGAAAGAGTATATGATACAATTATTCCAAGACTAGTAAGACTTGCTGAGGCTCCTAGTCATGGCAAACCAATTATTGAATATGAGCCTAGAAATAAAGGCACTATAGCATATCTAAATTTAGCTAAGGAGGTTATAGATAGAAATGGAACAAAAGAAGAAAGCACTAGGTAGGGGGCTTGAAGAGTTATTTTCAACAGAAGTTCTTGATTTTGATACTTTTGAAAGCAATATAATGGAAAATGCCACAACTAATGAAATTCAAGATATTCCTGTTAATGAAATTAGGCCAAACCCTTATCAGCCTAGGAAGAGTTTTAATGAAGATGCTCTAAGAGAGTTATCTGAATCAATCAAAAATCATGGTGTATTTCAGCCTATTATTGTAAAAAAAGGTATTCGTGGTTATGATTTGATAGCAGGTGAAAGAAGACTTAGAGCTAGTAAAATGGCTGGCTTAAGTAAAATACCCGCTATTGTAAAAGATTTTTCTGACGACGATATGCGAGAAATTGCATTACTAGAAAATATTCAAAGAGAAAATCTTACTGCTATTGAACTAGCATGGGCTTACAAAGGAATTATTGATAACTTAGATATCAGACAAGAGGATCTTGCCCTTAAAATAGGAAAGAGTAGAAGTCATATCACAAATACTTTAGGACTACTTAATTTACCTGAAGAAGTTCAAAAAATGATTTTAAATGGAGAACTTTCAATGGGTCATGCTAGAGTTTTATCTAAAATGGAAGACGAAAGTAAAGTTACTGATTTAGCTAAAAAGATTATTAATGAAGGACTTAGCGTTCATGAAATTGAAGAAATTAGTAAAAATGAAGAGATTAAGAAAAGAGTTCCTATGACTAGAAGAGAAAGAAATACAGATTATACTAACGTAGAAAATGAACTTAGGGACGTACTTGGTACTAAAGTTAAAGTTGATAATAAGAAAATTAATATTTATTTTGAAAATGTTAACGATTTAAACAGAATATTAGAAATTATGAATATTGAAATTAAGTAGAGAAATCTACTTTTTTATTTTTATTTTGGGTATTTACTTGTAGTTAACTCGATAATATAAGGGTATTTTCTTCTGGTAAAATTCAATTTTTAGATTTTCACACTGCTTAATAATGTTATGATTGTCTTGCTTGCAGTAAGTTCTGCTTAAAAGAATTTTGTCGTTTTTTGTATTACTAATTTGTTTGCAAAAGTACTCGGCAGTATATTATAATATTCTTGTAAGAAGGAACAGAAAAGTGAGGTGGCAATGATGCAAGGAAGAGTTAAGTGGTTCAATAATGATAAGGGCTACGGATTTATTGATAATCCAAATAATGAAGACATTTTCGTTCATTATTCTGCAATTAAACAAGACGGTTACAAAACATTATCTGAAGGACAAATAGTTGAATTTGATCTTATCGAAACTGCTAAAGGATTACAAGCAATTAATGTTCTAGCAGTTACTAATGTAAAGGCTTAAATTATTATATAAGACAGCTTAGAAGTACTTAATGGCTATCTTATTTTTTATTTTGAGGTGTTTATGAAATATTTAAAAAAGCTTATTCTATCTTTCAAAGAAATATTCTTTATGTTTATTTTACAATATATTGTACTCATTGCTTGTATTGTTTGTTTAGGCAAAGACAGGTCTATTATAATTGGTACTATACTTGTTTGCATAGTTGAAATTTTGTATGTTATTTTTAGATTTAAGAATGATAAAATCGTTATAGGAAGGCATAATCTTTTTCCTTATGTATTAATGGGTATTGGTATTACCACTAGTTATAATATGCTCTTATATGCTATGAGGCTCGGTAATAAAAATATTGTTGATATAGATATTTTTCTTAATATTGTAGCTTCTGGAATAGTAGGGCCTATATTTGAAGAGACTTTATTTAGGTATAGTTTTATTAATAGTTTAAAGGAGTTTAATAGTCAAAAAATGGTAATTTTTATCTCTTCTTTGGTATTTGCTATCTGTCATACAGGGATTACTACTTGTATATATGCTTTTATTATTGGTATAGTTAATGCATATTTATATATACAAAAGAAAGATATTTTAATACCTATTGTTATCCATATGTCTGCGAATATTTTTGTGAATATTTTGAATGGTTATAATTTATATGTCTTGATAATCGGTATTTTCTTGGTTATTCTTAGCACTATTATTATTAGAAATTGTAAAGACTAGTTTAAAATATATTCTTTATGATAGATTCTGCTATTGCTGGAGTATTCTATGTAATAGCTATTATCTTTTTTACAGATTATTACTCCAATGGTTTTATCTTGATTTATAGTTTTAATATTTTTATCTACATAGTTCATATAGAACTCAATTTGGCCGATATGTTCTTTTTTTAATTCTATTACTTTTAGTTCTATTACTACAAAGCAATTATGAGTATAATTAAATAAAAGTAAATCTATATAATTATGGGTGTTACCTATTTTTATTTTATACTCACTTTTAATAAAAGAGAATCCAGTTTCTAATTCTAATAAGAAGTTTTCTATATCTTCAAGTATTAATTTTTGTAATATTTTTTCTGTTATATGTTCTTTATCTACATTATATTTATTTCTTATGATTATAGGATTTTTTAGTAAAAAATGACCTGTAAAACATATTTATTTTTCCTTTACTTTTAGTTCTTTTTATTATACAATAATGGTGTGGAAGGATTGGTTTTATGAAAAAGTATAATTTGATGCCCGCGGATACTTATGTCGTTGTAAATAAAACTATTCTTCATAATGAAGATAGGAAAATTATAACTAGTTTATATCTTCCTATTATTGGTACAGATGCAGTAATGCTATATTTTACTTTGTGGGCTGACTTAGACAATTCTGAAATTGTAAGTAGTGAGATTTTACATCAAAAATTAGTATCTTCACTTAGAATAACTATTAATGAATTACAGACAGCTTTTGATAAGTTAGAAGCAATTGGCCTTATAAAGGCATTTATTAAAGAGGGTAATGTTAATAACTATATATATGAGATTTTCAGTCCTGTCAGTGCTAATGAATTTTTATCTCACCCAATACTTAATATTGTTTTATATAGTAATGTTGGAAAAAGAGAATATGATAATTTAGTTAAAGCCTTTAAAATGCCACGATTAAATACATCTAATTATACAGATATAACAAAAAGTTTTAATGATGTCTTTGAAAGTACTAGTATGACTTCATATGATTTATCACTTGAAGATATTAGAAAATATAATAAACTTAAACTTAATATTAATAGTAACTTCGATTTTAATTTTCTTATTAGTTCAATGCCAAAGAATCTTGATACAAATAAGATGTTTTCTAAAGATATAAAAGAACTAATTATTAATCTTTCTTTTATATATGATATTGATGCAATTAAAATGGCTAATATTATTAAGGTTTCACTCAATGAAAATGGTACTATTAATCGTGAAAATTTAAGAAAAAATTCTAGAAACTTTTATCAATTTAATAATGGTGGATTGCTTCCTACAATCGTTGATAATAACCAACCTGAATATTTGCGAAAACCTATTGGTGATACTTCAAAAAGAGCTAAAATGATATATACATTTGAAACTATATCTCCGAGAGAACTTTTAATAAATAAGAATAATGGTAACGAACCTACACGAAGAGATTTAAAGTTAATTGAAGATTTACTTGTGGATTATAAACTTAAGCCAGGTGTAGTTAATGTTTTACTGGATTATGCCATTAATGTGAACAATAAAAAGTTAACAAGAGGCTTTGTTGAAACAATTGCAGGAGAGTGGCAAAGAAAAGGAATTGAAACAGTAGAGGATGCAATGAATAATTGTGAAAAAGTACACAAAAAGACCGCTAGAAAGAATTATAAAGATGAAAATGCTAATATGAAAACCCCTGATTGGTTTGATAAAGAAATTAATAAATCTAATGTTTCTGATGAAGAAGAAAATCAATTAGAGGAATTATTAAAGGAGTATAAGTAATGAAAGGAATAAAAGATGTTATTCAAAATAACTATAGATTTAATAATATAGATTTAGAAAGAAATTTTGATAAAGAAATGGAAGATGATACTTTTAAAAAGGTTGTAAGTAAAATTAAACTTCCTAAAGAAGAAATGATAAAATATACTTCTTTAATTAAAGATTCTTCTCTAGAACTTAAAAATTGTGCTAACTGTAAAAATATTATGGAATGTAAGAATTCTGTTACAGGATATGTTTATTATCCGGAGGTACAGGACAGTAATTTAGTATTCTCTTATGTACCTTGTAAATATAAGAAAAAACTTGATAAAGATACAGAATATCAAAATAATATTTGCCTATTTGATATGCCAAAAGCTATTCTTGAAGCATCAATGAAAAATATATATACTGATGACAAAAATAGACTTGAAGCAATTAAGTGGCTTACAACATTTATAAAAAAATATGAAAATAACGAAAAATGTAAGGGTTTATATTTAGCAGGTAACTTTGGCTGTGGAAAAACTTATTTAGTTAGTGCAATGTTTAATGAGTTGGCTAAAAAAGAAATTAAATCTGTTACCATTTACTATCCTGAGTTTTTAAGAAAATTAAAAGGAAGTTTTAATGAAGATTATAATGAAATATTCAATAAAGTTAAAAAAGCACCTTTACTTCTTTTAGACGATATTGGTGCTGAAACAGTTACTAACTGGAACAGAGATGAGATACTCGGTAGTCTTTTGCAATATAGAATGCAAGAAGGCCTACCAACATTCTTTACCTCAAATAATACTATAAAAGAACTTGAAGAACACTTAATTGGAAATGATAGTGAAGGTAAAGTAAAATCCAGAAGAATAATTGAAAGAATAAAATACTTAACCGACGAAATAATAATGGTTGCTGAAAATAGAAGAAAGTGAGGAATATTATGGGAAACAATGACTACGGATTTAAATTTGATCCAAATAAAGTTGAAAAAAGTATTGATGATGGAAGCAGACTAACCATTGAAAATAATGGTGGAGAGTTAAATATGTCTCCGAATAAGAGATATGTTACTGCAAATAATCCAAATAAAAAGGTAAGTAATAAGAAATTAGTCAGAGTGCTAAATAAAAATATTACTACCGATGATAGACTTGGTCCTGAAGTAGTTAGTCCAGGAAATAAAGGATTTGCTAGTGTTATTGGACTTGCTGCTTTAATAGCCGTTGCTGGTGTTGTAATTGCATTTATTACACTAAGATACTAAATTATAAATAATTAAAGGGAGGGATAGTCATGTTGTATGCTTTAGATGTTAAGACTAGTTATTCTATGCTGAGTAGTTTAATTAAAATAGAAGAACTAACAGAAAAAGCTAAAGAACTTGGCTATTTTTCTTTAGCCATAACTGATACAAATAATATGTTTGGTGCATATGAGTTTTATTTATCTTGCAAGAAAAATGATATCAAACCTATTATTGGTATTAAATTAGAATACAATGAAAATAAATTTATTTTACTGGCTAAAAATAATGATGGATATAGAAATTTGATTAAACTCTCTACGCTTATTTCAGAAGGTAGTATTGATAATGAAACTTTAATTAAGTATGCAGATAATTTAATATTAATTATGCCTTATAATAGTTATAATAGTGAGATTGTTTCTATATATAAAGAATACTTTGTAGGTTACTCTAATATAGAAGATAGAAATAACATTAAAGATAGAGCTGTATTTATTAATGATATTAGTTATCTAGAAAAAGATGGTTATAAATACTTAGACTATCTTATAATGATTAGAGAAGATAAAAAGTTAGGTGAATTTGAACTTAATACATTTAAGAATAAATATCTATTTGATAAGAATGAATTTATTCTCATTACTGATAATGAAGTCAGAGATAATATGAAGTATATTAGTGACTCTTGTAATGTTACTTTAGAATATACTCCTAATTTACTTCCTATATATGATAAAGATATAAATCCTAATGAATTTCTTAGAAATCTAGCTTACAAAGGTATTAAAAGAAGACTTAATGATAATGTTAATGATAAATATATAGAGAGATTAGACTATGAGCTATCCGTTATTGAAAAGATGGGCTTTAGTGATTATTTCTTAGTTGTGTGGGATTATGTTAAATATGCTAAATTTAATAATATTTTAGTGGGACCAGGAAGAGGTAGTGCTGCGGGTAGTTTAGTATCTTATGCCATTGGTATTACTGATGTTGATCCTATTAAATATGATTTATTATTTGAAAGATTCTTAAACCCTGAAAGAGTTACTATGCCAGATATTGATGTTGACTTTGATAGTGAAAAAAGAAATTTAGTTACTGAATATGTTACTAAAAAATATGGTGAAAAACATGCTATTGGAATTATTACTTTTAATACATTAGGAGCAAAGCAAGTAATTAGAGATTTAGCTAGATGTATGGATATTAGTCTTCCAATCACTGACGATATTTGTAAATCTATTACTAGTAAAGATTTAGTAAGTTCTTATACCGAAGGCAGTAAATTTCATAGATTAATCAATTCAAAAAAAGAATTTAAAATGTTATATGAAATAGGTAAGCATTTAGAAGGACTACCTAGACATATATCTATTCATGCTGCAGGTATCGTAATGAGTAGAAGACCAATAGATGAAATTATTCCTTTATATAAAAACCCTGTTGGTATATATACTACGGCTTATTCTAAAGATTACTTGGAGCCTTTAGGTCTTCTTAAAATGGACTTTCTTGGTATTGATAACTTAACTTTAATAAGTAATGTTATTGACGAAATAAGAGAAAAAGAAAAAATTAATATTACTTTTGAAAGAATACCTGATAATGATAAGAAGGCTCTTGATATCTTTTATAATGTTGACACTGATGGTATATTTCAGTTTGAATCTCCAGGTATGAAGAGGTTCTTAGAAAAGTTAAAGATAACTTCTTTTGATGATATTGTACTTGCCCTTGCTTTGTATAGACCTGGTCCTATGGATAATATTGATACTTTTATCAGAAGAAGAAATAATGAAGAAAAAATTACTTATATTCATCCTGACTTAGAGCCTATATTAAAAGGAACTTATGGTATTATAGTATATCAAGAGCAAATAATGCAGATAGCAAGATTAATGGCGGGTTATTCTTTTGGCGAAGCTGATATCTTAAGAAGAGCTATGTCTAAAAAGAAAGAAGAAATTCTTTTAAAAGAAAAACCAAAATTTATAAATGGCTGTTTAAATAATGGTTATGATGAGAATGTGGCTTCCGCGGTATATGATTTGATACTTAAGTTTGCTAATTATGGATTTAATAAATCACATTCGGTAGCATACGCTATTACATCTTATAGAATGGCTTTTATAAAAGCATACTTTCCTAAATATTTTATAAGTGCAATATTATCCAACTCTATTGGTAATGATATTAAAACTAATATTTATATTAATAGAGCAAGAAAATCAAATATTAAGATATTACCACCAGATATTAATTTAAGTACCAGTAAATACTATGTTGATGGCAATAATATAAGATGTCCTTTATCAATTATTAAAAGTGTTGGTACAGTAAGTAGTAATGATATAATTAAAGAAAGAGAAAAAGGACAGTTTACTGATTTTAGTGACTTTGTACTTAGAATGAGTGGTACTTCAGTTAATACAAGAGTTATAACTAATTTAATTAATGCTGGAGCAATTAATTTAGGATATAATAGAAGAACTTTAATAGAAAACTTAGATAATGTTTTAAATTATGCAGATATAGCAAAAGACTCTGGAATGATTGAGGTTGAAAAACCATATATTTTAGAATATGATGAATATTCCAAGAAAGATATTATGGATAATGAGTTAAAAACTATTGGATTTTATTTAACTGAACATCCAACCTCTAAATACCGTGAAGAAAGTAGTATTAGTTCCCTTAATATCAATAATTACTTTGATAAAAATATTAATATTATTGTTTTAATAAAAAAAATAAAAGAAACTACTACAAAAAATAATGATGTTATGGCTTTTATCATAGGTGAAGATGAATTTGGTGAAATTCCTTTAACTATATTTCCTACTACATATAAAAGATTTAATAATATAGAAGAAGGTAATATTGTTAAGGTCTTTGGTAGAGTAGAAAGAAGATTTGATAAATACCAAGTTATCGTTAATAATATACAAATACTAGAATAGGAGGATAATGTATGAAAGGTAAATTTATAGTTATATCAGGTCCTGGTGGTGTTGGTAAAGATACTATTGCTAAAGAATTAGTAAATAAAGGAATTGCCATCTATTCAGTATCTATGACTACGAGAAAGAAAAGAAGTACTGAAATAGATGGTAAAGATTATTTCTTCGTAGACATTAATACTTTTGAAAATAATATTAAAGAAGGTAAAATACTAGAATATACTTTATTTAATGGTAATTATTATGGTACTCCTAGCGAATTTATATTTAATAATCTTGAAAATGGCGCTAATGTAATTGGAGTACTAGATATTAAGGGTGTATTAAATGTAGAAAAAATATATCCTGAGGCTATTAGTATATTTATTATGCCACCATCATTTGAAGAACTAGAAAAGAGAATTAGAAATAGAAATACTGATTCTGAAGAAGTTATTAAAGAAAGATTAGAGATAGCTAAAGATGAAATTAAATGCAAAGATAAATATGATTATGTAGTTATCAACAATACTGTGGATAAAGCAGTAGAGGAAATAATTCAAATTATTAATAAAGAAAAAAATAAATAAACTTTACTTTAGAGACTTAATGGCTCTAAAGTATTTTTTTAGACTACAGGCTAAAAAAACATCGAGCAACGAAGTGTGAGATGAAATAAATACTATAAATTTACTTGAAAAATGTAGTATTTTAGTATATACTTATATTAACTTTATGAAGTGGGAGGAATATTATGAAAAGTAGTAGAATAATGAAGATATTTGAACAATATGTTAGAAAGTATGATATGAATAATATCAATATTAAAGCAAGATATTTTCACTCATTAAAAGTTATGGAAATAGTTAAAGATTTAGCTACTGAACTCGGTATATTTACTGAAGAAGAAATAGCGGTCTGTGAACTTATTGGTTTATTCCATGAAATAGGTAATTTTTCTAGTACTCCTAATTATCATATAGATGAAGACAATGAAGATTCTAGTAATAAAGCTATTGATATACTATTTAATAAAGGCTTAATCAGAGAAATAAGTAAAGATAAAACTTATGATAATGTCATTAAAATAGCATTATTTGCTTATGATAAAAATGGCTTTCCTGATAATATAGATGAGAAAACTAAACATGTATGTGCTATTATTAAAGATGCTCATAACTTAGATTCTTTCAGATTATTTGTTAATTATCCTTATGTTGATACAAGAATTAGTAGTTATCCTAATAATTTGGTATATGAAGATTTTACTAAATTTAAAACTATTAGTCCTAGAGTAACTGATAATGCTTCAGATACTGTTCTTATGGTATTATCAAAAATGTATGCTTTTAATTACAAATATTCTTATTACTTATTAAAAGAAAATAATTATGTTGCTAAACTATTTGATAGTCTTACTTTTGACAATAAAGAAATTGAAGATTTTTATAAAAAAATATTTATAGTACTTAATAATTATATAGATAAAAGGATTGGTGTTTATAATGCTTGATAAAAAATATGACCATTTAATGGTAGAAAAAGATAAATATGAAATGTGGAAAAATAATGGTTATTTTACTGGTGGTAAAGATTTAAGTAAGGAACCATTCTGTATAGTAATTCCACCTCCTAATGTAACTGGTAAATTACATTTAGGACACGCTTGGGATACTTCTATTCAAGATATTCTAATTAGATATAAGAAAATGAAGGGTTTTGATGCTATGTGGGTTCCTGGTATGGACCATGCTGGTATTGCTACTCAGGCTAAAATTGATAAGAAACTTAGAAGTGAAGGAATTAATCCTAGAGAAATGGATAGAGAAGAATGGCTTAAAGTAGCTTGGGCTTGGAAAGATGAATATGCTGAAAATATTCATAGTCAGTGGGCTAAACTTGGTCTTGCTCTAGATTATACTAAGGAAAGATTTACTTTAGATGATGGTTTATCTAAGGCTGTTAGAGAAGTCTTTGTTACTCTATATAATAAAGGTTTAATTTATAGGGGAGAGAGAATTATTAACTGGGATCCTATGGCTATGACTGCTTTAAGTACGGAAGAAGTTATTTATAAAGATGTAGAAGGTGCCTTTTATCATATTAAATATTATCTAGAAGATAGTGATGAATATTTGGAAGTAGCTACGACTAGACCAGAAACTTTATTTGGAGATACTGCTGTCGCTGTTAATCCAGAGGACGAAAGATACAAAAAATATATAGGTAAAAAGGTTATACTTCCTATAGTTAATAAGAAAATTCCTGTAATAGGAGACTATCATGCTGATATGGAATTTGGTACAGGTGTAGTTAAAATTACTCCTGCTCACGATCCTAATGACTTTGAAGTTGGTAATAGACACAATCTAGAGAGAATTGTAGTTATGAATAAGGATGCTACGATGAATGAAAATGCTGGATCTTATGCTGGTATGGATAGATTTGCCTGCAGGGAAAAACTTGTTAAAGATTTAGAAGAGGCTGGCCTACTAATTAGTATCGAGCCAATTAATCATAATGTTGGTTTTTCAGAAAGAACTGATGTAATGGTAGAGCCTTACTTATCCAAACAATGGTTTATTAAGATGAGACCACTTGCGGATGCAGTACTTGCTAATCAAAAAAATAAAGATACTAAAGTTAACTTTGTACCTGAAAGATATGAAAAAATTATGAATCACTGGATGGAAATAACTTATGACTGGTGTATTTCTAGACAGCTTTGGTGGGGACATAGAATACCTGCTTGGTATAAAGATGATGAAGTATATGTTGGCATGGATGCTCCTGAAGGAGAAGGTTGGGTACAGGATCCTGATGTACTTGATACTTGGTTTTCTTCAGCATTATGGCCTTTTAGTACACTTGGATGGCCTGATAATACTGACTTATTAAAAAGATATTATCCTAATAGTGTACTAGTTACTGGATATGATATTATTCCATTCTGGGTAAATAGAATGACCTTCCAGGGACTTGAATTTCTTCATAAGAGACCATTTAAAGACTGTTTAATACATGGTCTTATCAGAGATAAACAAGGTAGAAAAATGAGTAAGAGCCTTGGTAATGGTATAGATCCTATGGATGTTATCGAAGAATATGGCGCTGACTCACTAAGATTTTTCTTAACTACTAGTACTGCTTCAGGAATGGATTTAAGATATGATGAAGAAAAAGTTAAATCAACTTGGAACTTTATTAACAAAGTATGGAATGCATCAAGATTTGTATTAATGAAGTTAGATGGATTTAAAGAAGAAGATTATACTTTAGATAATTTAAAAGTAGAAGATAAATGGATACTTGATAAACTTAATAGTACTATTAAAGATGTTACTAAGTATATGGATAAATATGACTTTAATTTAGCTGGGTCCGCTATATACGAATTTGCATGGAGTTACTTCTGTGATAAATATATTGAGTTATCTAAGTTCTATGATGATAATACAACAAAAAGTGTATTACTTAGAGTACTTACTGATATAGTAAAAATGTTACATCCATTTATGCCTTATGTTACTGAAGAAATATATTCAATGCTACCTATTAAAGAGACTGAATCTATTATGATGAGTAGTTACCCTGAATATGATAAGAATTTGGTATTTACTACTAATATTGATACAGTACTTGAATTTATTACTATGTTTAGAAATAAAAAGACTGAACTTGGTATAGGTAGTGATTATAAAGTATATATTAAATGTAATAATGATGTAGATAAACAAATTATTATTAATATGTTAAAACTTAATGATAAGATAACTGGTAATAGTGATAATTATACTGATAAAGTAGAATATAATGGATTAGAGATAGATATTTTCTTTGATAATAGTAAAAATGTTAAAGAACAAGAAGAAAAATTATTAAAAGAAAAGGAATCTCTAGAGAAATCTATTGAAAGAAGAGAAAAATTACTTAGTAATGAAAATTATGTAAGTAAGGCTCCTTCAAGTATAGTAGAAAAAGAAAGAGAAGACTTAAAAAAAGAAAAAGATCTACTTAATAGTTTACTTAATAAATTTGCAAAATAATTATTAGACGATAAAATTATTTTAGTTATGAAAGGAGTATATATTATGGCTAAATTTTGTTCTAATTGTGGAAAAGAAGTTAATGAAAATGCAGTTATATGTGTTAACTGTGGCTGTTCATTGGAGAGTAAGACTAACAATCAATCTGTCAATGTTACCATTAATAATAATGGTACTGGTACTTCTCCAAAATCTAGATTAGTTGCATTCTTACTTTGCACTTTTCTTGGTGGACTTGGAGTTCATAGATTCTATGTTGGTAAGGTTGGTACCGGTATTCTTTGGCTTTTTACTGCTGGATGCTTTGGTATTGGCACACTTGTAGACTGGATAGTTATACTTTGTGGTTCATTCACAGATAGTAATGGACTTGTTGTTTCAGAATGGAATAATTAAATTTTTAAGGAGGGATTAATTTATGGCTAAATTTTGTTCTAATTGTGGTGCTGAATTAAATGATGAGCAAGAAATTTGTTTAAAATGTGGAGTTAAAGTAAAAAATACTCCTTCTAGGAACAATGATCCTAATGCTAAATCTAAATTAGCCGCTGGGTTATTTGGTATTTTCTTAGGTCAATGGGGAGTTCATAATTTTTACTTAGGATATACTGGAAAAGCTATAACACAATTATTACTTTCTATATTTGGATATGCTTTAGCATTTGTTATTATAGGTATTCCTATGGTACTTGCTTCAAGTATATGGGGATTAGTTGAAGGTATTATGATATTATCAGGTAGTATAACTACTGATGCTAATGGTAATCCATTAAAAGACTAATGTATAATTGATTTAAAACATCTCATAATAATTATGAGGTGTTTTTTATATGGATAATATACTTAATATATGTTTAAGAACTATCTTAATATTAATAATCTTATTTTTTATTACAAAATTAATTGGTAAAAAACAAATTTCACAGTTAAACTTATTTGATTATATTGTTGGTATTACTATTGGCTCTATCGCAGCAGATATCTCACTTGACATAGAAAAAAATTTAATTGCAGGAATAATTTCACTCTTATTATATGGTATTATTTCTTATATAATAGCTATAGTAACAACTAAAAGTATTATTTTACGTAGATTTATTTCTGGAGTACCTACAATATTGATGGAAAAAGGTAAGATTATTGAATCTGGATTAAAAAAATCTAAACTTGATATTAATGATTTCCTTGCAGAAGCTAGAACACAAGGCTATTTTAATTTAGATGAGATAGATTATGCAATCATGGAAATTAATGGTAGCATTAGTTTTCTTTTAAAAGAAGGCGATAAACCATCAAGTAAAAATGATGTTAATGCTAAACTAAGTAATAGTGGTATACAGGCTAATGTAATTATTGACTCCAATTATATGGAAAATAATATAGCCGCTATTGGGAAAGATAAGAAATGGCTAGATCATGAACTCAAAGTACTAGGCTATAAGGACTATAAAGATATATTACTGGCTACTTGTGATGATAATGGTAAAATTGTAGTATACAGAAAAAGTGTAAAGCCAAGAAAGAATACTATTCTTGAGTAGTAACCTTTTTAGTAATATATTATTTTATTTTTTGTTGTATATGGCAAAAATTAATTGTCTTTGATGAACATTTAATTGTCTCTTAAATATATACTTGATTTTATATTTATTTGTTTTTATCATTTTAAGTCTTATACAGTTTGTCTACTATACTAATTGGTTTGTAATTATAATTTTCTGTTTGAACTATTTTGCAATATTATAAATTATTATAAATGGACTTTTTAATTAATTTTGTTCTTAATATTTTTAATATTTTGAGTTATAATAATTATAGAAAGGAGTTTTATAATGAGCAAAGAAATTAATAAGTATCTTAATCTATCTATAGTTATGTCTGTACTTTTTGCTATACTAGGCGTTATTCTTATGGTATCACCTGATTCTTCACTTAGTACTATAGCATACCTACTAGCAGCATTTTTATTAGTATATGGTACTTACAGTTTTATAGATAGTTTTACTATTCACCCAATATTCTTCTTTATGAAGATGGCTAGTAGTGTTATTTCTATATTACTTGGTATAGTTATATTTTTAAATCCTGAAATATTTAAAAATTTAATTCCTATAGCTTTGGGTATATTCTTTATTATAAATGGTATTTTTAAAACTAGAATGGCATTTATTATTAAAGATGTAGATAATTATTTTGTTTTATCCGTTATTACTTCAGTACTTACTATAATATGTGGTATTGTTCTAATTATTAATCCTAGTATATCCGCTGTTATGATTACTACAATGATTGGAATTGTTGTTTTAGTATATGCTGTATTTGATATAGTAGATGCTTTCATATTAAAACATAGGGTAAAAGAAATATCTAAATATTTTGAACAATTATTAAAATAGTACTTCGGTACTGTTTTTTATTTAATGTCAAATACTTTTGCTAATTTTCCAAATACTTTTGATAGACATTATTATATAACCTAGGTATAATAATGATAGAAAGGAGCAAAAGGAATGCTTGGAAATAAACTCGTAAAACTAAGAAAGGAAAATAAATTATCACAAGACTCACTTGCAGATAAATTAGGTGTTACTAGACAAACCATTTCTAACTGGGAACTTAATATTACTAAACCTGATATTGTACAAATTAAAAATATATCGGAGATATTTAATATCAGTATAGATGAACTTTTAGATAACAATACAAAAGATATTATTGAGAAAAAGATTAGTAATACTGAGAAACTTACTAACAAAACTAATAAATATATTAAAATTACTTTAATTACTTTATATTTTATTATTTTGATATTTTTAATTAGTCTTACTATTTACTTTTTTAATAAAAAAGACTTTACTGACGAGTATCAAACTAGTTTTAGATGTACCAATAATAAACTCATTTATGATGTCTCACTAGACAATTATTTTGATGGTGAGAATAATAATATGCCTTTTAATATTATTGTTTTTAAATGTGATGATATCAAAGGCAAGTGTAATTCTGAAAAATTTGAAGCAGGTTCGACAGTAGAGGATGCTATAAAATCTTTAAACGTTATCAAAAAAATCATTATTAATCAAGGCGCTACTTGTAGATAAATAATTACTAACTAAACAAAAAATTGAAGACTATAGGCTTCAATTTTTTCATTAAAGACCTAAGGCTTTAATGATAGTGAAGAGACTATAGGCTCTGAACTAATAATATACAATTGTTTGCTTTTTTATATTATTTTTATTTACTAAAAGTAATTTATATGTTATACTTTTATATGTAAATATGGAGGTAATAAAATGTTAGATTATATTATTATAGGACTATTAATAATAGTTATTATACTTGTTATTATAGCAATTAGTAAAAATGTTAATGAAGGAAAAATCACAGAAAGATTGGGTACTTTAGAAACTACCACAGTGAAAGAATTATCTAGTTTTCAAATAGATATAATGAAAACTATGAATGATAATTTTAATGGACTTAACGATAGAATGGAAAAGAAACTTACCCAAATTAACGATAAAGTAAACGAAAGATTAGATGATAACTTTGCTAAAACTAATAGAACATTTACTAATATATTAGAAAGATTATCTAAGATAGATGAGGCTCAAAAGAAGATAGATACTTTATCTACAGATATCGTTTCACTACAAAGCATTTTAACTGATAAAAAGAGTAGAGGTATATTTGGTGAAATTAATCTTAAACATATCTTAGTTAGTATATTTGGTGAAAAGAATGATAAAGTATATAGACTTCAGTATACTTTTCCTAATACCACTATTGCGGATGCAGTTATATTTGCTCCTGAGCCACTTGGCACTGTTGCTATTGACTCAAAATTTCCCTTAGAACATTATCAAAAAATGGTAGATAAAAATCTTCCTCAAGTAGATAGAAATATAGCAGAAAAAGAATTTAAAATAGATGTTAAGAAACATATTGATGCAATTGCTAGTAAATATATTATACCCGGAGTTACTTCAGATCAAGCTATTATGTTCTTACCTGCGGAAGCATTATTCGCTGAGATAAATGCTTATCATACTGATTTAATAGAATATGCTCATAAAAGAAGAGTATGGATATGTTCTCCTACTACATTAATTAGTACATTTACTATTATTGAAGTACTTCTTAAGAATATGGAAAGAGATAAATATGCAAGTATTATTCACGATGAATTAAATAAACTTGGTGTTGAATTTGGTAGATATAAAGAAAGATGGGATAAACTTTCTAGAAGTATTGAAACTGTTAATAAAGATATAGAAAATATTCATGTAACTACTGATAAAATAAGTAAAAGATTTGACTCTATTAGTAAAGTAGAACTTGGAGATAAAAAAGAAATAGAATAATTAAAAACTCTTAATAATATCTTATTATTTGAATAAATTTAAATGAGGGATATTATGATAAGAGTTTTTTTCTTTTTACTTGGATTTGGTCTTATGGTAATTGGATGTAGTTTTATCATATTATATCTAAATTTAACCACTATGGGGTATAATTTTTTAGAATATGTTAATTTTATTATAAGAAGAGTAGAATGCTACTTTAGTATTATTGGCTTTATAATTATGATTTTATCTATTACTTTGAAAGGGGATTATAGAAAATGAATTATATTTACGATATAGTACTTAATTTTAATAAAGAATATTATAATTTCTTCGAATGGAATAAGAGAGATAATATTGTTAATGTAAAGAAAATACCATTATTTCTTGTTAATAATGATACTTTTAAAATGTTTAAATATGATAATGTAACTGTAAGTAGTAATTTTATTAATTTAATTAAAGATAAAACTTATACTTATTCTAGAATTAAGATAGGTAATACTTCTTTAATGACTAATGGTAAAGAAGTTATCGCGGTACTCTTTAATGATAAGGGTGAACTTATCAAAAGGAGTAGTCTTTTATTAGACGAGGAAGAAGAGGTATTAAATGAAACTTCTAATGATAGTATTTATAATATTGATATTGTTAAATCCTCAAGAAATAAGATTTCTTTTGTAAATAGAAGTCAAAAAGAAAAGAAGAACTTTTTAATTAAATATATTAAGAAGGAGAATAATCTTACTAATCTAAAATATTTATACTATGACTATTTTGAAAAAGAAGATGATAATATTAATAATATTAAAAAGTCTTTAATTAATGAAATTAAATATAATTGGAATAATAAATTAGATAATTTGTATGAAACTGTCAAAATATTTAAAAAGATTAAAAATTAAAAGAAGGGTGATTCCTTCTTTATTTGTTATCTTTGTTATTTTCTTCGAGCAATTTTATAATCTTTTTTTGATTACTTTGAAGTTCTTTTATTTGCTCATGTAGCACTTCAAGTATTAGTTCACTTTTTAAATCCGTCTTATAATCATTTAAACTTCTTAAACTATCTTTTTTAGCCGCTCTATTCTGACTCATCATAATTATTGGCGCTTGAAGAGCCGCTATACATGATAATATTAAATTGAGTAGAATAAATGGATATGGATCTACGTTTACTATCATTAAGTAATTAATTATCATCCACAGTATAAGAAATATGCAAAATACTATAATAAACCCCCATGATCCTGCTACTGCAGTAACTTTGTCGGCCAATTTATCCCCCAAACTTCTTTTGGCATCTTCTTCTTTATCTGAGTCAATGGCTATTGGACTATCCAAAAGCATTTCAATAAGTTCATCTTCATCCTTAATATCAAATTCTTTATTTAGTAATAATTTTACTAAGTTATCTTTTCTTTTATTTACTTCCATAGTTACCTCCATTTTTTATAATTTATCATATTTTAATTTTAACACTTTATTTGGATGTTGTAAACTACTAAAAAATGATACTTAATGTACCATTTTATTTGTTATATTGAGATTTATAAGTTTCATACTTCTTTTCTAATACTGTATCAGTAAACTTAAGTTTGGCATCCTCACGCATTTTTTCTAATGCTTTATATTGAACTGAAGTATCTTCTGACTTATGTTCAGAAATTAATGAAGTAATTATTTCTTCTTTTACATCTTCAAGAGCTGGTTTTTCTTTTTGATCTATTCTATATATTACATGATATCCATAAGAAGTTTGAACTGGCTCTTTAGTATAAGAATTATTTTCTAGTTTTTGCATTGCTTCCATATAAGCAGATTCAAGACTAGCATTATATGCTTTATATCCTAGTTCTTCATATGTTATTTTATCCTTATATTCATCTTTTACTTCATCAAATGATTTGCCTTCATTTAATTTAGTAATTATTTCTTTAGCTAAATTTTCAGCTTTTTTCTTTTCTTCATCAGTAGCACTGCTACTAACTTTTACTAAAATGTGTTTGGTATTGATATCTCCATATACCTTATCTTCATAGTACTTTTCTATTTCTTTATCAGTAATTTGTTCTTTTATATAATCATCAGTATACTGTGTTCTTCTATATTGAAGTCTTAAGTATTCAATAAATGCTCTTTCACTACCAAAACCATTTCTAGTTAAGAATTCTTCTTTACTATATCCATAGTATTGTTTATACATATTATAATAGCTTTCTGCTTGATCATTTAATTCAGTGTTCATTTCGTCTGTTTCAGGATACTTTTCTTCAAGTATTTTATTATCTATTATATCTAATAAATTGCTTACTGAATATATTTCTTTCATATCTTCATATAAATCTTCTGCGGTTACAGTTAAACCATCTATACTAGCTACTGGCTCTAAACCATTCTCTAATTTAGCTATTCTATCTGGCCATATTAGGATTACTACTAGTATTGTAGCAAGTACTCCTCCAATTACTCCATAGATAGCTAATCTATACTTATCTATAAAATCATAGAATTTGAATAGTTTATCATATTCTTTTTTATTATTATTTTTCTTTGTTTCCTTCTTTACTTCTTTAACTACTTTTTCCTCTTTTTTTGTTTCTGCTTTATTTATAGCATTCTTCTTAGTATCTTTTTTTGATACTTCTTTTTTCTTTGCCATTTTGTTATCTCCTTTCAAAGTTACATTAATATGATATCAAAAATAGGAAAAAATTACAATATGATTTTTGAAATATGGGGAAAATAACATATTTTAATTATTAATTTTTAATATATATTTGTTTTAATATTAATTAGCCCAGCACACTTTTTATGTTTTTCCATAAAATACTATGAATAGAAAAAAGGAGGAATGTATTATGAATAACTGTGGTTCACCTTGTGGCGGATCTAGTGCCGCTATTGTACTAGTATTATTTATCTTATTAATAATAATACTTGGAGCTTGGATATAATAAAGGAGGTGCATTAAAATGTCTGGAAATAGTTCATGTAAAGGAAATAATGGCTTCTTAATTGTTATTGTTTTATATATTCTACTTGCTATTATACTAGGTTCTGCTTTCTTTTATTAAAATATCTTAGTTTAGGGAAACTATCTTCGGATAGTTTTTTTCTTTATAAAAAGTAGGCTAAAACCTACTTTAACTTATTATATACTTCTTCAAGTGATAATTTTTCTTCATTATTATATTTTGGTATTAGGTGTAAATGAAAATGTTTTACTTCTTGACCTAAGCCATTATTTTCACAAAGTGATATACCATCATAATTTAATCTTTCTTTAAGAAGTGCAGCAATTTCTTTGGCTACCTTTAGTATATGATGTAGTACTTCTTCATCTATATCAAAAAAATCTTGATAATGTTTCTTTGGTACTATAAGAGTATGCCCTATATGATTAGGATTTACATCTAAGAATACTTTAACTATCTCATCTTCATATATTGTATATGATGGTATTTCATTATTTATTATTTTGCAAAATATATCCATGTTATTACCTCCATACTAAGTATAACATTTTTTAAATTATTTTACTATTACTTTATCTAATTTTAGTATATATTACGGGCTTATATATGATAGATACACTGGTATATTATTGTTAGACTTATAAAATATAAGGCTAACAATAACACTGGAAGACCTTAGGCTGGAAGTGCATGACATAAAAAGAACTAAGTTAATTTCTTAGTCCATTTATTGTATGAATATCTGCGAATATTCTAACATTATTATGTAAAATTTAGTATATTTTTATTCATAAGGTTAACTTTTTTAAATTTATCTGCTATAATTTAGGTATGAGAAGTAGTAGAAAGATACTATTTATTATATTTATGTTTATATTCTGTATTAGTTCTGTTAATGCAAGTAGTAAAGAGAAGGTTACTTTTTCTAAATGCGTTGATGGAGATACTATTAAAGTAAACATTGATGGTGAAATAAACATAGTTAGAATGCTAGCAATAGATACTCCAGAATCTGTTCATCCCACTAAAGGGGTTGAATACTATGGTAAAGAAGCAAGTAATTATACCTGTAATTTAGTTACTAATGCAAAGAAAATAGAACTTGAATATGATAAAAATAGTGATAAGAAAGATAAGTATAATAGAGTTCTAGCTTGGGTATGGGTAGATGATACTTTACTTCAAGATGAACTTGTTAAGAATGGCTATGCAGAGGTTGCTTATTTGTATGGTGATTATAAGTATACTAATACTCTAAAAGATCACCAAGCAGTAGCAGAAGCCTCTAAAATAGGTATATGGAATGAAGAAGCAAGAAAGGAGTTTGATTCAAATAGCAGTTCTAAAGATGATGATAATGCTACTGATAATAGTGATAGTTACATTAATTTAGAAGATATGTCCACTAGTGATATTATTATAGTTATAGGAGTAGTAATTATTGGAATTGTTTTAGGACCCACTATTAAGAAAATTAAAAGAAAAATTAAAAAATATACAAAATAGAAAGGAATGTTAATTTGAAGAAAGATATTACACTTGTTATTTTAGCAGCAGGTATGGGTAGTCGCTTTGGGGGACTTAAGCAAATTGAGCCTATGGGCCCTAATGGAGAATTTATTATAGACTATTCTGTATATGATGCTATTAAGGCTGGATTTAATAAAATTGTATTTTTAATAAAAAGGGAAAACTATGATTTATTTAAGGAGACAATAGGAGCTAGAGTAGAACCATATATTAAGACTGAATACGCTTTTCAAGAACTTAATAATCTACCTTTAGGATACACTCTTCCTAGTGATAGAGTTAAACCTCTTGGTACTGCTCATGCGGTACTTTGCTGTAAGGAAAAGGTTCATGAAAACTTTGCAATGATTAACTCAGATGACTTCTATGGAAGAGATGCTTTTATTAAAGCTTATGAGTATTTAAGTAGAGTTGATGAGTCTTCGAGTGAATATGGAATGATAGGATATAAAGTTGCTAATACTCTTACAGAAAATGGTTCTGTTAAAAGGGGAGTATGTAATGTAGATAATAATGGATATCTTACTAATTTAACTGAAAGTAAAGTAGAGAGAGTTAATAATGAAATAATTGCTAGTCCATTAGATGGAAGTAAAGTATTTACTGTTAAAGATGACGATACTGTCAGTATGAATTTCCTATTATTTACTCCTAGTATATTTAATTATATAGAAGATGGTTTCCCTGAGTTCTTTGACAATAATAAAGATAACTTACTTACCGCAGAGTATTTAATTCCTGATGTTCTTAGTAATTTAATTAAGAATAATAAGGCTAGTACTAAGGTTATTCCTACTAGTGCTAACTGGTATGGTGTTACTTATAAGGAAGATACTCCTGGAGTAAAGATGGCTATTCAAAATCTTGTAGATAATCATGAATATAATGATAATTTATGGGACTAATATGTTAAATTATGTTATTTACATAAATCTATTTAATTTTTAATTTAGATTTGTTATACTTATGTTGTATAGAAAGGATTGATTTAAATGAAATATAATATTCGTGGAGATAAAATGGTAATTACAGATGCCATAAAGGATTATACAGAAAATAAACTAAGTAGATTAGAAAAGTATTTTAAGGATGATGATATTAAGGCTAATGTACTTGCTAGAGTTAGAGGTAATTCACAAATTGTTGAAGTTACTATTCCTACGAACAAGTATGTTCTAAGAAGTGAAGAAGAAAATGAAGACTTATATGCTGCGATAGACTTAGTTACTGATAAGTTAGAAAGACAAATTAGAAAGAATAAAACTAGATTAAATAGAAATACTAAGGAAAGTGTTAAAGAATTTAACTTTGATTATGAAGTTAAGGATGAAGAGGCCTCTAAAGAAAAAATAGTTAAAAGAAAAAATATTGAAACTAAACCTATGGATGAAGAAGAGGCTATTCTCGAAATGGAACTATTAGGTCATTCATTCTTTGTATATAAAGATATGGATACTAACAAAACTTGTGTTCTTTATAAAAGAAAAGATGGCGACTACGGTCTAATAGAAACTAAGTAAAATAAAGTATCAACAGAAATTGTTGATACTTTTTTTGCTTTTTATGATGTATCCACAGATATTGTTGATAGGTTGATTTTTAATTGACTTTTATAATATATAGTGTATAATATTGTTACATTCTTTAAGGG
>CAKOMD010000006.1:0-54005 GCA_934096555.1 uncultured Bacilli bacterium | reverse complement strand
ATAAATTAGACAATATCAAAAGAGAAGAAAACATTTATAATTATTATGAATTAGGATTTGAAGAAGTAATGCCTATAAGTGGAGAACATTCTCTAGGACTAGGAGACCTACTAGATAAAGTAACTGAAGATTTTAATATCAACTATAATGAAGAAGAAGAACAAGACGATAGAATAAAATTCTGTCTAATAGGTAGACCAAATGTTGGTAAAAGTAGTCTAGTAAATGCTCTATTAAATGAAGAAAAAGTAATAGTATCTCCAATCGCAGGTACTACTAGAGATGCCATAGACACTGAATTCACTTATAATAAAAAGAAATATGTAGCCATAGATACTGCTGGTATAAGAAAAAGTGGTAAAATATTCGAAAAAATAGAAAAATATTCTGTACTACGTTCAATGAAAGCCATTGAAAGAAGTGATGTTTGCCTACTTGTTATCAATGCTGAAGAAGGAATAATCGAGCATGATAAACACATAGCAAGTTATGCCCTTGAAGAAGGTAAGCCATTAATAATTGTTGTAAACAAATGGGATACAGTAACTGATAAGAATGATATTAGTACATTCACTAAACTAGTACGCGCAGAATTTAAATTTTTATCATATGCCCCTATTGTATTTGTATCAGCATTAACCAAGAAAAGAATATTCACAATAATGCCTGAGATAGACAAAGTATATGAAAATTCCCATAAAGAAATAAAAACAAATATTCTAAATGATGTTATAAGAGATGCTGCTATGTTAAAAGCCTCACCATCATATAAAGGTAAAAGACTTAAAATAACATTTGCTCAGCAAACAGGAACTGTTCCCCCTACTTTTACGTTATTTGTAAATAGTGATAAATTAATACACTTTTCTTATGAAAGATACTTAGAAAATAAATTAAGAGAAAGCTTTGATTTTGAAGGAACACCAATAAAATTAGAGTTCAAAAACAAACATAATTAATTAACCCATTTAAACCTTCTAACATACAATGTATTAGGAGGTTTTTTTAATGAATTTTTCTGATAATTTTTTTAAACGAATTGAAAAGAAAACTAACGTCGATAAAAATACTATTCTTGACCTAGCGGACAAATTACAAAAAAGTAATATGAAAGATGAGAAAGTATTACGTGAGGTAATTGGAGATTTATCCAAAATGACAGGAAGAGAGGTATCTAAGGAAAAAGAACAAAAAATAATTGAAACAATACTTAATGACAAAGTACCAAATAACTTAGATAAAATGATTTAATGAATAATGTAACCATAGGTATAGTAGCAAGAGATGAAGTATTAAATAATGTTAATTTACAAGTAGTAACAAAAAATAATTTAAAATATATTCACAACAAATGCAACTATATATCCATACTTAACTACGATAATAGTCCTATCGATACTGAAGTACTAAAATTATGTGATGGAATCATAATTCAAGGTGGTAGTGATATTTATCCATATCATTTTCAAATAGTGGACTATTGTTTTCATCATAACATACCAATACTAGGAATATGTATGGGTCATCAAATACTTGGTTTATATAGTAATAATAGTAATAGCGAAAATGACTTAATAAAAATAAATAATCATTATAATAAAGATAAAAAACATATCATAAACATCAAAGAAGATACTATAATGTATAAATTGTTTGGACCAACATTAGAAGTAAATACTAGACATCTCTATGCTATAAATAAAGTAAAAAAACCATTCATCGTATCAGCAGTTTCACAAGATAACATAATTGAAAGCATTGAATACATAGATGATAATCATTTTCTACTTGGAGTTCAATTTCATCCTGAAGATTTAGATAATACTGAAGCGCTATATAATTACTTCTTAAAAGAAGTATACAAAAGAAAGCACTAACTTTCTTTTTTTTAGTTATATTTCATTTTATTAGACATAATATTTAGTGATAAAAAGAAAAGAGGTATGTAAATGGAAAAAATAGAAGTTATAAAGAGTATTGGCCAAAGATCTGGAGGAGACATATATCTAGGAGTTGTTGGAGCAGTTCGTACAGGAAAATCAACTTTTATTAGAAAGTTTATGGAAAACTTAATAATTCCAAATATTCAAGATGAATATGAAAGAAAGAGATGTTTAGATGAACTACCACAGGCAGCAGCAGGTAAAACAATAATGACTACTGAACCAAAATTCGTTCCAGCTACGGCGACTAAAATTCAAATAGAGGATTTTTCTGCTAATATAAGAATGATAGATTGTGTAGGATACGTAATTCCAGCAGCCAAAGGTTATGAGGATGATAATGGTCCAAGACTAGTTATGACACCATGGGTGTTCGTGAATATGTGATACCCCAAAAGAAAAATAAATAAAACCCATAAAATAAGGGTTTAGACAATATTTCACTTTATTAGTTAAAGACTAAATTTAAGAAAGTGAGATATTTTTTTATGAAAAATGAGCAAATTTTTAAAAATCCTGAGTTAATACCTTTACTGATAAAATATGTTGAGGTAAATAAAATTATATTCCCTATTGAGAAGGTTAATTACTTATCTAATGAAGAAATTATAAAGATTTTAAAAGATTGTATTAATAATCAAATAGCATATAATCCTAATTATGAATTAGTAAAGAAAATTACTTTATTAGAAGATACGGAATTAAAAACAATATACCCTCTTATAAAATTAAGTATGGAAAAAATTAATTATGATTATATGAAAGATATTAAAGATTTAATTAATAGTGTTAATTTAAGAAAAAAAGGTAAAAAATATACCTTTGAAGAACATTTAAAAGCATTAATAATAGCACAGCTTTCTAATCATAGATGGGGAGATAATAATATAAGAGAAAATACGAATGCTATTGATGAGATATTTCATAATTATAATAAAAATTATTTAAAAATAGTAGATCCAAATATTTTAGTAAAAAAATTAAGGAATATTCATTGTACAAATCCTATGATTAATAATCAGATGAAATCATTATCAAAAAATATAATAGTTTTAGAAAAAATAGAAAAAGATTATGGAAGTTTAGATAACTTTGTGAGTATTGAAACTCCTAATGATATTGCTAATATGTTAAATGATGGAAAATACAAAATGGCACAAGTTGGACGAGCATTTGCTTATGATTATTTAAAGCGAATTGGTATTAATACTTGTAAAAACAGTGTTCAACTTAAAAGATTATTTGGAAATCATAGACTAGGAATTGTAGAAAATGAAAATGCTACAGAACAACAAGTATTAAATATTATTAAAAAAATAGCAAATCTTAATAATTGTGATGAAATAGTTGTTGAATCAATATTAATACAATTTTGTTTATTAAGGTCAGCAAATATATGTGGTGAATATCCAAATTGTGAAAAATGTAAAATAAGAAGTTATTGTAATTATAATAAAAATTAAAAGAATTTATATAAAAATATATGTAATGAAGATATGAGAAAAACCCATATCTTTTTTTACTATGCAAGTTTAAAGATTGGAGGAACGATAAATGAATTTAAATTATGCAATATTTAGAAGTGAACCTATTATGACTATGAGCGATTTAAGACAAATAGGATCACATAATAATAGAGAAAAACAAGCATATAATTCTAATCCTGATATTAAATTAGAATTAAGCAAAGATAACATTGAACTTGTACCAATTAATACTACTTATACAAAAGGCTTTAAAGAAATAACAAAAGAATATGAAAAAGAACATAATGAGAGAATGAAAACTGAAAGAAAAGAAAGAAAAAGGACGTTTACAGAGATGTTAAATAAGTCTAGAAATGTAGTTGCAGATGAATTGCTATTTACAGCTACACACAAATTTTTTGATAATATGACAAGAGAAGATATTATAAATTGGGCTAATACTTGTATGGATTTTGTTTATGAAGATTTAGGATATAAGAAAGAACAAGTATTACATTCTGTTATACATTTAGATGAAGAAACACCACATTTACATTGTGTTGTTATACCTCTTGTTAAAAAATTAGATAAAAGAACAAATACTGAAAGATATACTATTTCTAAAAAGCAATATATTAAAGATAAAATACACCTATCTGAATTACAAGATAAATATCATCAAAGACTAACTGAAAAAGGATATGATTTAGAACGAGGTATTAAAAATAGTGATACTAAACATCAAAAAACAAAAGAGTTAAAGAAAACTACTAGATATTATGAAAATAAAGTTAAAAATATTAATAAAAGATTAGATACTGTTATGAATGAGTTTGATGAGAAAATGAAAACAACTAAAAAAGTTCCTTTTAGTAAAACACAATTACTTATTGAAAAAGATACTTTTGATAGTATGAATAAAGTTATTAATGAAACAAAAAAAGTAATTGAATTAGAACCAAAAATACAAGAGTTATTTTCGGAAGTTAATCACTATACTAAAAGCCATCAAACATTAGAAAAAGAAAATCAAAGTATGCAAAGAGAAATAAAATCATTAAAAACTAGAAATCATAATTTAACAGAGGAAAACAACAATTTAAAATCATATATTTCAGCTATTTTAGAGGCTATAAAATGCTTTTTTAGAAAGATACTACTATTTGGTAATGATAAGTCTAAAAACGATACTACAAGCGAAATAATAGAATATTATGACAATAAAGATTTTAATTCAGATGATGTTTATGATATTTCAAAAGGTACTGATAAAGAAGATGAATTATTTGATTATGCCAACATACCTAGTTATATGAAATCTAATAAAAATACTTATAATGAAAAAGATAAAGATGATTTTGAGTTAGAAAGATAAAAAAATATGAAAATATTCAACATTTTTTTAAAAACCATATTGACATTCCTAGAAAAAATGATAAAATATAGTTTAAATTTATTTGGGAGGTATATTAGTATGATTAGATTAATTGATAAAATCATGATTGATTATTCAAAAAAATTAAGTGCTAGAAATAAATATTATACTAACACAATTTACTCATGCTTCTATTCATGTTCAAATAAAAATAATATTTCAAAATCGGTGTCAATCGAAACATTATAATATGTGTTTTTTGGCACCGATTATTTTTTTTTATGAGGAGGTGTTTTAGTGAATAATATTACATTACAAGATTTATTAGAAAAACTAAAAGAATATAATCCCGAGGAAATAGAGATTGTAAAAAGTGCTTATAATTATGCTGATAATTTGCATTCAGGACAAATGAGACAAAGTGGCGAACCATACATTAGTCATCCATTAAATGTTGCTTATATACTTGCTGAAATGCATGCTGATAGAGATACAATATGTGCAGGATTATTACATGATACTTTGGAAGATACAAATATTACTAAGGAAGATATATCACATGATTTCAACCAAAATGTTGCTAATTTAGTAGATGGCGTGACTAAATTATCTAAAATGAACTTTTCTTCTAAACAAGATCAGAATTATGCAAATACTAGGAAAATAATAACAGGCATTACAGAAGATGTAAGAATAATTATTATTAAACTTGCTGATAGGCTTCATAACATGAGAACATTACAATTTAAATCAGAATTTAAACAAAAGGAAAATGCATTAGAGACAATGGAAATATTTGTGCCACTAGCGTATTATATTGGTGCATATAGAATAAAAAGTGAATTAGAAGATTTATCACTTAGGTATTTAAAACCAGATATGTATAAAAAAATTGAAGAAAGAAAAATAAAGCTAGAAGAAACAAGTAATGATTGTTTAAAAGAAATGTTATATAAAATACAAACATTACTTAATGATAATAATATTCCAAATGAAATTAAAATTAGAACTAAAAATATATATGGAATATATAAGAGATTAAATGAAGGACATAAATTATCTGATATACATGATTTATTGGCACTCAAAATAATGGTAGATGAGGTTGCTAATTGTTATTATACATTAGGTGCGATACATAAGGAATATCATCCAATAAATGATAAGTTTAAAGATTATATTTGTAATCCAAAAACAAATATGTATCAAAGTTTACATACAACAGTTTTTGGTCCGGATGATAGATTAGTTCAAACCCAAATAAGAACGTTTGATATGGATAGAGTTGCTTCATTTGGTCTTACTGCATATTGGGATGAGCAAAAGGGAAAAGCAAGAGATATTATGCAAGATGATTTAAAACAAAAATTTCAATTTTTTAAATCGTTAACAGAAATTAATTCAATGTTTGGTGATAATCAACAGTTTGTGAATCAAGTTAAAACAGAATTATTTGCTGATAGAGTTTATGTTTATACAACTAAAGGTGATATAATAGAATTACCAAAAGGTTCAACCCCAATAGATTTTGCATATAAGATACATACTGATATAGGGAATACAATGGTTGGAGCATTTGTTAATGATGAATATGTTCCAATAGATTATATGCTTCAAAATAAAGATAGAGTAAGAATTATTACTGATGATTTATCTTATGGTCCAAGAGAAGATTGGATTGATAAAGCACAGACGAGTTTAGCAAAAAGAAAAATTAAAGAATTTAATAAAAAATAAAATTTGTTTCATTATTCATTAACAAAATAATAATTTTTGACAAAAATATTATATATAAAAAAAATGAGTTTATAGCGATCTCATTATCAAAAAACTAATACAAAAGGATAAATTAATCATTTTGTATCATTCGAGGAGGTGAAATTATGAGAAGATTAATGAAGAAATTCAATAGAAAATATGATATGTTATGTACTGCATAATTATCATAAATTAATTAGGTCATAGAAAAATCTATGACTTTCATAGGAGGTTTAATAAATGGAAAATATAAAGAGCAAAATTATCCCAGAAAGTTTAAAAATAAATATAGATGAAATAATGGAACAACAATTATTTAATGCTAATAGATACTATGCAGAATCTAATCCCGAAATAAGCAATTTAATGCAAAAAGAACTTCATCAAAGACCAGAAGAATTTTTACATAGATTAAAGACAAGATGGAATTGGCATAATTATTATTATGAATTATTATTAGAACCTGCTTTTGAGAAAATAGTTAAAGAAGATTCTATGGAATTATCACCGAAAGAAATAGATGATATAATAAAAATATATTCTACTTCTTGTTTGGTTGATGAAGCAACACTTGTAATGTCAGGTGCAATAAAAAAATATTTAGATTATAACTGTCAATGTATTAATGTTTCAGATGAAAATATCTCATTAAATAATGCCAATGTAATGTTAATTACTCCACCAATAGAAACTTTTTTTGCTCAATATCAAATTGACCATTTATTTTATATATATTTACTTAAAACTAAAGATGCTGATATTTATAAATTTAAAGAATATTTATTGAAAAAATATCATGCTGGGGATGAAAAAATATTTATGTCTAGATTTGCAAAAAAATTTAGTCATAATTTACAAATGTCAGAAAGAGAAATATTAGAAGATATTAAGCATTATAAAATACCCGAATCATACAAAACACAACATTTCTATTTTACATTAGAGCATAGTGATAGAAAAGCTATTAGAGATATAATTATTTATGATAATTTAGATGAAAAATTAATTGCATCAAATTTAATTGGTGTTTCAGGATTTTTATTTAGAAGAAAAGTTTTAGAATATTTAAATAATAGTGGTATTTTAAAAAATAATGGTTATATATATGAATTTAATAATGATGTAATTATAAATTCATTAGAAATGTTAAAAAATGAAAGGAAACAAAAAATGGAAAAGAATGTTAGACCATATAAACAACGTGGTGATACTTGTGCTGTTGTTTGTATGATGATGGTATTAGAATATTATAAAGTTATAGAAAAAGCAAATTGGTATGATGAAAGAAGATTATATAGAATATATGGTTCTAAATATATGAGTGGCACTCCATTTTCTGCATTAGCGTTTCATATGGCAAAAAATGATTTAGATACTACCATATATCATGAAAGTGATAATTTATTTGAAAATAAGCATAATGCTCTTAATAAAGAAGATTTTGAATCTGCAATGAAAGAATATAAAGAATACTTGGGATTTGCAAAAAATAATGGAGCCAAAGTTTTAAATGGTATTTCAATAAATACTAATATATTAAAACAAAAATTACAAGAAGGTAATCTAGTTATATTAGCAGGTGAACTATCTGGCATTTATCATGCGATACTATTAACAGGCTATGATGATAAAGGATTTGTTGTATGCGATCCTTTATATAAAACTAAACAGACAAGAACTTTTGAAGAAATAGAGAATTTTATGAATACAAGTATTGGCAAATGGTTTATTGCAGTAAATGATAAAACTA
Source organism: uncultured Bacilli bacterium (assembly GCA_934096555.1). Taxonomy (GTDB): domain Bacteria; phylum Bacillota_I; class Bacilli_A; order RF39; family UBA660; genus CAG-302. The sequence continues at coordinate 45,713 of CAKOMD010000006.1, read as the reverse complement.
AAGAGAAAGATAGACTAATATCAAATTTAGATAAGTTTAGCGAAGAAGCTGTGGAACTTATGACAAAAAAAGATGATAGGAGCCTTCGTTATGGCAAAAAATAATTATTTGTTTTATAGCTATTATTTAAAGACTAGAAATACTGAAAATAAGTCAATTATGATTGCTAAAACCAAAAAATCATATTTGATAGGACCAATAATAGATCATAACTTTTATAAAGATTCGTTTTATAGAAGAATTAAATCAAATAGTATATATACAACAAAAATATATAAAAAGATGTTTAAGAAAAAATGTGATTCACTTATTAAAAAATATAAAAATGAACTAAAAAGTAATCAAATTATTGAATTAGATAAAAAAGGAAATATAATTTTACATTCAATTTTAAAAGTTCCAGGTGAAGATAATGAAAAAAAATAAACTAATATTAGATAGACAAGAAATAATAAATATTTTAGGTAAGGAATATAAAAATTTAGCAGATATATTTAGCGACAAGTTCGGTATTGTAAATGCTATGTTGGAACGTCACGAATTAGATAAATATAATCTACATATGTATCAATGTTTAAGTGCAAATACTGTTTCACTATTTGATTTAAGCAGAGAGGTTTCAAGTGGTGGCTTAGGTGTAAATGAAAGTCAAAAAATTGCTATGACTAGTTGTTTAGCAGAAGCATTAGAACGTTATTGTATGTCTTATATTCCGCAAAATGAAATTATAAAAGATAAAAAAGAAAACTTAAAAAAAGAATATATATTTGATAACTATTTCTTATATTCAGATAATCAATATAAAGAATTAGAATTATTTTTGAATCCAAATAGTGAAAATATTGAATGGACTAAAATTTATGATATTAATAATAAAGAAAATTTTAAATATTGGCCTGCTAGTTTAATTTATTTACCATTTGATTTAAATAAAACAGTTGCTGAGACTACATCAACAGGTATGGCTGCTGGTTTCACTTTAAATGAATGCTTTCAAAGCGGTTTATTAGAATTAATTGAAAGAGATGCATTAATGATTAACTTTATGCAACGATTAAATCCACCAGAGATTAATATAAAATCAATAAATGGAGATAATAAAAAGTTAATTAAAATGATTCAAAAAGAATATAATATTAAAATATATAAATTATATTCAGATATAAAAGTACCTATTTATTTATCAATTATATATAAAAACGAAAAAAACAATATACATTATGGAATAGGTGCTTGTGCTAGTTTAGATTCAGACTATGCTATTAATAAATCTTTAAAAGAATGCTTATTTACTTATTTCTATTCATTAAATATAATGGATGTTCGTCAAGATAACCCAAATAAAATTAAAACTTTATATGAACATTTTTTGTATTATCAAGGCGAGAATTTTAATCAATTATTATTTGATAGCAAAAAAATAAATTACGAAAAAGAAAAGATTTCATTTGATAAATTATTGAAAGAATTGAAAAAAGTAAATATAAATGTTTATTATAAAGAATTAACTACAGATGATATAAGAAAAACGGGCATTAAAGTTGTTAAGGTAATTGCACCTAGTTTAATCGACCTAAATAAAAGTCATTTATATCCAAGACTTGGAGCAACAAGGTTTTTCCTTGTACCAAAAAAATTGAATTTAGATTATAATAGTGAATTAACAAATATGCCACATCCATTTCCATAGAAAAGAGGTAATTTTATGATTATGAATGAAAAAGATAAATTAGATATTTTAATATATAATATATGTAACGATAGTTGTTCTAAACAAAGTAAAATAGAAAAATTAAGTATGATTGCTAGTGAATATAACATAGCTATTGATGATTTATTTAAAAGATATAATTGGTTAAAAGATATGAAAATAGATCCTAATAAAATCCATTTAGAAGAAAATCACCAACAAATATACAAAATATTTGATGAATATAATAAGATGCTTAATGAAAATAATATTGAGTATTATTATACAAGTGGAATTCTTTCTTATTTATTAGTTGATAGAAATTTGGAAAGATACCATCATGACTTAGATGTTTTTGTTAATATGGATGACTTAACAAAGTTAGAGAAAGTTTGTAATGATTATAACTTCTCTTTTGAAAGAAAACTTGGAGATCGTGAAGATGGAACAAAAAGAATAATGTTAAAAATGTATTATAAAGATATAATAGATATACCAATAACCGTTTTTATGTATGTAAGAGAAAAAGATAATTCAATAATTCAAAAAGATTATTTTATAGATAAGAATGGTCAGAGTTATGTTGAATATATTTATAATTCGCCTTCTATTAGTGAATTAAGTTTTTCAAGTTGTCCTAAATTCCACAATAGAATTAAATATTATTCAATAACACCTGAAGCATTATTCTTGTGCAAATCAGAAAATAGACCAAAAGATATATATGACTGTGCAGTTTTTAAACATATAATAGATATTAATAAATTAAAAAAACTAGAAGAAAGTTTTAAAAATAATTTACCTAATGTAATAATGAATGCTGAAGATGATGAATATTTTAATTATATTTTTGAAAATAACACTATTAAAAAGGTATTAGTAAAAAATGATAGATTATAGTTTATATTTATGCACTAATAGTGAAATGAATAATAATTATTTGTTAGAAGACTGTGTAGAACAGTCAATAAAAGGCGGCGTAAGTATCGTTCAAGTTAGAGAAAAAAATAAGTCTTATAATGAATTTTTAAAAATAGCAACTAGTATTAAAAAAATTACAGATACTTATAAAGTTCCATTAATTATTAATGATAATATTGAAATTGCAAAAAAAATAAATGCTGATGGTATTCATATTGGACAAAATGATATATCTTGTTCTCAAGCGCGAAAATTAATTGGTGCTGAAAAGATAATTGGAGTAACGGTTGCTAATATTGAAGAAGCAACAAAAGCAATCAAAGATGGTGCAAATTATTTAGGTGTAGGAGCAATTTTTAAATCAACTACAAAAAGTGATGCAACAGTAGTAGGAATTGATGAATTAAAAAAAATATGTCAAATTTCTACAATTCCTGTAGTTGTAATTGGAGGCATTAATAAGGATACAATACCAAGATTAAAAGATATAAAAATAGATGGTTATGCAATGATAAGACCAATATTATCTACAGATGATATTACAAAAGCAGCAGAAAAATTAAGAAATTTAATACAGGATAATAAAAAAATATTAAATAAATAACAATTTAATATTTTTTTATTATCTCATCTATCGAACATTCAAATTTTTTAGCTAATTTATAAATGTAAGAAGTTGGAATTAATATTTTACCTAGTTCATATAAAGTATAAGATGACACTGAAACTTTTAATAAATTTGCTATATCTTTTTGAGTTAAGCCAAAACCCTTTCTTAACTCTTTTAAATTTTTTCCAACAATTTTAAAATTAATTTTATCAGAACTGTAAATATAATTATTATTTTTATTTAAACAAGTTATATAGTCTATACTAACTTTATAGTAATTACTTAATTCAAATAATTTTCTTAATGGAATAGTATTTGTCCCAAGTTCCCAACCTGTATAAGTTGATCTATTAACTTCAAGTATTTTAGCAAGTTCTTCTTGATTTAGATTATGTTCTATTCGTAAATTTCTAATTTTTTTGAATTTCATATTGCAACATCCCAATCATTTTAAGTATTTAGTATTTGTCCTACCAACTATCCAGTCCATAGAAACCTTATATTTTTTACAAATTGTATATATTGTTATTGTATTAATTAGATAATTGCCTGTTTCATAGCCACTATATGTTGTTTGAGAAATATTACAATCGTCTGCAAGTTCTTGTTGTGAAAGGTTTAATTCTCTTCTCAATAACTTTAATCTTTTTCCTATCTCTACTTTATTACATTCAGATTTTTTGTATTTTGTATTTTTTCTTGTAAATCCAGAAATATAATCTAATGAATATTCATATATATTTGAAAACTTAACTAATTTATTAAATGGTATAGTATCACTAGCTGTTTCCCAACCAGAAACAGTTTGTTTACTTACCCCAAAAACATATCCTAATTCACTTTGCGTCATTTCTAATTCTTCTCTACAAAATTTTATATTATTATTATACATATTATCTCACCAAATTAATTTTCCCATTTAATTAAAATTTATTGGCGAAAGTATGGGACAATCGTTAAAAAAGATGATATAATATTAATAGCAGTACAAAAAAATTATTAGGAGGTGCAATGTGAAATACAATTTAAAAGTTTTATTAAAAACAACTTTAATAATTCTTGGTTTAGTTATTATGTTTATATTTATATGTTTTAATTACAATCTTAGTATTAGTTATTGTAATGCAAATGACATTCCACTTGACTATGTACTTACTGTAAGTGGTGCAAATATTGTTTTTGCTATGACTTTAACATTATCTGTTTTTGAAAGTATAGGAATATATTATTTAGGCAAATTATCAAAAAGAATACCTTTTATTGCTTCATTATATAATTATTAATGTGTGGTGGTTAGTGTGAATAAAGATTTAATAGAAAGTGTAGTTCTATTAATTATTGCAATAATATTAATTTTAATATATGGAATTTTTGTTATTATTGATGAAAGAAAAAAATGGAACAAAAGAGAGTTTTTTAAATATACCCTTTATTATGAAATAGATTATTTCTTATATATGGATATGGTTAAAAAAATGAAGAAAGTTCTTTTTAAGAAAAGATTAGAGTTAGTAGTTTTAAATATTCTAGTATTTTTTAGGAGGCTATTTGTATGGAACAGGAAATAATTGCTAAAATAGAAATTGCATTTTTTATAGTAATAGCATTATCTGGAATTGTAATATTAATATTTTGTTTAAGACGCAAGGATGAAAGAAATTTTGATTGGAAGTCATTTGAAAGAACTGTAAGAATGATGCACGAACAAACGGATGAAAATTTAGATATGCTTTCAAAAATGAATAAACAAAAAGATAAAATTGAAGAAAAAATAAAAGCAAAGAAAAAAATGTTAGGAATGAGTTTAATTAATAAAAAGTAATAAAATTAAGGAGATTAGAAATGAATATTAAAAGTGAAATTGATAATTTAAGAAAAGATAAATTAGGATTAAATAATTATGATACTAAATTGATTTTAAATACCATTATTGATGTATATAAGTCTAAAATAATTAATGAAAATAGAAATACTATTGGTTACACCATAGATCTTGTTATCGCTAATATGAATGGTTTTAATAAACTTGGTGATGCAGAAAAGATTAATCAAAAATGGGGAGATGTTTTTTATATTGATTTAAATAATTCTGTATTTTGTAAAGAAGTAATTAATGAAGATGGCGATATAATTTGTAATGATAATTGTATTAATCTTAATAATATTACTGAATTAGAAAAATTAAATAATATATCATTTTCTTTAAAAGATTTAATTGTATTATGTAATGAAAACAACATTAATATAAAGTTATTTACAAAGGATGATTATTCTACAATGACTACCCTTGAAATGAAACTTTATGAAAATTTTGATCCGAATGAAGATAGTATAAATAAGTATTTATCCACAGTTGTTGTTGATAAATAGTAATATTAATACCCCTAAACTAAACCGAGCCAAAAGAAATTTCATAACTAATGGCTCGGTTGTTTTGATTAACTCTTTTGACGAGTTAATAACACACTACCAAGTTGGCAGAGCCAACTAGGAATAGTGTGCAAAGGGACAACCCTTTTGAAACCCGATTAAGCGACAAACCTACAAACTTCGTAAGTAATATTGTCGCCTTTTTTTGTTTCACAAAAAAGAGTAAAAGCTATCCCCACTTTCATTAACATTGCTTACAAAACGTGCGTCGCTTTTACTTATGAAAATAACCCAATGACTAATCATTTAGAAAAGTCATTAGGTTATTTTTTCTTTTGTTAACACAAAAGCATTGATTATAAAATTACTTTTCTCACTTTCATTAAAATTTACATTTTAACAAAACGTGTTCGTAATTTTATTTTCCATTTTTATTAATTTTTTCTAATAACGCTTTTGTCTCTTTTTTTGCATTATATATTGCTAAATAAGTAATCATTTGATAAATAATAACAACTATAAAGAAACCTATAATAACAAATGAATTTCTTGATAATTCTTCTTTCCACATTTGTAGTCCTTGAATTAATAAATATATTAAACCAAAGAATACAGTAGATACTACTGTTGTATCATCAAATGATCTTTGTATTAGTTTTGAATCTTTTGTATCTGCATTTAGTCCTAATACACTCCATTTATTAATTAATAATAATACAACAACAAGTAAAAATGGACATATAACCCAATACAACGAATAACCATAATCATTTTTAAATACTAAAACTAAAAGTAAGCTAACGATTAAAAATAAGTTTAATAACACTATTGCAATTTTAATTGCATTCTTTTTTAAATCACTTCTTTGCATTTTTATTTCTCTCCTTTACTTTAATACTTTGAATTAATTTAATAATTTCTCTTGAAGAATTAATTTGATATTCAGTATCTTTAATTGTATTGTTTAATAATTCTATTTCTTGTTCTGTAATATCTTTTTTCTCTAAATTATTCTTACAAGATGACACTAACTTTTCAGCATTTTCAATACTACCTAAAACATTTATTTCAGCGACGTTAAGTTCTTCACCTTTTAAAGATGAGTAATAATCTTTAATAAAAGGATTAAGAGGACTTACTTCAATACCTAAACCAATCATATACATTAATTCATTATAATTAACATCAATATAATTACTTATCTTTCTTAAAGTCTTTGGATTAGGTATTTCTCTTTCACCTGACTCTATTTTAGATAATTCCGCATTACTTATGTTAGCAATTTTTGCAAGTTGTCTTTGAGAATAACCTGCTTTTTCTCTTTGCTCGGCAATAATTTCACCAATCTTTTTTTCTTGCATTTCTAACACCTCACACATTAATCTTACTATAAATGTTAACAAAAGTCAACAAAAATAATAAAAATGTTAATAAAAGTGTTGACAAGTTAGTAATTATGATATATATTGGTACTGTGTTAATTAAAGTTAACAATTTTTAAACAAATGTTAATTACACAGAGAGGAGGAAAAAATATTTGGCTAGGAAACGACTAGAAGTTCCACCAAGATTATGGGAAGATAAAAATATCAATCCAGAGGGTAAAAAAATATTCGCATATATTTACTCAAAAGGATATGATAGAAATATCTTACATCTAAATGTTGGTGAAATTCAACAAGAGTTATCAATAACAAATGTTGGATTAAAAAAGCATCTAGGAATACTTGAAAAATATAAATATCTTATATATAACGAGTATTCCAAAGGAATGTATATGATTCATTTACTAGGATAAATACCTAGTATAGTGATACAGTAAATGTTCGTAGATTTATGTTAGTATCACAATCTTATAGATAATATAAGATCATAATCCTTGAGCAGGATTTAAAATAAACGCTTACACAAGGATATTGTACTCTTTTTTCTTCAAGACTTGTAAACCTATACAAGTTTTTTTGTTGAAAAATTAAAGAAAGGAGCGATTAAATGAGATTATTAAGTAAAGAAGATATATTAAAAAATAAAGTAGATACAATAGAACAATTTTATATATTAAGATATTTAAAAGATAATTTAAATACTGATAATTTTGATTTGTATTTGCTTAATAGAAATAAAATTAAAGTAATAGATAAATATAATGATATACTTTATTTTGAATACGATAAACAAAATAAAAAAGTTATTTATAATGATTATGATAAATCATACGAAATAGAGAGATAGGAAGATATATGAATAAAAGATTAAAATGTGAATATTCTATACTTCCTGATTTTATTATAAAAAATGAAAAATTAAATGCAACAGAAAAAATACTAATGTCGTTAATAATATCATTAAACTTAAATAATGAGTGCTATGCTAATAATGAGTATTTTTCTACTAGAATGAATGTGTCTAAAAGAACAATAACAAATGCTTTAAAAAAACTTAAAGATAATAACCTAGTAATTATTAAAGTAATTAATTATAAAAGAACTATATACCTATCAAACGAGGTAAGAAATAAATTGCTAGATGTATAGAAATAATCTTCTAGGGGTATAGCAAAATATTTCTAGGGGATGTAGAAGTATTTTTCTACCATAAAATAAATATTAAAATAAAATATAAAATATATATAAAAATATAAATTTAAAATAATTAAAATTAATTAAAAGAAAGGACTGATATATGATTGTAGATATAAACGAAATAATTATTTCTGGTGTAATTAATAACATTATAGATAACAATAATGAATATATTAAATTTGGTTTAACTACAACTAAATTTAATAAATCTAAAACTTATTCTAGTTTAAATATTAAAAGAGATCTTTATACAATATATAAGGATTTTTTTGTTAAAGGTAATAGAGTTTATGTTAAAGGTTATTTAAATTCTTATTCATCTAATAATAAAATACAAAGTTTTATAACAGTTAACGATATTTCAGATAATTATGATGATATAGCAAACGGTAGAAAAGCACCACATATTAGATATGATTCTGATGGTGTTATGGTTTGGAATGGTAAAAGATGTGAATCAATACCTCCAACTGAAGAAGAAAAAAGAAAAATGGAAGAATTATTAAAAGAATATAGAAATGAAGGTGTTAATAATGAAGAGATAGAAAGGTGCGTGATTGATATTGAACAAAAGTAATTTTTATAAAACATTACGCATAAGATTTGATGAGTGGAGGAATATTTATGTATGAAACTTTAGAATTTTATGACAGTAATGGCTATGATTTAAAAGAAGTTTTAAAAAGTTGTATATATAAGTATTATATTATTAATAAGAATTTAAAGATTAATTCTGAAAAAACATTTAAATCTGACAAAAAAAATAGTATAATTAACTTAACTAATGAAGTGAAAGTGTTGTCTAGCGAAAGGAGTTAAAATGTATAATAGATATACAATAGACAATACAATATTTAAAATAGCTATTTATATAAGATTATCAAGAGAAGATGGCGACGACATGGAATCAGAAAGCGTTACTAATCAAAGAAGTCTATTAAATGGCTATTTAAAAGCACAAAATTTAGTTGCAGTTGATATTTATATAGATGATGGTTATACGGGTACTAATTTTGAACGTCCAGATTTTAAAAGAATGTTAAATGACATTGAAAAAGGAAAAATTAATATGGTTATAACAAAGGACTTATCAAGATTAGGTCGTGATCATATTATGACGGGATATTATGTTGAAACATACTTTCCAGAAAATGATGTTAGATATATTGCCGTAAATGATGATATAGATACTTTTTATGAAACAAGTGGTTCTGATATGATGCCATTTAAATTAAGTATGAATGATATGTATGCAAAAGATATTTCAAAAAAAGTTCGTTCTAATTTACTTCAAATGAAAAAAGATGGTAAATTTTGTGGTAGTTCTGCTCCTTATGGATATATGAGAGACCCAAACAATAAACATCAGTTAATACCTGATCCAAATTCTGCTCCTGTTGTAAAAAGAATATTTGATTTATATGTAGCAGGTTATGGTAGTTCTGGGATTGCTGAAATACTAACAAGAGAAGAATTACCCACACCTATTATGTTTAAATATTCTGGTTCAAAATTAAATAAATTTGACCATCCTGAAATATGGAAACACACATCTATAAGTAATATTATTAAAAATAGAGTTTATATTGGAGATTTAATACAACACAAATTTCAAAAAGTTAATTATAAAATCAAAAAAAGAAAAAGTGTTCCAGAAAATGAATGGTGCATAAAAGAAAATGCTCACGAAGCAATTATTGATAAAAAAACTTTTGAAATAGCACAATCCATTAAAGATTCTTCTAATACTTATAATCCAGAACGTAGAAATGTAGAATATGTGTTATCTGACTTAGTTTATTGTAAAGACTGTGGTGCTAGAATGAGTATTAGTTATGATAAAAAAAGAGATAGAATTACAATGAATTGTAATAACTATCGTAAGTTTAGTAAATATGATATATGCTTTTCCCACTATATTAATTATACAAAACTAGAAAAAACTGTCTATGATAAATTAAGTAATATGGCAAATAAGTATATTGAGGATAAAGAAGAATTTGAAAGTATTATTAAAAGTGAGTATATTGACCCAAGACAAGATAAACTTAAAAAAATAGAAGAATTAAATTACAAAATAGAAGATTTAAAAAGAAAACAAGATTCTTTATATGATGATAAGTTTAACAATATAATAAGTGTAGAAACATACACTAGACTATTTAATATTACTGAAGAAGAAATTAAGACTGCAAATGAAAAATTAGAAATATTAAAAAATGAAATTTCAAGTATAGAAGAAGATTCAAATTGTTATGTAGAATATTTAGAAATTATTGATAAGTTTTTAAATATGGAAAATCCAACAAAAGAAATTATGAATAAATTAATTGATAAGATATACGTAACAAAAGACAAAAAGCTAGAAATTCATTATAGAATTAAAAAAAGTGAAGTATTAGTATAAGAAAATGATACATTGCCAAGTTGCAATTTTTAAAAATACAAAAGGGTATCACAAAAACAGTTCATACTGGTATCAAGAACCAATTCCCTTTGTAGAAGCTGCAGAAATAGGAACAGAAAAAGTAATTAAAGATCATTCCACTATTGGAATAGTTGTAACTACTGATGGTTCTATTGGAGAAATACCAAGAAGTGAATATCTAGAAGCTGAAAAAACAGTAATTGAAGAATTAACTTCCATAGGTAAACCATATATAGTATTATTAAATTCCACTCATCCAATGCTTCCTGATACTGAAAGACTCGCAGCTAAAATGAAAGAAGAATACAAAGTACCAGTATTACCAATAAACATCGAATCCATGCAAGAAAAAGATATGTATGGTATTTTAAAAGAAGCCCTATACGAATTTCCAATAGAACAAATAAAAGTAAATATGCCCGAGTGGATAGCGGTCCTAAATCCAGATAACTATATAAAAGCAGAATATATAACCAAAATAAAAGAAGCCATAACTGAAGTAAATAAACTAAAAGACATAGATAAAATAAATAATAACTTTACTGAATCAGAATACATTTCAAAATCATATATATCTGAAGTAGATCCAGCAACAGGTGAAGTTACTATAAATTTAGAAGCCCCCGCAGGATTATACAGCCAAGTACTAAAAGATACCATAGGAGTTACTGTCGGTACCAAGGCAGACCTACTTTCATTATTCCAAGAATTAAATGTTGCCAAAAGAGAATATGACCAAATAAAGAGTGCTCTAAAAATGGTTAAGCAAACAGGATATGGTATTGCTTCTCCTACTCTTGAAGATATGAAGTTAGATCCACCAGAAATAATAAAACAAGGTTCAAGATATGGTATAAAACTTAAAGCCAAAGCTTCATCAATACACATGATAAAAGTAGATGTCGAAAGTACATTCGAACCTATCATTGGAAGCGAATTACAGAGCAAAGAATTAATAGACTACTTAACTAAAAATGAAAATGAAAGTGGTATTTGGAAAAGTGAAATATTTGGTAGAAGCCTAGATGTTATAGTACAAGAAGGTATCCAAGCTAAACTATCAATGATGCCAGATAATATAAGATTTAAATTATGTCAAACACTAACAAAAATAATAAATAAAGGTTCATCTAATATGATAGCCATAGTAATATAAAAAGACTTAATACACGATTAAGCCTTTTTTTCTTCTAATCTGCTATTTTTTTCATCTACTTTAATAGCTACTTTATTCTTATTAATTCTATCATTGATCATCTTAGAAAATATAGAATATAATACTGAGAACAAAGGCGTAGCCACAAGCATTCCCCATATTCCTGCAACACTTGCCCCAATAGTTACAGAAAATAGTACCCACATTCCAGGAAGTCCAATAGATTTACCAACTACTTTAGGATAAATAAGATTACCTTCTAACTGTTGTAAAACAATTATAAATACTACAAATATGATAGCCTTAACTGGACTAATCATCAGGATTAAGAATGCTCCAAGGGCAGTACCAATAATCGAACCAAATACCGGTATTAAAGCAGTAAATCCAATTACAACAGATATAGTAGAAGCATAAGGAAGTCTAAGAGCAAGCATACCGATAAAACATAAAGCACCAAATATAATAGCCTCTAAACATTGCCCAGTAACAAAGTTAGAAAAAGTTTTATTAGACATAGTGGCTATATCAGCAATTTTATCACTAACTCTAGGTTTCAAATAAGCTTTCATAAGTTTATCTACTTGTCTTTTCAAAGTTTCCTTCTGAGCAATAATATATATGGCAAACACAAGAGAAATAATACCCTTACTAACAATGCTAATAATTGAAGCAGCAACTTCAGTAGTAATAGATAAAACATCTTTAGAATTACCCTTTATATAATCAGTAATAACCTTAGTAAAATTATCCAGATATTCACTAACTTTATTAATAGTCTTTTCTCCAACATCAAATTTTTCAAGTATATCAATAACATCTTCTTTATATTCAGGTAAAGTTTCAGAGAACAAAGAAACTGAATTTCTAAGCTGTGGAATAAGCAAGTTCATAACAAAATAAATAATAAGTCCTACAAGTATTAAACTAATAGTAATACTAAGTGGTCTCTTAATTTTTTTCCATACTTTACCCTGTTTAATTTTACCAAATATTTTTGTTTCAATAAACTTAATTAACACATTCAATACAAATGCTAAAAGTGCTCCAATAATAAATGGTGATAATACATTAATTACATATCCTAATACATTAATTATTTTATCAAAATTAACAAGTGCAAAAATAATAATAGCAACATAAGAAATAATAAATAAAATATCTTTTCTTGTTTTAAATTTCATATTATCCCTCCTAAATCACTCTTATTATAGCATAACAAAAACAAACTGACAATAATATATTATTATTATTAACAATACAATTGTAAACTATACCAAATCATTCTTTACATATCTGTATACATTTAGTTAATTTTACTAAAATATTTTTTAATTTACTAAAAACCCTTGATTTTATTGCAATTATATGGTATCTTTAATGTAGTAAACATAGCATGTTTACATCATACAAAATGGAGGTATTAAAAATGACAAAAGCAGAATTAGTAGAATTTATAGCTGAAAAAGCTGATTTAACAAAAGCAGATGCTGGAAGAGCATTAGAAGCAATGATCGAAGGAATCACTGAAGGACTTAAAAAAGAAGGAAAAGTAACATTCGTAGGATTCGGAACTTTCACTGCTAAAAAGAGAGATGCAAGAGAAGGAAGAAACCCACAAACTGGTGAAACTGTTAAAATTGCTGCTAGAGTTGTTCCAGGATTCAAAGCTGGAAGCAAACTAAAAGATGCTTTAAACTAATTTGAGTCAAAAACAAAAGGCTTCGTAATGAAGTCTTTTTTATATTTCTTTATTTTTTATAAAAGTTAAATATCACTATCTTACGTCCCTACTCATAGTTTCAACTTTACCAAGTATCATATCTTCGGAAAAGACATTAACAACAATAGTTTGATACTTAGGATTCATTGCCTGAAGAATAATAGCCTTATTACTCTTATATAATCTTCTAACAGATAAAGTATTACCCTTAACCGCTATAACAATATCATCACCATTATTATAACTATCTTTTTTTCTAAAGAATATTCTATCTCCTTTTAAATATATTGGAGCCATTGAATCATCAGTAAGTTTAATAGATAAAGCACATTGCTTACTAACAGGCTCGTATGAAGCATTCTTATAAGTATTAACAATTTTTTCTCCTCTTGAAGTAACATTCTTATTACCATTAAAAGTATTAACATAATTCTTAATAAGTTTCTTCTCAAATAAATCTTCTTCTTCTTTAGTCATAGGAATATCTTTAATAACATCTGAACTAATATTAAATATCTCAGCTATATCAAAAAATATTTCATAAGGAATATTAAGAGTACCAGTCTCATACTTATGTAATGTTTGCCTATTCTTTTTATAATTTAAAGCCCTAGCCAAATCTTCCAAAGAATAATTATACTTTTCTCTATACTCCTTAATAATTCCGCATACAAAAGGCTTTAAATCATCACTTACTAATTCCTGTTTTCTTGTTCTCATCTTACATTCACCTACTTATCTTTTCTTTTAACAATCAAATATACTGGTATTAATCCCAATAACCCAATTACAACCTCTATCAAATATCTAATAACAACCATACCAAATAGTTCTACTACTGTATAATTACCAATATGTGTTATACTAACAAATATAATACTCTCAATAAATAAAACTACCAATATTGAACCAATATTATTAAATATAATATTATTTTTATTTTTTCTAATACTATCATAAATATTACTACCCATCCATATAGTCATACCAATTGACAGAAGGCCTCCAATAAAGTATCTAATATTAGATAAATCATATCCAAATAATAGATTATAACTATCATTACTAGTCAAATTATATTTACTACCAATAGTTAAAGTAGTAATCATAATAACCATATAAATAAGAATATACGCTGTACCAAAAGTACGAAGTATTCTTGTCATTTCATCAAATCCATATCTATGAATAATAATATTATTAAGAAGTAATATTCCCACTATAAAAGGAATACCCATATTAACATCAAAATCAAACATATTAACCATCTTAAATAACATTACACACAAAATAGAACTAAATAAAACTATACCCAAATATAAACCATCTTTCTTACCCATTTTATATGCTAAAAATATCAAAAAGAAAGTAAGAAGTATCTCAGTAATTAAAACAATATAATTCATTATTTCACCTTCTTTACTTCAAACATCTTATTGACAACAAGTAAATATATTATAGTTACAATAGACTTAACTAAATAATTACTCAAAGTAATCATCATCGAAGTATCAAATCTAATAATAAAGGCATAACTAAAATATATAAATACAAATACATCAGCAAATAAAATACCAACTACTGTAAGTATAGTCTTAATAAGTCTCTTACTATTTTCTTTCTTAAGTTCATTAAAAGTATAACTACTAAAAAGTAATGTACCAATTAAAGAAATAGGATACAATATAAGAATAGGAATATTATTAAATATTAATTCTTGATATATAATAGAATTCTTATCACCAAGTGAAGGAACAATAAAAGTATTAAGTAAAAGTATAATACCAAACAAAATAGTACTAACACCAATCATAGTAATTAACTTCTTATCTTCGCCCTTACCATATCTATTAACAAAATAGTAAAGTATAACAAGTAATCCTGAAGAAAATATAATGCCAAGATTAATATCTATTCCAAATATATTAACTAATTTAAAAGACATAATAAATGATAAAACAGAATAAATAATAGCCAGTATATAAAATTCATGTTTATCAAAATATCTATGTACTATATATATTAGTCCTAAACAAATACATATAAGTAAAAGAAATATCACTATACTCATATAAACACCTTCTTATTCAATAACATTATACCATATATTTTTTAAGATACAAATAATTTTATAAAAATTTATATTAAAAAAAGAAGAAACTACCCATTTTTTCTTCTTTTAATCATATCATAAAAGGCCTCTAATCTCGTATCTACACCAACCTCATTATCTTCAGAATCAAAACTAAAATATAATATAGGTATTTTGCATTCATTAGCTATTTTAGGTAAAATACTCATTGCAGATATTTCGGGAGTACAACCAAAACTCTTCAAATGCAAGATGCCATCCATATAAGTAGAATTAATACTTCTAACAACACTTGCGGTTCCATCAGCTCCTAAATGATATTTAAGATATTTCTTACCCTTTCTAATCATTCTATTAAGAATAAATCTCTTTGTAATAAGTAAATAAGTAAGATCAGTATCCCTATATACTTCTACTCCCATTTTAATTAATTTTCTTTCAATATCAAAAGAAGTATTAGAATCAATAAGAGAAAATAGTTCCCCTACTATTCTAACTCTAAGAGGTTTATTAGGCTTATTAATCTTAATATTTCTAAATTTCTTTCTATACCTAAAATACATAATAATATTCTTAATAATCCAATTATTCTTAAAACTATCTAAATATTCCTTTTCTACTCTTTCAAATTCACCTTTTACCACTTCAAATCCCATATTAAGTCTAATATATCTTTCTATCTTATCAATAAATATAATCATAAATAAACTATTAATAAGATAATACATAAGACTAAATATATTACATTTTCTATTCATCTTTTTACAAAACTTATACCCTTTTTTTAGAGAAATATGATTATCATAAATTAAATTATAAAATTCAAAATCATACCCCAAATCTCTAAGTATCTTCTCTTGTAATTCACCATAATAACCATATCTACAACCACCACCGCCTTGAACAAGAACATTAGCTCCCATATCAAGTGCTTCAATATAGTTACCTAAATTATATTTAAAAGGTACACATACAAAATCAGGAGAATATTTACTACCAAGTTCTATAGTCTTTCTAGTACTTTTAGGAGGAATAATTACCGTACATTTTAATGCTCTACTAAGAAAATAATTAAATACTATATAATAATTACCCAAATGTGGGAATGATATAACCTTACCCATTATTATGCCTTACCTTTATAATATCAATAAAACTCTCTAATCTAGTATATAATCCTGAAGTAGAAGTACTATCATCTAATATAATATTAATACATGGTATATTCTTAAGTTTTCTAATAGCTAGTTCATTAACTAAACTATCTGTACCACACGGAAAAGCTGATAAAAATATGATACCATCTACTACATCTTTATAATAAAAAGCACTACCAACATTCTCTTTAGAATATAAAAAATATAAAGTATTAGATTCTTCTTCAGCATAATAAATAGCTTCTTTTCTATTCATTCTATCAGAATATAATAAATCAATATCTTCATCTTTTAAATAATTAATAATATTACTAGATAAATACTTATCATAAACAATATAAGGATGAGATACAATAAGTATTTTTAATCTGTTGCTTCTCATTATCTTATTTTGTTTTAATATAAGAGTTTTATTATATTTATATTGCCTTATACTACCAACAATATAAGCATAAATAATTCTAAATATATTTTTATTTAATCTTAGTCCCATTTTAACAAAACCAAATAATTCATACCTAAATTTTAAATTATCTATATTATAGTCTAATATTTTAATATTAGAAAATAAATTATTAACAACATCATAAATGCCATTAAACTTAACACATACTCTTTTCTTTTTACCATAACTATATATTCTAGGTACTAGTATATAATCACACTTATCATTTAAATAACTAATATGACCTAAATATATTTTGCTAGGAAGACAAGATTCATCTACTGATAAACTATTTCCTACTTTAACAATGTCACTATCAGTATTAGGACTAAGTACTATATTACATCCTATTATCTCAAAAAAATTCTTCCACAGTATATAATATCTATAATACAAAAATGCTCTAGGTATACCTACCTTAATCTTTTTCTTCATAGAATTATTCCTCCACATAATTCTATGTACTAACAATATATTTTATTCTTTATATTCAGTTTGAGCCTTACTATGTAAGTCTCTCACTGTTATTTTAAGCCCTATTCTAAGTCTTAAAATAAAATCTATCATATATAAGCATAATCTATATACCAAAATTAATTGAATACATAAATTTTTCACAATAGAGACTCTAGGCTCTATTGTGCCTATTAAGACTATCATATAGGCTTAATAGGTAATAAAAAAGAACTAGTTTTCACTATCTAGTTCATCTTCATCTACTATTGATAAATCACTATAATCATCATCTACCAAGTCTTCATCGTCAATATCTTTATCATAACTATCATCTTCGTAGTTATCTTCTTCACCCATTTCTATATCATCTTCTTCAGTATCAGACATTTCATCTTCAGTATCAGATTCATCATAAATATCACCCATATCAATTTTAACGCTATGATTAGCTCTCAAATCCCAATTACCATCATTAAGTAATATAAATTCTTTAGAAGTAGTTAAAGATTCAAAGAAATCTGCTATCTTATCCTCATATTCTCTCTCATCCAAATCTAATAATTTACATACCTCTCTGAATAAATCAGCAGTATTCATAGTCTTCTTATTTTCCTTCAAATACATTTCTGCAATCTTAGTATAAGAAAGAAGTTCTAATTGTTCTTTACTCATTTCACTTAACATAATATTAATCCTCCTACATTTCCTCTCTAAGTATTAAACCTAATATATTCGCAGCATTATTCATAACAATTTTAATTGCCTTAATAAATGCTAGTCTCTCTTTAGTATACTCTATATCTTCAGTAACAATCTTCTCTTTAGAATAATAACTATGAAACAAACTAGCAAGTTCATACAAGTAATTAGCCACCATATGTGGTAATTCTCTTGATGCAGCATTAATTAGTATATCCTCAAACTCCATAAGTTTATTCAAAATAGTATATGCAGTCTCATTATCCATAGTACTATAATTATCAATCTTTTCTACTTCTTTATTTTTAAGAATAGAACTAATCCTTGCATTAGCATACTCAATATAGTAAATAGGATTCTCATTACTATTCTTAACTGCTAAATCAAGGTCAAAATCCATTTGAGTATCCAAACTTTTTGAAGCAAAGAAATATCTCGCAGCATTAACTCCAACATCTTCAATTAATTCATTAAGAGTAATAGTCTTACCAGTTCTCTTACTAAGCTTAACCTCTTCACCATTTCTAAGTAATCTTACCATTTGAAGTATCTTAATTTCAAGTTTACTAGAATCATATCCAACCATTTCTAAAGAAGATCTTAATCTATTAATATAACCATGATGATCAGAACCAAGTACATCAATAAGTCTATCAAAACCTCTATTTAGTTTATCACTATGATAAGCAATATCCGGAAGTAAATAAGTATAATTACCATCGCTCTTAATAAGTACTCTATCTTTCTCATCATATAAATCAGTAGTCTTAAGCCATAAAGCATCCTCACTAATATAGCATTTACCACTATCTTTAAGTTTATTCAAAGTATTTTCAACAAGTCCTCTATCATATAAAGATTGTTCACTAGTAAACACATCAAAATTAACTCTAAACTTATCTAAATCTTTCTTAATATCCTCAAGTAAAATATCAAGTCCAGCCTTTTTAAAGAAAGGTATATCTTCATCTAATTTACTATCACCATAAGTATCATACAAAGATTCCGCTAATTGAATAATCTCTTTACCATGATAACCATTCTCAGGAAGTTCCCATTCAAGTCCACATCTCTCTTTATATCTCTCTTTAATAGATACACCAAGATTATACATCTGATTACCAGCATCATTAATATAATATTCTCTAGTAACATCATATCCACAGAAAGACATTAATTTAGATAAATTATCACCATATACAGCACCTCTACCATGACCAATATGTAAAGTACCAGTAGGATTAGCGGACACGTATTCAATGTTTATCTTCTCATTATTACCAGAAGTATTTCTACCATAATCTTTACCTTCCTCTAATATCTTATTAATATTATCAAGTAAAAACTTCTTAGATAAAAATATATTAATAAATCCAGGATTGGCAATTTCTACTTTTTCAATCATTTCATCTTTAATATTATTAGCAATATCTTCCGCAATTAGTATTGGACTCTTTTTAAGTTCTTTAGTAAGTAAAAAAGCCACATTAGTAGAATAATCACCATTCTTCTTATCTTTAGGAATATCAATAACTATTCTATTAATATCTAAATCTATCGGAAGACTATTTTTAATAATACTCTGTAATTTATTTTTTATACTCATAACATCTCACTCATTTCCACTTTAAATTCATACTTACAAGAAGTACTAACAATCTCATATTCAATATATATTAGTTTATCATTAGATTCCATATTACTAACATTAACTTCCATATCCATATCATAACCATTTTCTTTAAGTAAATAGTTACTTTTACTATTATTATTATTAAAAATAAAAGTATTAACAAAATCATTACCATCTCTAATCATCATAATCTCATTATCATTACATTTAATAGAATACTTAATATCATTATTATTAAAAGTAATTTTATCTTTATTTTTAATACCTCTTTCTTCAAATTCAAATACTTCATTATCAGTAATATTTCTCAAATAACCCTTAACTTTAATACGAATAATATCACTCCCAAACATTCAAGTGTAATATTACCATATCTTTAAAAAAAATACAACATATTTTAATAAATTTTTAACATAATAATAAATGCAAAAGTAAAATGCTTAAAATGAGGGATATTATGAATAAAAAAGTAAAAAAAATAATCAAAATAATTTCAATACCAATAATAATTTTTATACTAGGAAATCTCGGCGTATATATTTATTGTTTCCTAACACCCAAAATGGAAATAAATAAATCACAGTCTTATTATTTATACGATAATGAAAGTAAATTAGTATCGCAAACAAATGATGAATGGATACCATTAGATAAAATAAGTAAAAATGTCATTGATGCCACAATTAGTACTGAAGATAAATATTTTTATAAACATATCGGTTTTGATTACATTAGAATAGCCAAAGCTTTTGTAACCAATATAATAAAAGGTAATAAAAGTGAAGGTGCTTCCACTATAACCCAGCAATATGCTAGAAATCTCTTCCTAAACTTTGATAAAACCTGGGAAAGAAAACTAGATGAAGCCCTTTTAGCAGTAGAACTAGAAGTTCATTATACCAAAGACGAAATTCTCGAAGGTTATCTAAATACCATTAACTATGGTGGTGTATTTGGAATAGAAGAAGCAAGTAAATACTATTTTGGTAAATCATCCAAAGACCTTTCTCTTGCAGAAGCCTCCCTTCTCGCTGGAATACCACAGTCTCCCAATAACTATTCCCCAGTAAAAAACTATAAGTTGTCCAAAGAAAGACAAAAAATAGTATTAAAACTCATGTTAAATAACAAAAAAATAACCAAAGAAGAATATAATGAAGCATTAAATACAGAACTAAAAATAATTGGTAAAAAAGAAGACTCTAATTATATTAGTATAAATTATTTTAGAGATTCAGTACTTGAAGAGTTAAAAAGCATTACTGAAGTACCTGCATCCACAATAGAAACAGGAGGATTAAAAATATATACCACCTTAGATGCCACCGCTCAAAAATCACTTGAAGACTCAGTATATAGTTATATAAATGACGATACCAAAGTAGAAACAGCCGCTATTATGATGGATCCCAATACTGGAGGAATACTAGCCCTAATTGGCGGAAACAATTATAGTAAATCACAGTTCAATAGAGCTACCAAAGCCAAAAGACAAGTAGGATCCACTATGAAGCCATTACTATATTATTCAGCCCTAGAAAGTGGTTTCACCGCTTCGTCATCATTCACAAGTGAAAAAACCACTTTCACTTTTTCAGGAGGTAAAAATTATAGTCCAAAAAACTATAACGATAAATATGCCGAAGGCCCAATATCAATGGAAGCTGCTATTGCCTATTCAGACAACATATATGCCGTAAAAACCCATCTATTTCTCGGAGAGAATAATTTAATAAATACTGCTAAAAGACTAGGTATAACAAGTAATCTATCTGAAGTACCATCACTAGCCCTAGGTACCAGTGAAATAAGTCTAATAGAAATGACTAGTGCCTATTCCTGTTTTGCCAGTTTAGGTTATAAAACAACCCCACATTTCATAAAAAAAATAGAAGATTCTAAAGGAAATATTCTCTATGAAAATAAAGAAGAAAAAGAACTATTACTAAATCCAAGTCTTACCTATATATTAAATGAAATGCTAACAAGTACCTATAACAAAAACTTCATAAATTATAACTATCCCACGCTAATATCTTTACTGCCTCAAATAACTCATAAATATGCTATCAAATCAGGTACAACTGATACAGACCTACTAATAATGGGGTATAATAAAAACGTTGTACTAGGAGTATGGAATGGATATGATAACAATACCAAAATAGATAGTAGTGAATACTCCCATCATAAGAATATTTGGATAGATACTATGGAATCATACTTCAAACAGAAAGAAGCATCCTGGTATGAAATTCCAAACAATGTTGTTGGAGTATTAACTGAGCCAATAACAGGAGCCCTAGCTACTGATGAAACTCCAAATAAAGAAATGTTCTTTTATCTAAAAGGAACAGAACCATCAGCAGAATCAAACTACAAAGATCTAGAAGCAGTATTCCAAGAAGAAAACAAGAACCAACAATAGTTCCTGTTTTTTTACTTAATATTATCAATAAAAACAAATCTATCTCTACCACTATAATCTTTTTCCACAGATATGTTGATATCTTTATAGTATTTATTAACTATTTTAACAATATCTTCCCCCTGTTTATAACCAATTTCAAAAGCCATAATAAATTTATCATTCAAATACTTACTACTATCTTTAATAATCTTATCATAAAAGTATAATCCATTATCTTTAGCATACAATGCCAAGTGTGGTTCATTATTCTTAACAATATCCATAACCTCAGTATCACCATAACTAATATAAGGAGGATTACTAATAATAACATCATACTTATCAGAAACATTAGAAAAAATATCACTTTCTATAAACTTAACATTAGTATTATTACTAATATTATTCTCTTTAGCAACCTCTAATGCCTCATTAGATATATCTATACCAGTAATATCACTATTATTTAATAATTTATTCAAAGTAATAGCAATACACCCACTACCAGTACCAATATCAAGTATCTTAATATTATCTTTATTAAAATATTTTTTAATATAATTATAAGTTTTCTCTACTAGTAGTTCAGTCTCAAATCTAGGAATCAAAGTATTCCTATTAACTTTAAAATCATAACCATAAAAATTAGTATTACCCACTATATACTGAACAGGTATCCCGCTTTCTAATTCTTTTAAAGCCGTATCTAAGTCTTTATCTTTTAAGTATTTTCTTAAATATTCAATATCATTCATATTTTATTATTAAATACTACCCTCTAATTTCTTTTTCTGATCTTCATTAATTAAAGCCTCAATTAAATCTTCCATATCACCATCCATAACTCTATCAAGATTCATTGAAGTATAACCAATTCTATGATCAGTAATTCTATTCTGTGGATAATTATAAGTTCTTATTTTCTCGCTTCTATCTCCAGTACCAATCTTAACTTTTCTATCAGCAGCGTTCTTTTCTTCTTGTTCTTTAAGTTTCATATCATATAGTCTAGTTTTAAGTATTTTAAAAGCAAGTTCTTTATTCTTAATCTGACTTCTCTCAGTCTGAGAATAAACAATAATACCCGTAGGAATATGTGTAAGTCTAACAGCACTATCCGTAGTATTAACACCTTGTCCACCGCATCCACTACTTCTAGTTATATCAATTCTAACTTCAGACTCATCAAGTTCAAAATCAAACTCTTCAGCCTCTGGCATAACAAGTACAGTAGCAGTACTAGTATGTACTCTACCCTGACTCTCAGTAGCAGGAACTCTTTGTACTCTATGAGCACCACTTTCGTATTTAAGCTTAGAATAAACACTATCACCCTTAACCATAAACTCTATTTGTGAATATCCTCCAGCAGTACCAGCAGTAGCATTAAGTATCTCTATCTTCCATCCATTATTCGCAGCATATTTACTATACATATCAAATAAATCACCCGCAAAGATATTACCTTCATCTCCACCAGCAGCTCCCCTAATTTCCACAATAACATTCTTTTCATCATTAGGATCATGTGGTATAAGAAGTATTTCAAGTTCACTTTCTAATTTGCTTTTCTTACTCTCTGCTTCAGCAAGTTCTTCTTTAGCAAATGAAGCCATATCTTTATCATTAAGTAATTCCTTAGCCTCCTCAATATCAGATAATACTTTCTTATATTCTTTATAAACTTCTACTGTCTTTTCTAAACTAGTTCTTTCCTTAGAAAGAAGAGTCATTTTCTTAATATCAGATATAATCTCGGGACTAGATAACTCTTCCCCTATCTCATTATATCTTTTTAATGTAGCTTCTAATCTATCTATCATAGAATAATCCCTCATTTCTTTAAATATTATATAATAAAAATATAGAAAAGTAAATTAATAATACCAAATAAATATCTAAATATATATTTCTTGCTTATATATAATAGCCCTTTATTTGAGACAATATCTTGGCTCAAATAAACACTTAAGGACTACAGGCCTTAAGTGAAACAAAAAATAAAAAACTTTTTCATAAATTATTATTGACAATCAAAAAAAAATATACTACAATTTAGACATATTAATTAAACAGCGACTAATACTAAGTAATTATTTTACTTACCATATAGAGAGTTAATGTTAGGTGGAAATTAACAAAGTAAAATAACGAAGTTACATATTAAGAGTTTAATCGGTAAATGCCGTTATCATACTAAGGCAATAATCATATTGTAAATAAAGGTGGTACCACGACTAGTTCGTCCTTTTGTGGTGTCACCTTTTTTATATAAAGAAGGAGGAATATTATGAAATTATATGATGACTTAATCTGGAGAGGACTAATAAAAGATGTAGCAGGAGATAATCTTGAAGAAGTATTAAATGGAGAACCAATAACATTCTATTGGGGTACAGATCCGACCGCTGATAGCTTACATATCGGCCACTATTCTTCTTTAGTAACCGCTAAAAGATTAGCCAAATATGGTCACCATCCAATACTATTATGTGGTGGTGCAACAGGAAGAATTGGTGATCCAAGACCAACCGCAGAAAGAGAAATACTATCTTATGAAACAGTAGATAAAAATATTAAATGTATTAAAGATCAAATAGATAGATTATTTGAAGGCAAAGCCGAGCTAGTAGATAACTATTCTTGGACAAAAGATTATACATTCCTAGAATTCTTAAGAGATATCGGAAAATACATAAATATAAATTATATGTTAAGCAAAGATATTATTCAAAGAAGACTAGAAAGCGGTATTACTTATGCCGAATTTTCCTATATGTTACTTCAAGGATATGACTTTATGCATCTATATGAAACCAAAAACTGTATCATGCAAGTTGAGGGTTCGGATCAGTGGGGAAACATAACTACCGGTATCGAATTAATAAGAAAAAAATTGGGTAAAGAAGCCTATGGCTTTACAATGCCTCTTATCTTAGATGCTACAGGACATAAATTTGGAAAATCTGAAGGTAATGCCCTATGGTTAGATAAAGAAAAAACATCTCCTTATGAAATATATCAGTACCTAATAAATGCTGATGACTCCAAAGTGTTAGAATACTTAAAAGTATTCACTTTCCTAACCAAAGAAGAAATCGAAGATATAATGAAGAGACATGAAGAAAAACCAGAGCTTAGATTAGCTCAAAAAACATTAGCCTACGAAGTAGTAAAAGATATTCATAGCAAAGAAGATGCAGATACCGCTATCAAAATATCAGAATCACTATTCACAGGCAATATCAAAGAATTAACAGATAGTGAAATAGAATTAGCTTTCAAGGGAGTACCAATATATAATGTAGATGAAGATATAATCTTAAATATATTAGTAAATAATAGTATTGCTTCATCAAGAAGAGAAGCAAGAGAATTTCTATCAAATAATGCTATATCATTAGACGGTGATATAATAAATGATGAAAATCATAAAATAACAAAAAATAGAAAATACCACATAATAAGAAAAGGTAAGAAAAAATATTATCTAATAAAAATGAACTAAAAATAAAGTATACATCAAAAAAATGTATACTTTTATTATAATAATAAAATAAATATTCTTTTTTTCTTTAATATCTGCTATAATATATGACAAAGGAGGAAACTATGGAACATATTTTAGACGACATTATTTTTGATAATAACCCCGTAGTAGTAGGAGTATCTTCAGGACCAGACTCTATGTGTTTATTAAATCTATTAGAACACAAAACAAACAAAATAATAGTATGTCATATAAACCATAATGTCAGAAAAGAAAGTACTACTGAAGAAAAATATCTAAAAGATTACTGCCAAAAACATAATTTAATCTTTGAAAGTATGAAAATAACAGAATATAAAGAAACAAACTTCGAAAATGAAGCCAGAAAAAAAAGATATAACTTCTATGAAGAAATATTATCCAAATATCATTCTACTAAACTATTCCTTGCCCACCATGGCGATGATCAAATAGAAACAAT
Source organism: uncultured Bacilli bacterium (assembly GCA_934096555.1). GTDB lineage: Bacteria > Bacillota_I > Bacilli_A > RF39 > UBA660 > CAG-302. The sequence continues at coordinate 19,370 of CAKOMD010000006.1, read as the reverse complement.
ATTAATGAAAATAGTTCGTGGTTCCAACCTTGAAGGCTATGCCGGTATTAAAGAAATAAGCAATGTAAAAAACTATCAAATAATAAGACCATTATTAAAAGTAACAAAGGAAGATATTATAAATTACAATAAATCACATAATATCACATATTTTATTGATAGTTCTAACACAAATACAGATTATACTAGAAATAGATATCGCCAAAAAATTCTTCCTTTATTAAAAGAAGAAGACAAAGATGTCCATAAAAAATTCTTAAAATACTCTAATACACTATTAGAATATGATAATTATATAAAATCATTAGTAAAAAAGAATATTAATAGTATTTATAAAGATAATATAATATATATAGATGAATTATTAAAATTAGATGATTTTCTAATAAAAAACACTTTATACTATATATTAAATGATATCTATTCAAATGAAAGTAACATAGTAACAGAAAAACATGTAATTAGTATTATCAAATTAATAAAAAACAACAAACCAAATCTAAGTATAAACTTACCAAATAATAAAATAATAGTAAAAGAATATAATAAATTACTAATAAAAGAAAACACATCAAAAAAAAGCAATTATAAAATAGAGTTAACTAATAATTTAATTATCGATAATTTAGAATTCAATATAATAGATAATACCGAAAACGATAGCAATTATATATGTAGAATAGATAAAAGTACAATAGCACTACCCCTATATTTTAGAAATAGAATAGATGGAGACTATATAATATTAAAAGGAAGTAATAATAAAAAGAAAATAAAAGAAATAATGATAGAAAATAAACTTCCAATAACACAAAGAATAACTTATCCAATATTAATAGATAGTAATAACAACATAATCTGGATACCAGGTATTAAAAAAAGTAAATTTTGTTCTAAAAAAAATGAAAAGTATGATATAATAATAGAGTGCAAAGAAAGAGAGGAAAATTATGAATAAAAAAAATATAAAGAAAAGTTTAGCGCCTTATGCATTTTTATTAATATTCATTATAGGATGCCTAATAATATTCAAAATGTTCAATGTAAAAGTAAATGAACTATCTTATGATGAATTCATGAAAGACTTAAACGGAGGTAAAGTAACAGAATTAACTATAACCCCTAAAGTTCGTACTGAAACATATATGCTTGAAGGAAAATTATCTGATTATGCAGAAAATGAAAGTTTTATACTTTACTTACCGCAATCAGAAGAATTCATTTCAAAAATAACAGCCGCTAAAGAAGGAACAAGTAACTTTGAATTAAAAATCAATACCGATGCTGAAGCATCATCTTGGCTTGCTGTTTTAGTAGATGTTGTTCCAATAGTTATTCTAGCAGGAGTTACCGTTTGGATATTTACAAGACAACTTGGTGGCGGAAGTAAATCTATGGACTTTGGAAAATCAAGAGCAAAACTTGTTGAGGAAAGTAGAGCAACCTTCAAAGATGTTGCAGGTTTAACAGAAGAAAAAGAAGAAGTACAAGAATTAATAGACTTTTTAAAAAATCCAAAAAAATTTACTAGTATGGGAGCTAGAATACCAAAAGGAGTCCTATTAGTAGGCCCTCCAGGAACAGGTAAAACCCTACTAGCTCGTGCTGTAGCAGGAGAAGCCAAAGTACCATTCTATTATATAAGTGGTTCAGACTTCGTAGAATTATTCGTAGGTATTGGTGCATCAAGAGTAAGAGATATGTTTAAACAAGCAAAAATGAATGCTCCATGTCTAATATTTATCGATGAAATAGATGCCGTAGGTAGACAAAGAGGAACAGGCCTAGGTGGAGGTCATGATGAAAGAGAACAAACACTAAACCAATTATTAACAGAAATGGATGGTTTTGGTGCCAATGAAGGAATAATCATAATAGCCGCTACTAATAGACCAGATGTATTAGACCCAGCATTATTAAGACCAGGAAGATTTGATAGACAAGTAACAGTAAGTCTTCCAGACAAAGATGCCAGAATAGAAATATTAAAAGTACATGCTAAAAACAAAGTATTAGCCAAAAATATAACGCTAGAATATCTTGCTAAAAGAACTCCAGGATTCTCAGGAGCAGACCTAGAAAACTTACTTAACGAAGCCGCTCTACTAGCAGTTAGAAGAAATAAAAAAGAAATAACAATGGCTGAAATAGACGAAGCAACAGATAGAGTATTAATGGGACCTGCTAAAGTAACAAAGAAATATACCGATAAAGAAAAGAAACTAGTTGCTTTCCACGAAGCCGGACATGCTGTAATGGGATTAAAACTAGACGGTGCCAATGAAGTACAAAAAATAACAATAATTCCAAGAGGCCATGCTGGTGGTTACACAATGATGACTCCAAAAGAAGAATCATTCAATTATACAAAAAACGAATTACTAGAATCAATATGTGGTTTACTTGGAGGAAGAGTTGCTGAAGAAGTAACATTTGGCGAAGTAACAACAGGAGCTCAAGACGACTTCAAGAAAGCCACAAAGATAGCCAGAGGTATGGTAACAGAATATGGTATGAGTTCATTAGGACCTATGATGCTTGAAGAACCAGATGGTAACACATTCTTAGGCAGAGATTATACCAAAAATAGAAATATTTCAGATACAGTAGCTCATGAAATAGATGAAGAAATGCGTTCAATAATCAATAGCTGCTACGAAAAAACTAAAAAAATCATATCTGAAAATAAAGACTTATTATCTTTAATAGCAAACACTTTACTTGAAGAAGAAACAATTACTAAAGAAGAAATTGACTATCTAGTAGAGCATGGTCATTTACCTAAAGAAGAAGAAAAGAAGGAAGAAGAACAAGTAAATGCGGTTAAAGAAGATACAAAAAAATCAAAAAAGACTACCAAAAAAGAAGATACTAAAACCAAATAGTATCTTCTTTTAATTATCTTCATCCGGTATTCTAATAATAAGTTCTCCATCCTTAGAATACAAATACTTTTCTCTTGCATATCTTGCCACATATTCAGGATCTTCAAGCTTCTTAATATCAGAATTCAAAACTTTTTCTTCATCAGTAAGTTCTGCAATTCTATCGTTAAGAACTTGTTTTTCTTTTTTAATACTAACTATCTTATTAACATTAGAAAAAAAACTATAACTAAGAGAACCTATAATACCACCAAAAATAATAAAGAATAGCAGTATTCTAAGTTTAGCTTTTTTACTAATTTTACTTTTTCTAGTATTCTTACTCTTAGCCAAGTTATCACCTTCTTACACTAAGATTATAGCATAACTTAACTTTTTTTACAACGAATTTTCCTATATATGACAAAAGATAACATATAACCTGTAAACATAACAATTAAGAAATATATATGAATAATACCATTATTAATCTTAAGTAATCCATAAAAATATAATAATGAAATAAACATAACAAACAAAAAAGATATAATAATTTTATAAAGCATCTTACCAGTATACAATAATTTATAATTAAGTTCTAATAAAAAAAACACAAATATTCCATAAAAGAAAGAAAATAACAAAGAATATATTTGAATTCTTAATATCATTTAAATAGCTTATTCAAAAGAGAATCATCTTTATTCTTTTTACCATTAACATTATCTAAGTACATCAAACTATCTATTCTTCCTTTTATTGAAACATTTCCCTGATAAGTATCCAGTTTAATAATCTCAAGTTCACTACCCTTTATCGCTAAATATCCCATTGTTGTCTCCATAAGAAATTCTTCACTATCAAAGCTTTCAATTTTCTTTACACCAGTTAAAACAATACTTTTTCTTTCTGCAATAGAAAGACTATGATTATAACCGCTATCAATATTACTTGTTTTATCCATAATATATCCTCCTAGAAGATTATATGCAAAAAAAAATATATATATGAAAAAACTATTAGTTTTTTAACTAATAGTTTTTATTCAGTCTTATTATATTCTTCAAAGATAGCATCTTCAAACATCTTTCTTGTTTCTTTATCAATAGGATGTGCTGTATCTCTATGTCCACCAGTAGCAGTAGGTTTACTTGGCATAGCAATAAATAAACCATTATCACCATCAATGATTCTTATATCATGTACAGCGAAGCAGTCATCAATAAGTACTGATGCAATTCCTTTCATTCTTGAATTTTCCTTTTCGATTTTACGAACAGTTACTGAAGTAATCTTCATGTCTATCAACTCCTTCTAGAAAATACTTTCTAATTACATTTTATATTATTTATAAAAGAATTGCAAGTACTTTATACAAATTTTACACTTTATCAAAAAATAACTCTATCGTATTAGTAAGAACATCTCTATAACTAAAACTTTTAACTTCATTACCATCAGTTTTAATAATAAATATATAATTATACACTTCTTTTATAATTCCTTCATATTCTTCTTTCTTATTTCTACTACCATTATAAATTACCTTTACATTATTTCCTTTTTTACTATCTATATTATTTTTAATTTTCTCTATTGTCATAATTATCTAGGATACCCAACATACATAGTACCCTTAGTAATAATCCCCCCTATTCCATCAGAGCCATATTTAGTTTTATTAAGAATCTTTATCAAATCAATATCCTTGTTTTTATCTGAAAAAGCAAGACAAGTAGCAATAATTGCTGGATCAAGTGCATGTATATTAATTCTCTTAGGACTAGAGGCAAAATTAGCCCCAGCTTTTATTAGTTCTTCATAATTAGATTGACAAGCCCCCGCTATTATAATAAGTTTTTCATGAGAATTTTCATACTTTCTAGCAGTCTTAATCGCCGCTACAAATTCATCACTACTTTTATAGCTATTATCTTTTCTTTTTTTACGGTATAATGCATCATGCCCAGTAATAACAATAATATCAGGGTTATATTTATTAAGACTCTCCGTAACAACATTAGATAAATCCTTACCATCAGTACATATTCCATAAGCCTTAATTCTATTCTTTTTATAAAAATTCATACACTTATTCATAAAAGAAAGGTCCTGGTCCAAATGCACAATCTTTCCCGGTAAATAAAAGTATTCATTTCTATCTAGATTCCTAAAATTATCAATCTCCGGAGCGAAATCATCTTTATCATCATCAACATATATTTTTAAATCTTCTTTTGGACTATCTGCATACAATCTAACAACTTCACCCTTAAGTATATAATTGTTATCATCAATAGCTATAATTCTAAATATAATATCATTATCATAAGACTTTCTAGTAACTAAATCACCAATTTGAAACATAATACTCACCCATATAATATTATGTAATAATCAAAAATATATAACAAAAAATGAGTTATTACTTCAATAACTCATTTGCCAATTCTACAAATACATAATAAGGAATATTTTCACTTCTAGTATTAATATTAAAATTATACTTCTCAAGTACACTTTCTATTATATTTATATCATAATTACATAAATTATTTTTAATAGTTTTTCTTTTAAATCTAAAACTATCTTTAACTATTTTTCTAAAGAAATCTAAATCTTTAACATATTCTAAATTATCCTTTTTAACCATCTTAATAACAGCGGAATCAACCTTAGGTTTAGGTACAAAAGAATTTTTACTAACATTAGTAACTCGTTTAATATCATAAAAATAATTAAGAAAGACAGTAAGTTGTCCATACTCTTTAGTTCCAACAAGAGCACATAATCTATCAGCAACCTCTTTTTGAATCATAATTATAATCTCACAAGCAGGTATTTTTTCTTCAATAATTTTACTTATAATAGGAGTAGTAATATAATATGGTAAATTAGCAACAATATATAAATTATCAAAACAATAATTACTTAAATCATCATTAACATTTCTATTTAAAAAATCGTCAAATATAATAGTATAATTATCATATTCAGCAAGTTCCTTATTTAATATTCTTTCTAATCTAGTATCAATTTCATACAATATTGCTTTGTCAACTTTAGGAAGTAGTTTCTTAGTCAAAGAACCAGCTCCCGGTCCAATTTCAATAACCAAATTATTTTTCTTATATTCAGTAGCATTAACAATTTTATTTACAATATTATCATCCTTCAAGAAGTTTTGACCAAGTGTTTTTTTAAAATCAAAATTATACATATTAATAAAACATCACTACCAATACTTCAGTTATTATAAGAAACAAAGCAAGTAAGGATAAGCCAAGGCCTACCTTATTACAAGTTTTATTTTTATAAATTAATGATAAAATAAAACCCACAATCATAAATGTTAATGAAAAGCCAACAAATTCAAATAAATACATTATTCTATCTAATACTTTCGTATACATACCTACAGCACTTATATCAGTAGTCAAACAATCAAAAGCATCTAAAACAGCTAATGAAGAAAAAATAATACTAAGTATACCCGTGGCATTACTATCACCTTTTTTCTTCTCTCTATATACTCTCGAAGGAATACTATTATTTATATTACTATCTACTAGAACACCACAGTTAACACACACATAAGCATTCTCGTCAAGTTTATTACCACAATTTCTACAATACATATACTGCCTCCTCTACAACAAATATTTTATCATAATAGTGTACTTTTATCAATAGAAAAAATAGAGTCAAAACTCTATTTACTTCTTTAATTATTAATAATAAAACTCTATTTATGATATGTCTCATTATTAATAATTTTAAAGCATCTATATAATTGCTCTAAAAATATTAATCTAAACAAGCCATGTGGAAATGTCATATTTGAAAAGGATAGTTTATAATTAGATCTATTCTTAATATTATTAGAAAGTCCATAAGATCCACCTATTACAAAAGTAATATTAGAGTGAGATATAAAAGTATTATCTAATTTATCAGCAAATTGAGGAGAAGATAGATTTTTACCTTCAATTTCCAAAGTAATTACATAATCTTTATTATCGATATGTTTCATTATCTTAGTTTCCTCAATAGAGGGTATAGAGTCATCAACTTCAATTATTTCAAACTTATGATATTTATTAATTCTTTTAAAATAATCATTTATCCCATCGGTTAAATATTTTTCTTTTATTTTTCCAACACAGATTAGTTTTATCATACATTTATCAACTCAGTTTCTTCATTTTGTTTAGTAATAATTATATTATCTACATGTTTATTATCTTCTTTTAATCTGTTTACTAGTGTTTCGTAAGCAAGTTCTTCAGTATTATTATCCTGTGATAAATGAGCTAACAGTATATAATGAGTATTGCCTCCTATAAAAGAAGACAAATACTTAGAAGAATCATAATTGGATAGATGTCCTTTATCAGATAGTATTCTCTGTCTAATACTAAAAGGATATTTTCCATTAGTAAGCATTTCCACATCATGATTAGATTCCATAATATATAAATCTCTATTACTAAGTATATCAAAATATTTTTTATTAATATATCCAGTATCAGTAATATAAACAATTGATTTATTTTCACTACTAATAATATATCCTCTTGAATCAGGAGCATCATGTGAAGTTTTAATCGTAGTAACATGAATGTCTTTAATATCAAAATCATCTTCAAGTAATTTATAATTATCTATATAATCTAATGTTTTATGCATCACTTCAGTAATATATACTGGAATATTATATTTCTTAGCAAATATTTTTAGACCACCTATATGATCAACATGAGTATGGGTAATAAGTATAGCATCAATGTCACCAGGAGATACTCCCAAATCCTCTAATTTTTCCTTTACATATTTTGAAGTATTTCCTAAATCAATAAGTATCTTTGCATTATTGCTTTCTATATAAGTAGTATTTCCTTTACTACCAGATGATAAAACAGATACTTTCATCGATACAAACTTAGAGGATTTATCGGAGTAGCATTAGGCCCACCGACTCTTACAGAAAAGTGTAAATGGGTGCCACCATAAGGATTTCCTGAACTAGGCGTAGGTACAACATAACCAGTGTTCCCCATAGCGGCTATTTTTTGACCTCTTACAACAGTTTGACCAATACTAACATAGTATTCTTTTAAATGCATATAAATAGTGTAGTATCCACCCACATTATGATTAACTATAACATAATTGCCTCTTCCCCCATTGCAACGTGTATCACCTGGATAACATCCATTTTTAGCATCAACAACAACCCCATTATTGGCAGCGTGTATTGGTGAACCATATCCTACATATATATCTAAAGCATCGTGAAAAGAACCCCAACGATATTCAAAATAGGTTGTAATAGTATAAGGCTTTTCCGTTGGCCATGCCCAATAACTTAAATCTGCAACATTAGGAGCATATTTCTCACCCTTAACAATTATTCTATTGACAGGAGGTTTAATTTCAGTAGAATTGGCAATAGTACCAGAACGTAATTGACCATTAACATATTGACTCTTTCTAGTAACTCTATATAAACCATTTTCTCCTTCTCTAATAGTTTCTTGATATCCAATATATTGACTAGAATCATATTGAATCTCAGTATCATATGTTCTTTCTTCTTCACCAACACTATGAACATCAACTGCTACAGATATAACTGGGTTTATAAGACCAACATTAACTTTTTGTCCCTCATATAAAAGATTATTTTCACTAGTAAAATCAGGATTTGCTATTAAAAACTCCTTAACATTTAATTTATGTTTATTAGCAATAGATTCTATTGTGTCTTCTGCTTTAACAGTATAAGTCTCTTTTTTTTCTAAAGTACCATAAAGTAAATATTTACTAAGCTCATCAACATCAACAAAAATCTTCTCATCAGTAGAAATTAAAGTTTCTTTATAAGTAATATTCTCAAGTAAATCAATATTCTCTATCATGCTACCTAAATCTTTAACTTCCTCTTGAGTACCTGCAACAAATTTTTCATACTGTTCCTCATCAACAAAGGCTTTAATAGTATTCTCAACAGCTTCATCAAATACTTTTTTATCTAATACATATAAATTTAAAGTTTTCTTATTATTATCTTCATCATCAGTATTAACAATAGCAATCTGATAACCATGAACAGTAAACTTTTTATTACTAATTATTTTATTATAAATTTCAACATCACTGCTAACAGAAGGACTATAAGTAATATTCTTCTTTATTTCTACTCCTTTAGGAGAATAAACCGTATCAACATCATATTTCTTTTTTAGTTCCTCTTCTTTACTATTTACATAATCATTAAAACTTTCTTTTGAAGAAATACTACCTATAGATTTACCATCCAAATAAACAGTATAAACAGCAGTAGGTTCACTAGCACTAGAAGTAGTAAAAGTTAAGGCCAAAACAAATACAGATAGAAATATACAAAACACAATTAACCCCAAATTTATTTTTTTAGTTTGCACTAGCACCATTCTCCTTCCTTATAGATAAAAATGTCGAAGTCTTTTTCTTAAATAACAAATCAATAGTTTTAGTAGGTCCATTTCTGTGTTTTAGTATAATAAGTTGTATAGGATTAGGTACTTCATCACCCACAGGAACTTCAACATCAGGTGCATGTAATGCTGCAACAATATCAGCATCCTGCTCGATAGAACCAGACTCTCTCAAATCACTAAGTACAGGTTTTTTATCTTCTCTTTTTTCAACACTTCTAGATAACTGTGACAAAGCAATAACAGGTACTTCAAGTTCCAATGCCATAGTTTTAAGTGCTCTAGATATTTCAGATACCTCTTGCTGTCTTGAGCCAGAATATCTTGAAGAAGAATCAATGAGCTGCAAATAGTCGATTATAACAAGTCCAAGGCCTTCGCCCTGAGTAGCGAGTCTTCTACATTTAGCCTTAATTTCACTAGGAGTAACACCACCTGCATCGTGAAAGAATATATTAGTATCTGCTAAAATACTAATAGCCTCATTAAATCTCTTCCAATCTTCATTTTCCAGTTTACCAGTACTAAGTTTCTTATTATCAATTTGTCCCAAAGAACTAATCATTCTCATGATAAGTTGCTCTGCAGGCATTTCTAAAGAGAAAATAGCAATATTTTTCTTAGTATTTTTAGCAGCAGCTAATCCCAAATTAAGAGCAAAAGCAGTTTTACCAACAGCCGGTCTAGCAGCTAATATAATAAGCTGAGTAGGATGAAGTCCTTGTGTTAAAGCATCAAGCTCTCCAAAGCCAGTAGTAAGTCCATTCAATTTACCACCATTTTTAGCAATAAATTCCAAGTCACTTTGTGCCTTAGATAAAACATCCTGCACTTTTCTAAATTCACTAGTCTTCCTAAACTTTGAAATATTAAGAATTTCTTTTTCAGCCTCATCAATAGTATCAGAAGCACTTATTTCACTATTCGTAGCTTTATTAACTATATCAGTAGCCACTTCAATCATTTTTCTAAGTGTATACTTTTCACTAACTAAACTAATATAGTATTCAATATTAGCCCCAGTAGCAACAGAATTAACTACTTCATTCAAATACTGAACTCCCCCTATTTCATTAAGTTTATTACAATTAATTAAGTATGTAGTAATAGAACTAATATCAACAGGAGTATTACTAATATATAAAGTCTTAATAGCATCAAATATTTTAGCATGACTATCTAAATAAAATATAACACTATCAACCTCTTCACAGCCTTTTTGAAGAGATTCATATGACCAAAACATTGAGCCAAGTAAATTTTTTTCAGCCTCAATATTTTTAGGTAATTCTTTGTTCATTACTTCACCTACTTACTTTTTAATTCAACCCTCAATTTACAAATAACTTTCTTATGTAAAACAACATCAACATAAAACATTCCGATAGAAGATAAATTATCAGTAATAACAATTTGTTTTTTATCTATTTTATAACCTTTTTTATTAAGTTCTTCACATATTTGTTTACTAGAAACACTACCAAAGACCTTACCATCTTTACCAGTAGAAACGTTAAAAGATATAACTTCTTTTTCTAATTTGTTTTTAATTTCAGTAGCATTCTTAATATTATTTTCTTCATTTATTTTATTTTGTGTAATTTCAGCATCAAGTCTATCACTACTAGATTTGGTATATTTAACAGCATATCCATTTTTAATTAAATAGTTAGTAGCATATCCATCACTAACTTCTTTTATTTCATTTTTCTTTCCTTGTTTTTTTAAATCTTTTAAAAATATAACTTTCATAAATATCCCGCCTTCATATTAATATTATACAATATTTTTAATCTATTGTCATTATAAAAAGAAAAAAATATAGCCTAAGCTATACTCTTATTTGCAAAATGGAATAAATCCCATGAATCTTGCTCTTTTAACTTGTTCAGCAACATGTCTTTGGTGTTTAGCACAAGTACCAGTAAATCTTCTTGGTAAAATCTTGCCATTATCATTAATATATTTAGATATAATGTTAACATCTTTATAATCTACTGTCTTACCAGCACACATATGACATATTTTTTTTCTCTTCTTACGAAATTCTGCCATGTTTATCCTCCTTTTTTAGAATGGTAAATCATTGTCACTAATTTCTATAGAATCACCAAATGCTTCAAACGGATCCTTTTCAACAGATACTGTTTCCATACTACTATTATTGCTTGAAGTATCTTCCATTGGTGGTTCAGGTAAATTATTAAAACCTGTATTACCAGCAGTACTAGTTCCTTTAGAATCTAAGAAACTAATATTAGAGGCAAGTATCTCAGTAACATAAACCTTTTTACCATCTTTATCATCATAATTTCTTGTTTGAATTCTTCCTTCAACTGCAATTTGATTACCCCTCTTTTGATACTTAACCAAATTTTCAGCTTGTTTATCCCAAACTACGCAGTTAATAAAATCCGCTTCTCTCTCCCCATTAGCATTAGTAAAATTTCTACTTACTGCTACTGAAAACTGACATACATTTCTACCAGTAGGAGTAGTTCTAAGTTCAGGATCTCTTGTTAATCTTCCAATCAATATTGCCTTATTCATACTTTTTCTCCTTATTTATCTAAATTAATAATTAGATGTCTAACAACATTTTCATCAATTCTAGATACTCTGTCAAATTCTTTAACAGCTGCATCATCCTTAGCTTCGATGTTGTATAAAAAGTAATATCCAGACTTGAATTTATTAATTTCATAAGCAAATTCTTTTTGACCCAATTCTTTAGATAAAGTTATTTTAGCCTTATGATCTGTTAATACTTTCTCAAGTGCTTTAACTGTATTTTTAACTACAGTTTCTTCAACATCAGGTCTTACGATAAACATAATTTCATAATTTTTCATTATTACACCTCCTTTTGGACTAACGGCCTTATACAGGCAAGGAGCTTTCGCTCACCAAGTATTATAGCAGTTTTAATATAATATGTAAAGTTTTTTTATTATTTTTTATTATTTTTTTGTTCACTTCAAGCTTATAATCTTGAAGTGTTATTTTGAGTCATAAGTCTCAAAATAACATATCAACCATATCTATTATATATAAGCCATAACTATATATTTAAAATATATCAATTAATGAAAATTACCATCAACATCAAATGTAACATTCCTAGAATAATTTTTAAGTTTATCTATAACTCTTTGTTTACCATCACCATTAAGTAAAGATGTTTTATAATTACTCTGTTTACAAGGAATAAAACTATAGTTCATATCACCATTATTATTAATAGTCACAGATAATATTCCCGTATCTTTAGTCTCTCTATTAAATATAAAATCACCCAAATTATAAGCAATTAACTTATTATTATATATTTCCATTCCTTGAAGTACATGAGCATGACTACCAATAACCAAATCAGCTCCAGCATCAATATATTGTCTGCCAGTAGTAACTTGAACCTCTTCAAGTTCATGTGAGTCTTCTTTTCCCCAATGAATTAGTAATATAACAAAATCACTTTTTTCTTTTTCTTCTTTTATCCTTCTAAGCAATAATTCATTATCATAACATCTAAATATTCCACTAGAAGTTTCAGTAGCACCAGGAGTAACAATATTCTTTTCAGCTCTACTTGAAGATAGAAATGATATCTTATAGCCATTGGCAATATAATAAAAAGCTGAACTTGCTTCTTCTATATTAGAACCACCACCTACAGAACTAATACCGTACTCATTTAAATATTTAATAGTATCAAGAAAAGCATCTTCTCCATAATCATATGCATGATTATTAGCAATAGAAACAACATCTACACCCATTTCATTATATATTTCTAGTCTCGCAGGTTTTGCTCTAAAATTATATAATTTATTCAGTTTAGTTCCTCTATTACTTACAGTAAACTCGTTATTAGCAACCATTATATCACTAGATTTCATAATACTAACAACTTTATCATCTAGTATACCATAAACACCATTACCTCTCGAATCATAATAAGGCATTATATCAAAATTATCTGCCAAAGAAATATCACCAACAAAACTAATAACAGTTTTATCTTTATTATCAATTATCTTTACTTTGTTATTATTTTCATATACACCATTATATTCGTCAAGCAAAACTTTATAGGACTTATGAGTAACATTATGCCACACTTCATCAGTATAACTATTATTAACATAAGCGTCTAATATACTATTCAATGTATTCATACCATATTTATCATATACATACTCTAAAAAATCACCATTCAAGTTCTTATTATAAGAGACAATATTCTGAATAATATCATTCTTATTATCATTAGTAATGGAACATCCACAGCATAGTAAAGAAACAATTATCCAAAAATATTTAATAATTTTATTTACCACTATAAATTTCATACCAATCCTTTAATTTACTAGTACCAGCAGAAAGAAGTCCTTTAATAAAATCCCATCCTATCTTACAGCTGTCTTTAATATCTTTAAATATTTCTTTCGCAGTATTACACCCATCTTCATGATTTTTACATATATCCGCAGAAAGATCTAAATATAAAGTAACAAGTTTTTCTTTTACATTATTATATTTATCTGAAAGAGTTTCCTTATAACTGGGGACATATTCCTCTATCTTACTATCAATTTTTAATGCAATACTAATAATTTTAAGTTTAGCACTGGTACTTAGTTCATTAAAAGTATGTCCTTTAATTTCACCATTATAAAAAATAAAATCAACAATAGTAATAAAATAGCCTTTGGCCTTATCTTTAATATTATCCCAATTAGTACCATCAATTTCATTATAATTTTTCTCAAAATAGCTAACAACATCCTCTTCTGAAGAAACATTATTATCACTATTGTCACTATCTAAGTCCGTATTTTTATTATTGTTTTCTTTATTAACATTTGAATTACCATCTGAACTACTTTCCGTACCATCATTAACATTTTCCGAATTATTATTCTCGCTCTTCTCACTATCATTAATTTCAAATTTTTCCATTTTATCAGATTTATTCTTAATAAGAAAAAAACTTAGTATTGTAATAAACAATATACAAACAAAAATAATTAAAATTAAAATTCTTTTTTTATTCATAACTTCACTTCTCATAACAATATGATACCATTAAATGTTCAAAATTACAATATTGACATAATAATATATTTAAAGTATTATATATAAATGCAAGGAGTAAAAACATGAAAAAACAATATGTAACAATAGGTACAAAAACAATATCTAGTAATGTTTTTAGAAACATACTAAGACCATTAAACAATTATTCTTTTAAACCCACAGGCGGACTTTGGGCATCAACCTTTAATAAATATATGATTAGTGATTGGTATGAATACATGATGTATGAAGGTTCATACTTACAGGCAATCAAAAACATTAAAGAAGCCGCTATTTTTTCTCTCAAAGATAATGCTAAAATATTGACAATAGATTCATGTGAACAAATTAATGAACTATCAAAAAAATATCCATCATATCACCATATATTAGGACTATACGAACAAGCGAATGAAAATAATAAAATCTTTGATTATGAAGAACTATCAAAAGAATATGATGGTATATATGTTAACCATTATAAAATAAATTTTTCAGGAAAAATACAAACATTTAAAGATTGGAGCGTAAATACCCTTCTTTTATTCAATATCAATTGTATTGATAACTATCAAAGCATCAATATAGCCCCACATAACCCATACGATAGTGAAGATCTACCCAAAATAGTTAGCATCAGTGATAACAAAATAATAAATATGCCAAGTGAAACATACCTATATTTGTATCAGTACGTAAAAAACATATTTAATGAATCTTTAGTACATTATTCAAATATAGTTGATTATGATAAATACCTTGAAATGATAACAGAAATTATTAAAAAATGTAAACTATTAATGATAAACGAGAAAAAAAATGAAATTGAATATTTATTTAAAATATTAGAAAGCGAAGAGGTTCCAATATTTAATGATAGCCAAAAAGAAATTGTCATTTATAATATTATTTTAAACTATCTATCGGAGTATTTAAAAATAAATAAAGATTTAATAAAAGAATTGCCAAAATCAATGATAAGGCAAAGAAAAATATATGAGTTTTAACTTGCTCTAATAAAATTTAAATGATATAATCTTTATGCGGAGGAATAATATTATGATAGATATACTAATTGATACTACAATAGATGCATTGAAATTAATGCCATTTCTTTTTGTTGCTTTTTTATTAATTGAAGTCTTAGAACATAAATTAACAGTCAAAAACAAAAGCATAATAACAAAATCAAAAAAAATTGGTCCAATATTAGGAGCCCTTTTAGGAGTTATACCGCAGTGTGGCTTTTCAGTAATGGGAACAAATTTATATGTAACAAGAATAATATCTTTAGGAACATTATTCTCAATATATTTATCTACTAGTGACGAAATGCTTCCTATACTTATATCAGAAAAAGCAGATATTAAAATTATATTACAAATAATACTAATAAAAATATTATTTGGTATGATATATGGTATATTGATAGATTTAATTTTAAGAAAGAAAAATACAAAACAAGAAAAAACAAATTACGAAATATGTGATAAAGACCATTGTCATTGCGAAAAAGGAATACTACTATCAGCAATCAAGCATACACTAAATATAATAATATTTTTATTTATAACATCACTTATAATAAATATAATATTTAACTATGTTGGACAAGATTATTTATCAAAAATTTTACTAAAGAATTCTATACTCGGCCCATTCATAACTAGCCTTATAGGATTAATTCCAAATTGTGGTGCAAGTGTAATAATAACACAATTATATCTTAATAATGCCATAAGTTTGCCATCTCTAATAGCAGGATTATTAACTGGTAGCGGAACTGCCATAATAGTACTATTTAAAGAAAACAAAAATATAAAAGAAAATATATTCATAGTATTTCTATTATATTCACTTGGAGTAATATCAGGATTAATTTTAGAAATAATAAATATAGTAATATAAAATGTAACATAATAGTTACATTTTTTTATACTTCAAAACTAGTATCGTCAATAAATCTATAATTTGTTTTGTATTTAAGTTCTCTAACAAGTCTAAATAACGCATCATCTTTCATTTTAGCCTCTAACATAATATCAACATCTGTATTATACTTTTTAATAGACTCAATAAAATTTATAAAATCATCACTATTTATATAATCGCTATGACTCCTAAATTCCTTTTTATTTTTAGGCGAAGAAAAATGAATTTTAGGAGTAATATTCCAAGTATTAAATATCTTTTCAATATCAATAGTACTTTTATTACAATTATAATGATGGTAATCAAGTACAACAGGAACATTAATAACTTCAGATATTTTTAAAACATCACTAACATTAAATATTTTATCATCGTTTTCAATAACAATACATTTTTTTAAATATTCAGGTAACTTATTAAAGTTATTAATAAACCTCTTAATAGAGTTATCTTTTCCAAATACATTACTACCTACATGTAATATTAAAACTTTATCCTTTACCATCATCATATTTAACAAATAATAATGATACTCTAAAATTTTAATAGAATTTTTAACAACATCATTATTAGTGCTATTTAGTACACAAAATTGATCTGGATGAAAATCAACCCTTAAACTGTTATCTTTAATAATTTTACTAATTCTATCATAATATTCCTTATACTCAGTAGTATAATTAAATTCAACACCATCTTTAGTAGCAAGTGGAATTATTTTAGAGGACATTCGGTAAAAATGAATATTATTTTTAACATTATATTTTAATATTTCTTCTAATGCTAACAAATTAGACCTAATGACATTATCAAGTTTATCTATATTATGTCTATTTAAATATTCACTATACGTATAAGGTGTAGAACTCGTAACATTTAAAGCAGTACTAATAGCAACATATCCAAGTCTAACTAACATACATTTAATCACCCAGTATTAATCTTTACACAAACAAAAAAATAAATACATATTTGCATTTATTAAAATCTTGTGCTATAATACTACCGATTTTTGAGAGGTGACGAAAATGAGTGAAGAAAAAGCCAAGTTAATAGAAAATTTATACAAGGAAGGAATTGATATAAACTTTATAATACAAGAATCATTTTTAGGATATAAATATAGAAAAAAAGTTAACAAGTTATATGAAGAAAAGGCCGAAACTCCGACAAATCTAATTAAAATGTATTATAGTTTAGCACCAAATAAAATTGAATTTGACAAAATGAAGAAAGCATTTATAACAAAATATATTAATAACGAAAGCGAACTTGAAGGTACACATGATAGTATAGAAATCAATGGACTTAGAGCTATGTATGAGTATATACACTCCGAAGATATAAACTATTTATTTGATGTGTATACACTTAAAGATCTAAATGCAAAATTGTTTTCATTTACAGAACATCCAGAATACGCTGGTGACTTTAGAAGATTTGATGTATACCTTCCTGGAACAGGTACAGAACTAGCAGAATGGTCTATGATACGACCTGAATTAAATAAACTAGATATAGAAATACAAAAACTATTAAAAGATGCACAAGAAATAAATGAAAACTTTTCAACTGATAGATTACTTGAATACCTAGACAATTGTGTAGTAATTGGTTGTAAATTAATTAAAGTCCATCCTTTTGGTGATGGTAATGGAAGAACGATAAGAGGTTTTATTAATAAATTATTCGAAGATGTTGGCTTACCGCCAATATATATAAAAGCAAACGAAAGAACTGAGTATCATTTAGCCATGAATAAAGCAAACAACGAAGAAAATTATAATTATATCAAAGGATTTTATAGATATAAAGTTTGCGATTCTATAATAGAACTAGATATTAATGATAGAATTAGAAAACAAGATAATGAAAAGAAAAAACTAAAAGAATTAAAGTTAAAAAATACAACTAATTTAGGAGATTAAATATATGGAAAATAAAGACTTAATGAATTTGTTAATTACAGATTCTGAATACTATAATTCTCATGCTCTTTATAATGGACTATTAAGAAAGAAAAACATCTTTACAGTCGAACATCTATTAACTTACTATAACAATGACCCTATTACATTTTTGAAAGGCTATCATGTTGGAACAATTCATCAAATAAAAGCCTTAATTTCAATATTAGAATACAAATATCTTAACAAACCACTATACATAGATGCATTATTTGATAAAAAAATTGACTTAAAGAAAATGGAAGACATTTCAAAAAAATTAGGAGAAAATTATCATATTCCAGGCATTTATCTAATATGTACTGACGAAA
The DNA here is from genome assembly GCA_934096555.1 of uncultured Bacilli bacterium. Taxonomy (GTDB): domain Bacteria; phylum Bacillota_I; class Bacilli_A; order RF39; family UBA660; genus CAG-302. The sequence continues at coordinate 738 of CAKOMD010000006.1, read as the reverse complement.
AACAAAGAAGATTTATAAACTACGATGAACTATTTGGGTACTCAGATTTTAATGTTTGGAATGAATTTAAAAAGACAATTGTAAATTCATTCCAAGGAAATCAAGACATATCTAAAATTGATATTAAAGTTATTGATTTCATTAAATGGACATTACAATCAGGTATAAAAAGTCTTAATAAAGCACTACCATATTCTAGAACATATGTTGAAGCATATCAAAAAAATATACAATCAACTAGTGAAACTAAAGAAAATCTTGAATATTTAAAAGGACAATTAGCCAGTCTAGTTGAAACAAGAGAAAGTCTAAATATTAAAATAAGCAATTTAGAGCAACGAATAAAAACATTAACTGCAATTGAAAAAAGAGTGAAATAAAAATGAGCGAAAATTTAATTACTGAATCAAAAGAAACAATTAAGAATTTGAAATTAGAAATATTAGAAAAGCAAGAAAAATTAATATCTTTATTAGAACAATATCAAAACGAAACTAGTATTGAAACAGAAGATATTAATAAATAGTACTTAAATAAAACGGGTAATTACCCGTTTTTATATTTCATAATTATAGTAATAATTAGAAAAAGTTTTTTATTTATATTTATAATGTAAAAACAAAAAGAACTCAATATAAATCAAGTTCTTAAAAACCATAATTGGAGCCATAAAGGTTGAAGTCGGACAACCTCTAATTATCTAAATTATAGGTAGTAATAAACTACTAACTAATATAA